>CAZDPE010000012.1:0-35952 GCA_964507235.1 uncultured Lachnospiraceae bacterium
TAAATGCATAGAAATTCTTGGAGTCCAGCCGGTCCTGTACGATGCGGAGCGCTTCACCGAATCTTTGAAAATGTACCACTTCACGGGCTCTTAGGAATTTGATGGGCTCATAAACGTCAGGGCAGTCGCGTACAAGTCTTAAAATATTGTCATATGTGGTTCGCGCTTTTTGTTCTGCCGCCATGTCCTCAAACAAATCTGTTATGGCGTCGCCTTTAGATTGGAATTCGCAGCTGTTAAAAGGAATTCCACCGGCAGCCATGGGCCAGATGCCCACCGTATGGTCTACATAATAATTAGCAAAGCCGGATTCTTCAATTTCTTCCATGGACAAATTTCTTGTAAGCTGGTGGACGATAGTGGAAACCATTTCAAGATGTGCCAGCTCCTCCGTGCCGATATCGGTCAAAATTGCAGCGACTTCATTGTAAGGCATGGAATAGCGCTGGGAAATATAGCGCATGGAGGCGCCGAGTTCACCATCAGGACCGCCATACTGACTCATGATAACCTGGGCAAGCTTTGCATTGGGTTCTTTAATATTTACCGGAAATTGTAACCTTTTTTCATAATTCCACATAAATCAGCATCCTCCATTCCAGGGCCAGTTCTGTGTTGCCCATTTCCATTCATTTTGATTGCAGCCGTCTGCATCCGATATTCTTAAAGGACCATATTTCATTGCATATTCTCTCATGGCCTGATTTTTCATGCGGACATAATGATTCAAATATTCCATAGCTTCTTTATCGGTAGGGTGAGTATCAAGATATTCCGTCATTTCAACAACTACAAAATCAATAATACCGATATCACGATAAAGCCGTTCTCTTTCGGAATTCATCATATTATTGCTCATTTTACACATCTCCTTCCTGTAAACGGTTTTTCAAGTTCAGGGAAAATAGTGCCGGTTTTATATGCTTCATCCAGATTTTCAAAAATATTGGTAAGATGCTGCCAGGGTACATAGGCCATGGCAACGGGAAAACGATCAAAATATTCATTAAAACTGTAATCCTGCATAAATTTCCTCTCATAAATTTAGGGGCGTTTTAATAATATAATATGATAGGAGTTTTTTCAGGTTCCCTTCTTATCACAGATTTTTCATACTTTTTTCCAATTTAGAACACAATTACCAATTAAAGTTATAAAAGGCTGATAGTGAATTTAATTAAAAGGAGGGCTTATTTTGATAAAAGTTGATAATCTTGTAAAAAGGTATGGCAGCCATATAGCGGTAGACCATCTTTCTTTTCAAATTGAATCCGGAAAAATATATGGTTTTCTGGGGCCAAATGGCGCAGGGAAAAGTACTACTATGAACATTATGACAGGATACATTGCGCCTTCGGAAGGAACCGTAGTAATTAACGGTTATGATATTGTAAAGGATGCGGAAGAGGCAAAGAGCTGTATTGGCTATCTGCCGGAAATACCGCCCTTATATCAGGATATGACAGTCGGAGAGTATCTGGTCTTTGCAGCGGAATTGAAAAAAATTCCCAGAAAAGAAAGAGCGCAGCAAATTCAGGAAATTATGGATATGACCATGATTTCCGACATAAAAAAACGTCTGATAAAGAATCTTTCAAAAGGCTACAAACAGCGTGTGGGTCTTGCACAGGCCATTCTGGGATATCCGGAAGTCATTATTCTGGATGAACCCACGGTAGGACTGGATCCGAAACAGATTATTGAAATTCGGGAACTGATAAAAAAATTAGGAGAAAAACATACTGTAATATTAAGTTCACATATTCTGTCTGAGGTACAGGCTATTTGCGATGAAATCATGATTGTATCAAAAGGGAAACTGGTTGCAAGCGATACACCGGAAGGACTGACCGGACTTATGAATGGAAAGGCTAGTCTGGAAGTTCATATTCTTGGAAAAAGAGAAGAAGTGGAACCGGTAATCCGGGAACTGGCGGGCATTACAAATTACAGTATTGAGAACAGCCATGAAACAGGCTGCATAAAGGTTGTATTGGAAACAGATGTAAAAGAAGATATCCGGGTGCCGCTTTTCTATGCTTTGGCGGATAAAAAACTTCCGGTATTAGCCTTAAGCCGTCTTGAAAAATCTCTTGAGGATATTTTCCTTGAATTGACTGGTGATGGAGCAGAAAAAGAAGAAACAGAAAAAGAAGAGTCCGAAAGTAAGGAAACAAAATTGGATACCGAACAACATGCGCCTGAAATGGAAGAAGGGGGAAATGACAATGAAAGCGATTTATAAAAGAGAATTACAATCTTATTTTCATTCTTTTCTGGGAGCATTATTCATAGGAGCTACTTTATTTTTACTGGGTATCTATTTTTCTGTCTATGATTTATTTATGGGATATCCCTACATTGGATATGCCTTATCCTCTGTAGTGTTTTTATTTTTAATCAGCATTCCCATTTTAACCATGAAAATTCTGGCTGAAGAAAGACATCAGAAAACAGATCAGTTGATTTTAACATCGCCGATCAGTGTCAGCAGTATTGTAATGGGGAAATTTTTGGCACTCATTACTGTTTTTGCTGTTCCCATAATTATTATATCTATATATCCTGTTATTCTAAACTTATTCGGCACTGTTGATTTTGGGGAAACCTATCTTGCAATACTCGGCTTTTTCCTGTATGGTTCAGCCTGTATTGCAATCTGCATGTTTGTATCATCTATGACAGAGAGCCAGGTGATTGCAGCTGTAATATCTTTCGGGGTTTTGTTTCTGACTTATGTTATGTCGGGAATCTGCAATATGATTTCATCCACAGGAAATCTGCTCACAAAGATATTAAGTGCTTTTGATATGGTAAGCCGTTTTGATGACTTATTAAATGGATCGTTTCACCTCAGCAGCATCGTTTATTATTTATCGGTAATTGTTTTGTTTTTGCTGTTTACGGTACAGTCAATTCAAAAGCGCAGATATCAGCTGTCCAAAAAGACTTTAAGCCTTGGCACTTACAGTTCAACAGTTATGGTAATTGCTGCGGCTGCGGCCGTTTTACTCAATGTATTAGTTTCGGAATTGCCTGCAAGATTTACAGTATTTGATGTTACGGCACAGCAGCTTTACACCCTTTCCGATGAAACGAAAGAGCTTGTAAAAGGGCTTTCAGAGGATGTTAATATTTATGTGCTGTCAAATGAAAGCCAGGCTGACTCCACGCTGGATACTACGCTTCAAAACTATGAAGGATTAAGTTCCCATATAAAAATATCTTATGTGGATCCGGCCGTAAATCCTAAATTCTACACACAATATACGGACGGTGCCATAAGCTCCAACAGCATAATTGTGGAGGGCAGCAAACGAAGTAAGGTAATAGATTATAGCGAGCTGTATGAAATGGAATTTGATTATACGACTTATTCCTCTACGGTAACGGGGTATGATGGGGAAGGACAGATAACAAGCGCCATTGCATATGTAACAACAGATGAAATGCCGAAAATCTATGCTGTAACGGGACATGATGAATTGTCCTTTGAAAGCAGTTTTGTATCTGCGATTGAAAAAGAGAACGTGGAATATGAAACTATTAATCTGATGGACTATGATGAGGTGCCCGAAGATGCTTCTTGTGTCATTATAAATGCGCCTGCATCAGATTTGTCGGCTGATGATACCTCAAAGATGCTGAATTATATGGAAAAAGGCGGAGATGTATTATTAATCACGGCATATACAGGCACAGAACTTGCAAACTTTAACAAACTGCTTGATTTTTATGGCGTAACAGTCACTGAAGGACTGATTATAGAATCGGCAGTAAACAATTATTATCAGGATCCTTTTTACCTGCTTCCTGATGTAACTTATGATACACTGACGGAAAGTGTGTATAACAACGGAAGTTATATTTTTGCTCCTTATGCAATGGGACTTACCGTAACGGAAACGGAAGATGTGGAAGTATCTGTTTTACTGTCTTCCTCGGATAAAAGCTATGTCAGAAATAATATAGAAAACAGCATGGATTACTCAAAGCAGGAAGATGATGAGGAAGGACCTTTTGAAATAGGGGTAAAATGTGTAAAAAGCATCGACAGTGAAAACTCAGTGGGAATCATATATTCCTGTGAGAGTCTGTTTACGGAAACTGCAGATTCCATGGTGGCAGGAACAAATATGAAGCTGTTTTCTTCAACGCTTGGCAGCTTTGTATCCCATACAAGCAGCGTTTCTATTCCGGTGAAAAGTCTGGAAACAGAATATCTGACTATTTCCCAGGGGGTTATTCTTGTTCTGGCTTTGCTGACAATTGCAGTAATCCCATTTGCAATTCTGGCGGCAGGTTTTGTTGTCTGGTTTAAGAGAAGAAAGCAATAAGAGGAGATTTTGTATGATGAATAAAAGGAAAAAGGTGCAGTTGATTTTTGTCTGTATTGTTTTTGTATTTATACTGGCCGCTTATCTGGGTTGCCGTTATTATATGAATCATCTGCCGGAAGAATCGGAGGATACGGCGGAAACCTATGAAGCAATTAATATAGATACCTCTCTGGTAACAGAAATCGGAATTATCAGTGATAATGGAACCGTTAACCTGCAGAAATCAAAAGACGGATGGCAATGCATTGACAATGAAGAGGAAAAAATTGACTCGGAAAAAGTATCAGATTTTTTGAGCAGCGCAGGACAGATTTCATCTGAACTGAAGATAGAAGAAGCCCCGGATATGTCAGAATACGGGCTTGATAATCCTGCAATTAATATATCTCTTCAGTGGAATGATAATCTGTATGTAATAAAAGTGGGGGATTATAATTCCATAACAGGATATTATTATCTGTCTGTTAATGAGGAAAACAATGTATATGCGATAGACGGAACGCTTTATTATTCGTTGAATAAGGAACTTGCAGACTTTATAGAAGAAACGGACGAATCAGAAGAAACGGACGAATCAGAAGAAACGGAAACTGCAGAAACGGAACTTGAAGAGTAGCGCAATATGCTTTAAGTCTGCAATCCTTTTCAATTAAAATGCATTATATAATAAAATCCTTGATTTCCTTGCAGGTTTATGCAAAAATACATTTTAGGAATTAATTCTATATCTTAAAATTTCTATAAGGATTATTATTAATTGAAAGGGATTAGACTATGAGCATGCGTGGCATTGATACCCAGGTTCGCAAAAACCGAAGACGCATATTTAAAGAAGTTGCCAATCTTGCCTATACATCAGAAAATTTAAAAGATGATGTGGAGGCCCTGCCTTATAAAATAGTGGATTATGATGAGTCGGAGTATGAAAGCATCTATAGAGAAAGGGCTATTACAAGAGAAAGCATCAGGCTTGCCATGGGGCTTTCTCTTCGTCCTGAAAATTTACCTGTTCATGTAACGCAGGGGCTTGAAGAAAGTAATATAGCTGAGAAATATTATGAGCCCCCTTTAATGCAGGTCATTCCTTCTGCCTGTAATGCCTGCCCGGAAAACAGATATGACGTAACTGACAAGTGTATGGGATGTGTGGCTCATCCCTGCCGTGAGGTATGCCCCAGGGGCGCAATTTCCATGAAAAACGGGAAATCCATAATTGACCAGGAAAAATGTATCAAATGCGGCAAGTGCAAGTCTGTCTGCCCTTATGATGCTATTTCCCATCAGACAAGACCCTGCCTTGCAAACTGTGGAGTAAACGCCATTAAAAGCGATAAAAAGGGAAGGGCTTATATTGACCCTGATATCTGTGTGTCCTGTGGTCAATGTATGGTAAGCTGTCCTTTTGGAGCAATTGCTGACAAATCCCAGATATTTCAGTTAATTCGCGCCATGCAGTCCGGACGGAAAATTATTGCGCAGGTAGCCCCTGCTTTTGTGGGACAATTCGGCAAAAATGTAACTCCCGATATGCTGAAAGCAGCCCTGAAGGAAATGGGCTTTTTTGATGTATACGAAACGGCAATCGGTGCCGATATGGGCGCCATAGCAGAAGCGGAGCATTATGCAAAAGAGGTTGCTGCCGGAAAGCTCCCTTTTCTGCTGACATCCTGTTGCCCTTCCTGGGCGATGCTGGCTAAGAAATTTTTCCCTGAAACCATTGATAAAATTTCAAATGCTTTGACACCTATGGTGGCGACAGCGCGAAAGATTAAAGAAGAGCATCCTGATGCCAGTGTGGTATTTATCGGGCCCTGCGCCTCAAAAAAACTGGAAGCTTCCAGAAGGACTGTCCGATCGGATGTTGATTTTGTAATCACCTTTGAAGAACTTGCCGGTATGTTTGAAGCAAAAGGGCTTTTGCCAGACAGCATCAGTCCGGACAAGCCGCTGAATGACGCCACAGGTGCCGGCAGAGGCTATGGCGTGGCAGGCGGTGTTGCAAATGCAATTGAAGAATGTATCAGGGAATATTATCCTGATGTGGAAGTAAATATAGAACATGCAGAAAGCCTTACAGAATGCAGGAAAATATTAATGCTTGCAAAAGCCGGCAAAAAGAACGGATGCCTGATAGAAGGGATGGCATGCCCCGGCGGCTGCATTGCCGGAGCCGGAACCAATATAGCAATTTCCCAGGCAATGAAAGAAGTGGCAGGATTTAAGGCGGCAGCCGATAAAAAGATTCCTGATATGGGAGGAAAAACAGAAAATGACTAAAATCAGAACAAGATTTGCACCAAGTCCTACAGGAAGAATGCATGTAGGTAATTTAAGAACAGCTCTTTATGCATATTTAATTGCCAAGCATGAAGGCGGCGATTTTATTTTAAGAATTGAAGATACAGATCAGGAACGTCTTGTAGAGGGTGCCGTGGATATTATTTACAGAACCCTTCAAAAGACGGGACTTGTCCATGACGAGGGGCCTGACAAGGATAAAGGAGTGGGGCCCTATGTCCAGTCTGAAAGACAGGCAAACGGATTATATCTTGAATACGCCAAAAAGCTGATTGATAAGGGCGAAGCTTATTATTGCTTCTGTGATAAAGAAAGGCTGGCAACCTTAAACAGAGTTGTTGCAGGTAAGGAAATTAACGTATATGACAAACATTGCCTTTCCTTATCAAAGGAAGAAGTAGCAGCAAAGCTTGCCGCAGGCGTACCTTATGTAATCAGGCAGAATAATCCCACAGAAGGCACAACGACCTTTCATGATGAGATTTATGGAGATATTTCCGTGGATAATGCAGAGCTGGATGATATGATTTTGATTAAATCCGACGGATATCCCACCTATAATTTTGCCAATGTTGTGGATGACCATTTAATGGGAATTACCCATGTAGTAAGAGGAAATGAATATTTATCCTCATCGCCCAAATATAATCGTTTGTATGATGCTTTTGGCTGGGAAGTGCCTGTTTACGTGCATTGTCCCCTGATTACAGATGAAGAACATCATAAACTCAGTAAAAGATGCGGACATTCCTCCTATGAAGATTTAATAGCACAGGGATTTTTAACGGAAGCGGTTGTTAATTTTGTCGCACTTCTCGGATGGAGCCCTGAAATTAACGAGGAAATCTTTTCGCTGGAAGAGCTGGTAAAGATTTTTGATTATCATCATATGTCAAAATCACCGGCGGTATTTGACTATACAAAATTAAAATGGATGAATGGTGAATATATAAAAGCAATGGATGATGATAAGTTCTATGAAATGGCGGAGCCTTATCTGAAAAAAGCTTTGACAAGAGAACTTGATTTAAAGAAGATAGCGGGCATGGTAAAGACCAGAATTGAGATTTTCCCCGATATCTGCGAATTAGTGGACTTTTTAGAAGGACTTCCTGAATACGATACGTCCATGTATGAGCACAAGAAGATGAAAACTACCAGAGAATCTTCCCTGGAGGTTCTTGAAGAAATCTTACCGGAGCTTGAAAGTGCAGAGGATTATTCCAATGATGCGCTGTATCAGCTTTTGCTTGATTATGTGGCGAAAAAGGGCTGTAAGAACGGTTATGTAATGTGGCCTGTCAGAACAGCGGTATCCGGCAAGCAGATGACACCTGCTGGGGCAACAGAAATTATGGAACTTCTGGGAAAAGAAGAATCTCTTAGCAGAATCAGAAAAGGAATTGAATTGCTTAAGAATGCAGAAAGCCAGTAAAATGCAGTCAGCTGCAATTCATCATGGAAAGGGACCTGCCATTGTAATAGCAGGTCCCGGTTCAGGAAAAACCTTCACCATCATTCAAAGAATCCAGTATTTAACCGATATTCTTAAAGTGAATCCCAATCAAATTCTCACTATAACCTTTACCAAAGCAGCTGCCCTGGAAATGCGGCAAAGATATTTGAAAAAAGCAGATCAGTCTGTCCGTTTCGGAACTTTTCACAGTATTTGTTATTATATTGTAAAAGAAACCAGTTTGATGAATAATTATTCCCTGATAAAAGAATCAGAAAAAAGAAAAATAATTGAAATACTTCTGAAAAACCAGAACATGGAAGATGCCCAGGACTATGATTTTATAACCCGGGTGCTGGAAGCAATAAGCAGAAAAAAGAATTTAATGAAGCCTGTGATGCCTCCGGGCTTAACGGAAGAGCAGTTTTATAAGCTTGAATATGATTATGAGGATATGCAAAGACAGCAAAAGCTTCTCGATTTTGATGATATGATTTTAAAATGTTTGTATCTTTTGAAAATGGATAATGAATTCAGCCATAAATGGAGGAAAATGTTTGAATATATTCTGGTGGATGAATTTCAGGATATCAATGAGCCTCAGTATCAGGTGATTAAGCTGCTTTCGGCTTCCTCACGGAATCTCTATGCGGTAGGAGATGACGACCAGGCAATTTACGGCTTTCGTGGCGCGGCGCCTGAAATCATGCAGCGCTTTCAAAAGGATTTTCCGGAGGCTGCGCAATATCAGTTAACGGAAAATTACAGAAGCGGCAATTGTATTGTAGAGCTTGCCAATAAAGTAATAAGCAGAAGCAATAACCGTTTTCCTAAAACAATATATCCTTTAAGAAAGGGAAGCAGGATTCAGCTGTGCTTTAAGGAAAGCCGGAAAGAAGAGGAAATGCAGCTTATTTCCGATATAAACGGAATATCCTGCGAAGCCAGGAAACGAAGCGCGATTATTGTCAGAACGAATCTGGAGGTATTTCAGTATACAGCATTATTAAAACAGCATCATATTTCCGTCAAAGAAAGAAAAACGGGTGAAAATGATATTTTTCATCATTATATTATGGAAGATATATGCGCCTTTCTGCGTTTCTCCAGGGAGGGCTCTCGCAGGGGAGACTTTCTTAAAATAATGAATAAGCCCAATATATATCTGTCAAGGCTGGCGCTTTCAGGAGAAGTTGTTTCCGCTGAAATGCTTGCCCGTTACTACGAAAATAATTCGGAAATGACTGATAAAATAAAACGCTTATTTAAACATTACAAAACGGCGGCCGGACTGTCCCCGTCTTTAGCCGTAAGATATTTCAGAAAAATTATGGGTTATGACAATTATTTAAAGTATAAGGAGAGCAATGAGATTGCACAGCAGCGTTTATTAAAAACTGCGGATAAAATTCAGGAGCATTTTAAGAAAATGGATGCCTGCGAAAAGACAGATGAATTTCTGCAAAAAAGTACAGGAGCGGTAAAGGGCGAAGATAAGCCGAAAAAGAGCACAGAAGTTCAGGGCATTTCTGTTATTACGATGCACGCAGCCAAAGGACTTGAATTTCATTCTGTTTTCCTGCCGGATTTAAATGAAGGAATCATTCCGGGGAGAAATGTGGGAACACCGGAGCAAATAGAAGAAGAAAGAAGGCTCCTGTATGTTGCCATAACAAGAGCCGAAGATTCACTGTATCTTTATTATACAAGGGAACGAAACCGTAAAATAACAAGATTTTTAGATGGAATTATTCCTCCGCATCAATAATCTCATCAAATTCCACATTATCAAGATATTCATCAAACGCATCTGCCACAATTTCATATTCCTCCTCATCATCGATGTAAGAAAGCTCGGGCTCCGCATTCGAATCATTTTCATCTTCACGATAACCATAGAACCAGACTGTTCCATCGTGGTTTTCCCCATCTTCTCCCAAAGGAAGAAGTACGATATAATCCTTTTCCCGAACCGTTAATATGGTTACAATAGCGCAGGTGACGCTTGTTCCATCATCAAGATCCAGGGTTACAGTCATTTCTTCATCATTTTCTTCCGGTGCTTCAATATTTCTTTGTTTTTCCTTATCCATAGGCTCTCCTTATAAGATATTATCAGTTTATACTGCTTTTATTTTACTAAGCAGTGTAACATTAATCAATAATATTTTTTACACAGCCTGCTTTATTTATGTTAAGATATAATCAATGAAACTAACAATGGCATATTTGGAGGACGCATGAATCAGAATCTTAATATTACTTACTACAAGCCGGAAAGACAGGGCGTTTATCCTGTTCAAAACGGTTATTGCTTTGCAGCAGAAATACAATCCTGCAATGAATGCGGCTTGCTTCTTTATGAAAAAAACGGTAATCAGCATCGGATTCCCTTTTCAAAAGAGGGAAAACGGGGTTCTTTATATGGTATCAGGATAGAAGGCGAAAATCTTAATTTTTCCGGATATAATTACTATGATGGAGAGAGGGTTTTTACGGATTCCTATGCAAAAGGAATCTCCGGGCTTGAGAAATTCGGTGATTTCGGAAACAGTATACGGATGACAAAAGGAGTCCTGAATATGATTGACTTTGAATGGGAGGATGATGCCCCTCTTTTAATTCCCTATGAGGACACTATTATTTATGGACTTAATGTCAGGGCATTTACCATGCATAAAAGTTCAGGAGTGAAAAATAAGGGAACCTTTGAAGGAGTTGCCGAAAAAGCGGATTATTTAAAAAAACTGGGAATTACTGCTGTAGAATTGATGCCTGCCTATGAATTTGATGAATGCATGTATTTGTCAAGCGCCCAGTTAAAAACTATGGAAGAAGCGGTTAAAAATATAACTGTTTTGGAAAAGACAGAAAAAAGGCTGAATTGCTGGGGATTTCAAAAAGGGTTTTATTTTTCACCTAAAGCTTCCTACAGTGCGGACAAGCCCGAGCTTTCTTTTAAAAAGATGGTAAAAACACTTCATAAAAACGGCATTGAAGTGATAATGCAGTTTTATTTTCCTCCTGAATTGACCCAGGATTATATCCTGGATTTGCTGAGATACTGGGTAGTCGAATATCATATTGACGGGGTGCGTTTATGCGGATTTCATATTCCTTTCCGGTTAATTGCCCAGGATCCGGTATTGAAGGAAACCAAAATAAGGAGCAATTATTTGCCTGTAGATGAAATATACGGTAATGAAATTCCCTTCTATCGAAATCTGGCGTCAGATAATGGAAATTTCAGAAACGAAATACGGCGGTATTTAAAAGGTGATGAAAATCTGATGAATCAGGTTCTTTATTACCAGAAAAATAATCCTGCTTCCCATGCAGTTATCAATTATCTTGCGGATTATGACGGTTTTTCTCTTTTTGACAGTGTTGCCTATGAACGGAAGCACAATGAAGCTAACGGTGAAAACAATAAAGACGGGACTGATTGTAATTATACATGGAATTGTGGTTTTGAAGGGGAAAGCCGTAAGAAATCCATACAGGAGCTGAGGATGAAGCAGATTAAAAACGGGCTTGCTTTTTTATTCCTGTCGCAGGGCGTGCCTTTTATCTTTAGCGGAGATGAACGGGGCAATACCAGATTTGGGAATAATAATGCATATTGTCAGGATAATGAAACCGGATGGATAAAATGGAAGAGCAACCGCTTTTCTGATGAAATACTGAACTTTACCCGCTTTTTGACTGCGCTTAGAAAAGAGCATCCTGTTTTTCATTTGAGGAAAGAATTAAAAGTGATGGATTCCCTGGGATGTGGATATCCTGATATTTCCTATCATGGAGCGGAAGCCTGGCGTCCCGATATCTCCTATATCAGCAGAATGATAGGCATTATGCTTTGCGGAAAATACGTTCCGGAAAATCCGGATGATTCTTTTTATATTGCTGTTAATATGCATTGGGAACCCCATGAACTGGCCCTTCCCAAATTACCGAAGGGAATGAAATGGACAAAGATTATGTCCACGACAGGCGAATCTTCGGATGCCGCATTAACTGATGAAAATAAAATCCTGGCATCAGGCAGAAGCGTATCCTTATACCGCTCGAAAGCTGTTTCCGGTTATAATGAAAAAGGCAGGCGGCGGTCTTCTTTAAAGACCGGTTTAACGGGCAAAAATCTGAAAGAAAGACGGCAAATAAACAATGAAAGCATGGAAACACTTTAAAACAATCACTCATCACAAGCTTTTAGTCATGCAAGGGTGTTTTAAGGTTGGCCTGTATAAACAGGGACTTTTGCATGACCTTTCCAAATACAGTCCTGCAGAATTTTTAGTGGGCGTAAAATATTATCAGGGAAACAGAAGCCCCAATAATGCGGAAAGAGAAGCAATCGGATATTCCAGTGCATGGCTTCATCACAAGGGAAGAAATAAACATCATTATGAATATTGGATAGATTATAGTACCAAAGAGATTCCGGGCGGCATGGCGCCGGCCAAAATGCCTGAAAAATATGTAATAGAAATGCTGATGGACCGGATTGCAGCCTGTAAAACTTACAATGGAAAAGCATATACCCAAAAAGATGCTCTTGCATATTACATGAAGGGGAAAGAACATGCCCCTATTCATGAGGAAACAAAAGCGCTGTTGGAAAAACTGCTGACCATGCTTGCCGAGGAAGGGGAAGAAAAAACATTTTCTTATATCAGAAAAGAAATGCTTCATAAAAAACGATAACCATAATAACCTTTTTCGTCATTCCTGCATATGATAAAACATATGAATAAGGAGTGATTACGAAATGAATTGTTTAATCTTACTGGTATTACTTTTCTGTTGCGGCAATAACGGATGCGGAAATGATAATTGTTCCGGAAGAAATCGCTGCGGAAATGACAGACGAAGTGAGCGCAGAAGTGACAGGGATGAGGATTGCCATCACCACCATCATCACAATGACAGCAATGACCGCCGAAATGATAATGATGATTCCGGCTGCGGGTGCATCAATCCCAGGGACAGCATTAGAAATGATGACTGCGGATGCAGGGCTGATGTACGTCCTGAGCCCCGTTTGGAACCAAGGCCGTTTATTTCCTTCCAGGGAGGTTCTTCAACCTGCGGATGCGAAGGATCACAGGATAATTAAAATTGTATAACTTCTTTTAAAATTTAATATTTAAAATCAGGAATGTCATGTTATAATAGCCTATGCATGGCATTCTTTTTTGCATGATATTAAAATAATTTACAGATATGGAGATGAAATATGAAAAGATTATTGGAGCAAATACTGAAATTCGGAATCGTTGGTTTTGTATGTTTTCTGATTGATTTCGGAATTACCACAGGACTTACCAATTTATTTGGCGTACATTATTTAATTTCAAAATTTTTGGGCTTTGTAATTTCTGCAATTGTGAATTATATTTTAAGCATTAAATTTGTATTCACCCAGAAAAAAGAGATGGACAGGAAAAAAGAGTTTACAGTTTTCCTTATTTTATCCGCAATCGGACTTGTGATTAATGAGGTGGTAATGTATGTCTGCATTGACGGTATTTATGCGAACAACAATTTCCTTCAGACCGCAGTTTCAGACGGCTTAATGGTATCAATCAGTTCTGTTATTGCAACAGGAATTGTAATGGTTTATAACTTCATTTCCAGAAAACTTTTCCTGGAACGTAAATAACTGCAATTAATGATAGAAACAGTCATGGATGAACAGCGATTTGAATTTATTAAAAATAATGTAATAAACTCGCAGCGGCAGCGAAATGGAATCGGAACCCTGAAAGAAAAGACGGTTCATGCCATTTTAAAGGATTATTATGCGCCCGATAAGGACATGCAGGAAATTCCCATAAACGGTTATGTGGCGGATATTTTTACTGGCAGTGAGATTATTGAAATACAGACAGCTAATTTGGGTAAAATGAGGGAAAAGCTCGACAGTTTTCTGCCGGAATATCCTGTAACTATCGTCTATCCTATTCCTCATATAAAATGGCTGTCATGGATAGATGAGCAGACAGGCGAATGCTCGCCGCTCCGTAAAAGTCCGCTAAAAGGAAATATATACAGAGCTTTTTATGAATTATACAAAATCAAATCTTATCTTCCGGATAAGAATTTAAGACTTTGCTTTCCGCTTCTGGATATAGAAGAATACCGTCTGCTTAACGGCTGGAGCCGTGACAGGAAGAAGGGTTCCTGCAGATACGACAGGATTCCGGTATCCATGGTAGACGAAATTCGTTTTGACAGAGTGGAAGACTATATGCAGTTGATTCCTTACGAACTGGAGGAGCCATTTACCGCAGCTGAATTTGCAAAAGTTGTAAAGATCCGTAAGGAAGAGGCAGGAAGAGTGCTTCACATCCTTCATTATTTGAAAATAATTGAAAAATGCGGCAGTAAAGGCCGTGCTTATGCATATAAAGTAATAGAATAGACGAGGTATTAAATGAATCAGAACAATCAACAGATAACAGAAAAAATAAACGGACAGGAAGAAACAAAACGGCAGATATTCTTTATGAATCAGGCAGGAACTTATGTAGAGGCGCTTGCCATGGAGCTTGGAAGAAAACCAACCTGCTGTGTCACTACCTTCGGCTGCCAGATGAATGCCAGGGATTCTGAAAAACTTGCCGGCATCCTTGAAAAGGTGGGATATGAACTTACAGAAAATGAGGACGCTGATTTTGTTATTTACAATACCTGTACCGTCAGGGACAATGCCAACCAGCGTGTATACGGCAGACTGGGGCATCTGAACAGCCTGAAAAAGAAAAATCCTCACAAGAGGATTGCGCTTTGCGGCTGTATGATGCAGGAGCCGTCTGTAATTGAAAAGATTAAACAGAGCTACCGGTTTGTTGACCTTATTTTCGGCACCCATAATATTTATAAATTTGCGGAACTTCTTACCATCATGTTTGAATCAGACAATATGGTAATTGACATATGGAAGGATACGGATGAAATCGTGGAGGATTTGCCTGTAGAACGAAAATATCCTTTTAAATCCGGCATTAATATCATGCTTGGCTGTAACAATTTCTGCAGCTACTGTATCGTTCCCTATGTAAGAGGACGGGAAAGAAGCCGTAATCCCAAGGATATTATTCAGGAAATTGAAGCTCTTGTGGCTGACGGAGTGGTGGAAATCATGCTGCTTGGCCAGAATGTAAATTCCTATGGGAAAAATCTGGAAGAGCCCATGACCTTTGCACAGCTTCTTATGGAGGTGGAAAAAATAGAAGGCCTTCAAAGAATCCGTTTTATGACCTCACACCCTAAGGATTTATCCGATGAACTGATTCAGGTTATGAAGGAATCAAAAAAAATCTGCAGACATCTTCATTTGCCCCTGCAGTCAGGCTCCACCAGGATTTTAGCACAAATGAACCGCCATTATACAAAAGAGCAGTATCTTGCGCTGGTGGAAAAAATCAGAAAAGAAATTCCGGATATTGCAATCACAACGGACATCATAGTAGGTTTTCCGGGAGAAACGCCGGAAGATGTGGATGAAACCATTGATGTCGTAAAAAAAGTAAAATATGATAATGCTTTTACTTTTATCTATTCCAGGCGTACAGGAACTCCGGCAGCCGCAATGGAAAATCAGGTTCCTGAAGAAGTGGTGAAAGAAGGCTTTAACCGCCTGCTTAAAGTGGTGCAGGATACCGCAAGGGAGCGTACAGCCTTATTACAGGGACAGACGCTGGATGCACTGGTAGAGGAAGTGAATGAACAGGATCCTTCCTTGCTGACAGGGCGTTTATCAAACAATACCATAGTACATTTTAAGGGTGAAAAAGAATTAATCGGAACAATTGTACCTGTTTATTTGAAAGAATGTCATGGCTTTTATTATTCAGGTGAACTTGCATAAACAGATATTCTGAATAAAATGCTTGCATTCCCGTATACTTGGGTTTATTATCAAAAATGTTGTGTTTATAACAAATTTTTTATGAGGAAATGTAATATGGAAAAATTAAGACCAATGCTATTTTATGTATTGAAGAATTATTCAAAAGACCAGCTGATTAAGGATATTGTGGCCGGTATAATTGTTGCGATTATTGCCCTGCCGCTTTCCATTGCGCTTGCACTGGCATCCGGGGTCAGTCCGGAAAAGGCCTGTATACTGCTATTGTGGCCGGATTTGTCATTTCTTTTTTAGGCGGAAGCCGTGTTCAGATTTCCGGTCCTACGGCAGCTTTTGTAACAATCGTGGCCGGTATTGTTGCGGCTGACGGAATAGAAGGGCTTGCAATCGCGACGATTTTGGCGGGCAGTATTCCTCCGTCGCTTCTGGCCGTGATTGTTGGAATTATTATGGTAAGCGGTCTTCTTATGAAGGTGATTATCAGAATGAGAAGCGTCAATGCGCTTGACGCTACGGCAATGCACAGCTTAGAGCAGCTTTGTCAGAAATACATAAGTAAGAAGGTTCAGTTGGTTTTATCGCATGTTAATGAACAGCCTATGCATGTTATGCAGAAATCAGGGTTTGCAGATGCGATAGGTAATGAGAATTTTTGTTCACATATTGACGATGCACTTAAGAGGGCAGAAGATTTACAATAATTCAAATTTATGCTATATTTAAGTGGGTGTACTTTTGGTATGCCCACTTGTTTCATTAAGAAAACTAATGATAAAACTTGGATGGTGAAGAAATGGCAGAAATGACCCCCATGATGCAGCAGTATTTGGAAACAAAAAAGGAATATCCTGATTGTATTCTGTTTTACAGGCTCGGCGATTTTTATGAAATGTTTTTTGAAGATGCCCTTACGGCATCGAAAGAGCTGGAGATAACGCTGACCGGAAAAAACTGCGGACAGGAAGAACGGGCTCCCATGTGCGGAATCCCCTATCATGCAGTGGAAGGCTATCTGAATAAACTGGTTTCCAAAGGCTATAAGGTAGCTATCTGTGAGCAGATGGAAGACCCCAAGCTTGCTAAGGGCATTGTAAAAAGAGAAGTAGTCAGAATCGTAACGCCCGGCACTAATCTGGATATTCAGGCTATGGATGCGGATAAAAATAATTACATTATGAGCATTGCCTGCTTTCAGGGAAAGTCCGGCATTTCCATTGCGGATGTAACGACAGGCGATTATTATCTGACGGAGGTGGAAGACCAGAGAAAGCTTTTGGATGAAATCAACAAATATATGCCCAGCGAAATTATCTGTAATGATGCGCTTCTGGTAAGCGGACTTGATTTAGAGGATTTAAGAGGAAGGCTCGGCATCACCATTTATTCACTGGAGCCTCACTTTTATGATGAGGACAGATGCCGGAAGTGTTTAATAAAGCACTTCCATGTAAACACGCTGCAGGGAATGGGAATTGAAGATTTTCCTGCCGGGCTGATTGCTGCAGGAGCCCTTTTACAGTATCTTTATGATACTCAGAAAACAAGCCTTTCCCATTTTACTCATTTATACCCCTATCTTACCAGTAAATACATGCTGCTGGACAGTTCTACAAGGAGAAATCTTGAACTTACGGAAACCCTCCGCGAAAAGCAGAAAAGAGGTTCTCTATTATGGGTACTGGATAAAACAAAAACGGCTATGGGTGCAAGAACCCTGCGCCAGTACATAGAACAGCCCCTGATTGACCGGACGCAGATTGAGGGAAGACTGGATGCGGTAGAGGCATTGAGCAGACAGCCCATGCTTCGGGACGAGCTTCGGGAGTATCTGAATCCCATCTACGATTTGGAAAGACTTCTCGGCAAGGTCAGCTATAAAACAGCGAATCCAAGGGATTTAATCGCCTTTCGCAATTCTTTAAAAATGCTTCCTCATTTGAAAACTCTTTTAAACGAGTTTGATAAGGGACTGCTGCATGAAATTAATGAATCCCTCGATGCGCTGGAAGATGTCTGTGGGCTGATAGAAAGCTCCATTACCGAGGATGCGCCTATTTCCGTTAAAGAAGGCGGAATCGTCAGAGAAGGCTTTGACGCTACAATAGATAACCTGAGGAATGCCAAAACAGAAGGTAAAAACTGGCTGGCACAATTGGAAGAGGATGACCGCGCCCGTACAGGCATTAAAAATCTGAGAATAAAATATAATAAAGTTTTCGGATATTATTTTGAGGTGACAAATTCCTATCGTTCTTTGGTTCCTGATGACTATATAAGGAAGCAGACCCTTGCAAATGCGGAGCGGTATACAAATCCAAGATTAAAAGAACTGGAGGATTCCATTTTAAATGCGGAGGATAAGCTGTATACCTTGGAATATGATATATTCTGTAATGTCAGGGATGCAGTTGCGGGAGAAATTGAAAGAGTACAGAAAACAGCCAAAGCGGTTGCCATGCTGGATGTTTTTGCATCTTTTTCCCTGACAGCAGAACGAAATCATTATGTGCGCCCGGCCATTAATGAAAAAGGTGTGATTAATATTAAAGCCGGACGTCATCCTGTGGTTGAAAAAATGATTGACAGCGATATGTTTATTGCTAATGATACTTATCTTGACAATCATAAATACTGTGTATCTATCATCACCGGTCCTAATATGGCAGGTAAATCCACCTATATGCGCCAGGTTGCCCTGATTGTGCTGATGGCTCAAATAGGCTGTTATGTACCTGCTGACAGCGCCAATATCAGTATTGTGGACCGGATATTTACAAGAGTGGGGGCGTCGGATGACCTTGCAAGCGGTCAGAGTACCTTTATGGTGGAAATGAACGAGGTTGCCAATATTTTGCGGAATGCCACCTCCAACAGTCTGCTTGTACTTGACGAAATAGGACGCGGCACCTCTACCTTCGACGGCTTAAGCATTGCATGGGCGGTAATTGAACATATCAGCAACAAGAAGCTCTTAGGAGCAAAAACATTATTTGCCACCCATTACCATGAACTGACAGAACTGGAAGGAAAGATGAGCAATGTCAACAATTATTGCATTGCCGTAAAAGAAAAAGGCGATGATATCATTTTCCTGCGTAAGATTATTAAGGGCGGTGCAGACAGAAGCTACGGCATACAGGTTGCAAAGCTTGCAGGCGTTCCCGATATGGTAATTGACCGTGCAAAGGAAATTGCAGAACAGCTCAGCGATAATGATATTATGGAAAAAGTGCAGAGCATTGCAGTGGATCACAGGGATTCCAAAAAGAAACCCATTAAATATGACGAGGTGGACTTAAGTCAGATGTCTTTGTTGGATACGGTGAAGGATGAAGACGTCCTGAAAGAATTAATGGAAATTGATGTTTCCAATCTGACACCTCTGGATGCCTTAAACACACTTTACAAGCTTCAAAATAAGCTGAAGAACAGGTGGTAATTATGCCCGAAATTAATCTTTTAAGTCAAAGCACAATTGATAAAATCGCTGCCGGAGAAGTAGTGGAAAGACCCTCAAGCGTGGTAAAGGAGCTCCTGGAAAATGCCATCGATGCCGGAGCTAAAGCTGTTACCGTGGAACTGAAGGAAGGCGGCATTTCCCTGATAAGAGTTACAGATAATGGCTGCGGTATCGAGAAAAACCAGGTTAAAAAGGCTTTCTTAAGACACGCTACCAGCAAAATCAAATCCATTGAAGACTTAAACTATGTGGAAAGCCTTGGCTTCCGGGGAGAAGCGCTTTCCAGCATTGCAGCGGTTTCCCAAGTGGAAGTTATTACGAAAACGAAGAATGAACTGACCGGAGTGAAATATTCCATTGCAGGCGGAGTGGAAGAAGACATGGAGGAAATAGGAGCGCCTTCCGGAACCACATTTTTAATCCATAATCTGTTTTATAATACCCCCGCCAGAAGGAAATTTTTAAAACAGCCTCAGACGGAAGGGGGATATGTAGCGGATTTAATGGAACATATTGCTTTGTCAAAACCTGATATATCCATTAAATTTGTGAACGGTGGGCAGGTAAGGTTCCACACCTCCGGAAACGGAGATTTAAAAGAGGTTATTTACCGCATTTACGGAAGAGAAATGGCAGATGGCGTAGTTCCCTTTCAGGCGGATAACGGCATTTATAAAGTTTCGGGTTATATCGGAAAGCCGGAAATCAATCGTTCCAACCGTAACTTTGAAATTTATTTTGTAAACGGCAGATTTGTAAAGGATGATATTATTTCCAAGGCTCTCGAAGAGGGGTACAGGCAATATCTGATGCAGCATAAGTTTCCCTTTGCAGTGCTGCATTTTGAAATGGATACCAGGGAGATAGACGTCAATGTGCATCCGTCCAAAATGCAGATTCGTATTCACAAAGCAAATGAACTCTATTCCTTTTTATCAGATGCCGTTTATCAAAGACTTCATGAAATAGAATTAATACCGGACGTACTTCTTTCAGAACGGGAAAAAGAGAAAAGGGAACCGTTGAAAGCGCCCGAACCCTTTGAAACAAAGAGAATTGAAAATCTTGCAAAGGAAGAAGCATCAACGTACAATTTTAAGGATAAGCATCCGGCAGCTGCCGCGCAAATGAAGGCAGAGGCAGTAAAAATGACGGATTCCCTGCAAAGAAGCGTTTCCAATAAGGTGCTTGGCGTCACAGACACGGAAACCGGACTGGCAAATGAAAGAATTCATTCAAATGTAATTAAGGCTAATGAACACATTCTGGTGGAGAAGCCTGTCCAGATGAATCTGTTTGAAGAGAAAATTCTGACTTCGGATGCCAGAAACGATTATACCATTCTGGGACAGGTTTTTGAAACCTTCTGGCTGATTGCCTATAAGGATAAGCTGCTGATTGTAGACCAGCATGCCGCCCATGAGAAGGTTAAATATGAACGTCTTGTAAAAGAACTGTCACAAAAGACTGTTGCTTCACAAATGTTGAATCCTCCTGTCATACTTACAATGACCGGAAAAGAAGAAGAATTGTTAAAGGATTTCCTTAATTATTTTGAACAGCTGGGCTTTGAAATAGAAGAATTTGGAGGAGGCTCTTTTGCCCTGAGGAGTATTCCGGTTGATTTATATGGCTGTAGTGAGAAAGAATTGTTTATTGCAATTCTGGATGAGCTTTCTGAAAATCCCATGAAGGGAACTCCTGACGTTATTTTACATAAGCTTGCATCCATGGCATGTAAATCGGCAGTGAAGGGGAACAATAAAATGGACAGACAGGAAATGGAAGCCCTGATTGATGAATTATTAACACTGGAAAACCCCTATCATTGTCCCCATGGAAGACCCACTATTATTTCCATGAGCAAATATGAACTGGAAAAGAAATTTAAGCGAATTGTATAAATTGAGGTGTTTATGGAAGAAAAAAGACCTTTAGTCATATTAACAGGTCCGACGGCAGTAGGTAAAACAGCATTATCAGTTAAACTTGCTAAGAAAATTGGCGGAGAGATTATCTCCGCTGATTCCATGCAGGTATATAAGCATATGGATATCGGCTCGGCTAAAATTACCAAAGAAGAGATGCAGGGAGTTCCCCACCATTTAATTGATGTTTTAATGCCGGAAGAAGAATTTAATGTATATACTTTTCAGACTATGGCCAGGGAAAGCCTTTGCGGTATTTATGAAAGAGGACATGTACCCATTGTGGTGGGAGGCACCGGATTTTATATTCAGGCTCTTTTATATGATATTAATTTTGAGGCTGAAGAAGAAAATTCCATGGTCAGAGAGAATTTGGAAGAACTGCAAAGAGAAAGAGGAAATCATTATCTGCATGAATTGCTGAAGGAAAAAGACCCGGATTCGGCATTGGAAATCCATGAAAATAACGGCAAGCGGATTATACGCGCTCTGGAATTTTATGAATTGAACGGAATTCCCATTTCCGTTCACAATAAAGAGCAGCGAAAAAAGGAGTCAGCCTATCGTTCCTGCTATTTCGTACTGAATGATGAACGTCAAAAGCTTTATGAACGCATTGATAAGAGAGTGGATGAGATGATTGACCATGGCCTTTTGCAGGAGGTTAGTAAATTAAAGGATATGGGATATCATAAAAATATGGTTTCCATGCAGGGACTGGGTTACAAGGAAATGCTCTCTTATCTGGACGGTGAGTTGTCATTTGAGGATGCAGTATATCTCATTAAAAGAGATTCCCGTCACTTTGCCAAAAGGCAGCTGACCTGGTTCCGGAGGGAAAAGGATGTAATTTGGATTGATAAGCAGGCTTTTTCCTATGAAGATGAGAAAATACTTGAATTTATTATAAATACAATGAAAAAGAAAGGAATTACTTGAAATGAATTTTTCTGCAGAAGAAATTTATGAAAAAATGGGAATCAGCAAGGCTGTCTATGATTTCTGTGAAGAAATATGGGTTTCTCTGGGGAAACGCTTTGAACAGATAGATACCGTTTCTGAATACAATCAATTAAAGGTAATCGGAGCCATGCAGAAAAATAAGGTCAGCGAAGCATGTCTTCTCGGCACTACCGGATATGGTTACAATGATTTGGGAAGAGATACGCTTGAGGCCGTATATGCTGACATTTTTCATACGGAAGATGCTCTTGTGCGTCCTCAGATTACCTGCGGAACTCACGCCCTTGCCCTTGCGCTTATGAGCAATCTGCGCCCGGGAGATGAGCTGCTTTCCCCTGTCGGAAAACCATATGACACCCTGGAAGAGGTCATCGGTATCCGCGATTCCAGAGGCTCCTTAAAAGAATACGGGATTTCTTACAGGCAGGTGGATTTACTGCCTGACGGCAGCTTTGATTTTGAAGGAATCAAAAAGGCGATTAATAAAAAGACAAAGCTTGTAACGATTCAGCGTTCCAAAGGTTATCAGACAAGGCCGACTCTGTCCATTGCAAAAATCGGAGAACTGATAAGTTTTGTAAAAGGTCTTAAACACGATGTAATCTGCATGGTGGATAACTGTTATGGAGAATTTACGGAAATACAGGAGCCCTCGGATGTGGGAGCAGATCTGGTGGTGGGTTCCCTGATTAAAAATCCGGGCGGCGGCCTTGCCCCTATCGGCGGCTACCTTGCCGGGAAAAAGGAATGCATTGAAAATGCGGCATACCGTCTGACATCCCCGGGACTCGGAAAAGAGGTGGGAGCTTCCCTGCAGGCTTTGAATCCTTTTTATCAGGGGCTTTTCCTTGCTCCCAGCGTAACGGCTAATGCCTTAAAGAGCGCTGTCTTTGCAGCCAATATTTATGAAAAGCTGGGTTTTGCAGTGGTTCCTGACGGGAAAGAAAGCAGACATGATATTATTCAGGCTGTTACCTTCGGAACGCCGGAAGGTGTCATCGCTTTCTGCCAGGGAATCCAGCAGGCGGCCGCTGTAGACGGGCATGTAACGCCGGAGCCCTGGGACATGCCCGGATATGACAGTCCTGTTATAATGGCTGCCGGAGCATTTGTTTCCGGTTCCTCCATTGAACTCAGCGCAGACGGTCCCATTAAGCCGCCTTATGCCGTTTATTTTCAGGGGGG
Organism: uncultured Lachnospiraceae bacterium; assembly: GCA_964507235.1. Lineage (GTDB taxonomy): Bacteria > Bacillota > Clostridia > Lachnospirales > Lachnospiraceae > Suilimivivens. The sequence goes on from CAZDPE010000012.1 coordinate 23,507, forward strand.
ACTTACCTGGCAGCATGGGAAATTTGGTATTATGAAAACGTTGCAAAAGCTGGTCGAAAAAGGAATTGTCACAGCGGATTTTGGAAGAAAATGAGGAATGAAACTTATAAAAAATCCATGAAATCGGTATACATAAAAGTCTTTCTGTGATAAGATGTTTTCATGTGCAAAAGAAGAAATGTGGAGGTTTAACATGCGTAAGAATAACTGGGCATGCTTCCTGCTAATCCTAGCGGGAATTGTAATTGGTGGCTTTATCGGCAGCCTTTTTCCCGTATCATGGCTGAATTACGGACAAACCTTCGGCCTGTCAAGTCCTATCGTACTTGATTTTGGTATTTTATGTATTACTTTCGGTTTGTCCATCAAGATTACGGTCGCCAGCATTATTGGTATTATTGCAGGTATTGTTATTTATCGTTTTATCTGATAGCCTGACATTTTCATTCTGGCCGGATGAGAGAGGGAGCCGGAAAGGAATTGTATGTATCAGAAATCAGAACAGCAAAAGGCACAAATGGATTTGCCCTATGAGAAATTTTTAAACCTTGGAGCAGAGTGCCTTTCAGAAGCAGAGCTTCTTGCCATTATCCTTCGTACGGGAACCAGGAATTGCCCGGCATTGGAGCTTGCAAAAAAAGTTCTTTCCCTGTCAAACGGGAAGGAGAAAGGGCTGAATGCCCTGCATCATATATCCCTTCCGGAACTTATGGGCATATCCGGAATCGGTGAAGTAAAAGCAGTTAAAATCAAGTGTATTGCAGAACTCTCCAAAAGAATGGCGATGGAAAAAGCAGCCTGCGGACTTAAGTTTGATTCGCCCGGCACTGTTGCATCCTATTTTATGGAGGAGCTGCGGCATGAGGAAAAGGAAAAGATTTTATTATTGTCCCTGGATAATAAACTGCATTTAATCGAAAAATATGTATTGTCTATCGGCACAGTCAATGCTTCTCTTTTATCTCCGCGGGAAGTATTTGTACAGGCAATCAAGTGTCAGGCATCCCATGTTATGCTGATGCATAACCATCCAAGCGGAGATTCACTGCCGAGCAGGCAGGATATTTTAATTACCAAAAAGATAAAAGAAGCAGGAGAACTGGTTGATATTCCTGTAGTTGACCATATTATAATCGGTAACGGATGTTACACCAGTTTCAAAGAAAAAGGCCTGCTGTGAAAGTAATCTACTGTAGAAAGGGGTATTAACTTTGTCTAACAACGCATTCGGTATTGATTTGGGTACCAGCAATATTAAAATTTACAACAGGGCGGATGACACAATTCTGGTTGAAAAAAACATGATTGCCATCGAAAACAAAAATACATTGTTTGCTTATGGTGATTCCGCATTTGAAATGTATGAAAAGGCACCTTCCAATATTCATATTTCCTATCCGCTTTCCAACGGGGTGATTGCGGATATCAAGAATATGGAACTGTTAATCAAATATTTTATTAACGATTTGGCAAGAAGCAATGTAAAGCCCGCAGATTTTTATATTGCGGTTCCTTTTGATATTACTGAAGTTGAAAAAAGGGCTTTTTACGATTTGGTAAAGGAGGCCGGCGTAAAAGCCCGTAAAATCCTGGTAGTGGAAAAGGCAGTTGCTGACGGCCTTGGAATGGACATTGATGTAAAAAATTCCCAGGGCGTCATGATTGTAAATGTGGGATATGATACTACGGAAATTTCTATCCTGTCGCTTGGCGGTATTGTTTTAAGTAAATTAATCAAGGTCGGCGGGCTTAAATTTGATGATGCTATCCGCGCGGCTGTAAGGAAACAGTTCAGCCTGATAATCGGCGGCAAAACGGCAGAAAATGTAAAAATGTCGCTTTGCGAACTGGAAAAAGAGGATAAGGGTGCTGCTGTATACGGGCGCGACATTGTAACAGGACTTCCGGTAGAAAGAGAACTGCCGACGCAAATGATTGACGAGTGCCTGATTGAGCATTTTTACACGATTATTGACAGCGTAAAGGTAATTCTCGAAAGAACTCCTCCGGAACTGGCGGCCGATATTTACCGTCACGGAATCTATCTGACAGGCGGCGCTTCACAGGTCAGCCACCTGGCTGAATTGATTAATAAAGGGACAGGCCTTAATGTTAATGCTTCTGAAAATCCTGTTACCAGCGTGGCCATTGGCTTGTCCAAGATTATAAAGGATGATAATTACAAATCAGTTGCCTATGCCATTGAAGGAATGAGTAAATGAGTCCAATAGTAAAAAGAAAAGGAGAGAAGTTTACATTACCCGGTAAATATCTCCTTTTTATTTTAACAATACTTTGTACGGGTTTAATAGTACTGACATTCAATACTAATTTTTTAAGTGCGTCGATTAGCGCTGTTGGAGGTTTTATCATTGTTCCCCTTCAGGAAGGCATCAGCAAAGCCGGAAGCTGGATAAATACCCGTTCCGAGGAGCTGGTTCAGATTCGTTCCCTTTTAGAGGAAAACGAAGAACTGAAAGCCCAGATAGATGAACTGACGATGGAAAACATCAAACTGCAGCAGGACAGATATGAGCTTACCAATTTAAGGGAATTGTTTGATTTAGGCGCCCAGTATGATGAATACGATAAGGTTGGAGCAAGAATAATCGCCAAGGATTCCGGCAATTGGTTCCATTCCTTTACGATTGATAAGGGTTCTGAAGACGGGCTGATGATTGACATGAATGTGATGGCCGGAAGCGGACTTGTGGGACGTATAATTGATGTAGGCCCAAACTGGTCCAAGGTTATGGCTATTATAGATGATAATTCCAACACCAGCGGAATGGTTTTGTCCACCTCGGATAACTTAATTGTAACCGGTGATTTGGAGCTTTATGCGGACGGTATTATCAGCTTTGAAAAGTTGGTGGACAGCGCCGACAGAGTTGTGGAGGGTGATAAGATTGTAACCTCCAATGTCAGCGACAAATATCTTCCGGGCATTTTAATCGGATATATATCCAGTATTAATAAGGATTCCAATAATCTTACAAAGTCCGGATACATAACTCCGGCAGTGGATTTTGAACATCTGGAAGAAGTTTTGGTAATTACGCAGCTTAAACAGACTGCAAAGGAGAATGAATGAGAAGAGTTCTGGTTTCAGTCATACTGGTTATTTTGTGCTTTGTACTGCAGACTACTGTTTTTAATGAATTTGCATTTGGCGGAATTGTACCCAATTTGATGATAGTTCTGACAGCCTCCTTCGGTTTTATGCGGGGAGAACGTACGGGGCTTATTTTCGGATTTTTCTGCGGTCTGCTTTCCGATATTTTCTTTGGCAGTGTAATTGGCCTTTACGCCATGATTTATATGTATATAGGTTACATAAACGGCAAATTTAACCGGATTTTTTATCCGGAAGACATCAAGCTGCCTATGGCGCTGATTCTTATCAGTGATATGGCCTATGGGCTGATTTGCTACATCATTCTTTTTCTGATGAGGGGAAGGTTTCATATTTCTTATTATTTTATTCATATTATCCTTCCTGAAATGGTGTATACCATTCTGGTGACGCTGATATTATATCCAATTGTTTTATGGATTAATAAGAAGCTAGAGGATATAGAACAAAGGAGTGCAAGGAAATTTGTTTGAGAATTTCAAAGAGAATTTTTTTAATATGGTTACTTCCCGGATATTTGTGCTGATACTTGTTATTATCCTGATTGCCGTAGTGGTAATACACCGGCTTTTTGATTTACAGATAGTGCATGGCGAAGAGTACCTTGAGTCTTTTCAGACGAAAATTATGAAGGAACGGACCATACAGGGAAGCCGGGGCTGTATTTATGACAGAAACGGCAATCTTCTGGCCTACAACGAGCTGGCTCATTCTGTGACAATTGAAGATGTTTACGAGAGTGGTAAAATGAAAAATTATAATTTGAACAGTACAATTTATACCCTGATTAAAATGATTGAATCAAACGGTGATAATATTGTCAGTGATTTTAAAATTATTTTGGACAAAAACAATAATTACGCTTTTACCGTGGAAGGAACCCAGCTTTATCGTTTTCTGGCCGATGTTTACGGCAAAACGACCATTGACAAGCTGGAAGAAAAGGAAAAAACCGCTACAGCAAAGGAAGTAGTGGAGTATTTATGCGGATGGGACAGATTCAGAATAGGCATTTATACTTCCGAGGATTCCAAAGACACCTTTATTGCGGGAAACGGATATACAAAGGATGAAATTTTAAAGATTCTGACTATCCGATATGATATGAACACCAATAATTATCAGAAATACATTGCTACTACCGTGGCTACTGATGTCAGTGAAAGTACGGTTGCCGTAGTTATGGAAAACTGCAATGAGCTGGAAGGTGTTTCCATTGTGGAGGACACTATCCGCAAATATGTGGACAGTATTTATTTTTCACAGATTATCGGCTATACCGGTAAAATTTCCCAGGAAGAACTGGAAACCCTTCAGGAGGAAAACGGAGAGGGGTCTTATGATTTGAATGATACTGTAGGTAAGCTCGGCATTGAAAAGTCCATGGAAACCTGGCTTCAGGGCAAAAAGGGAAGCGAAACGGTATTTGTTAATAATGTCGGTAAGGTAATAGAAACCAGCAATTATGTTGAACCGGTAGCCGGAAAGGACATTTACTTAACAATAGATAAGGATTTGCAGATTGCCGCCTATAAAATTTTGGAAGAAAAGCTTGCCAGTATCCTGTATACAAATATTATCAACGCAAAGGAATTTAATTCCGGAGAAGTGAGCAGCAGCAACATAAAAATTCCGATTTATGATGTTTATTATGCCCTGATTAATAATAATGTTATTGATACGGAGCATTTTGGCACAGGCAAAGCCGGTGAATCGGAAAAGGCAGTGTATGAAAGCTTTCTGGACAGAAAGAATTTTGTTTTTGAAACTTTGCGTACAGAGTTATCCGAAGTCTGCACTCCTTATGAAAAGCTGACTATGGAATATCAGATTTATGAGAGCTTTATAGCAGAAACACTTTATAATAATGGTATCATCGTCAGAAGCCGCGTAGATACGTCTGATGCCACTTATATTGCATGGACGACGGATGAGGTTATCAGTATCAACGAATTTTTAAATTACTGTATTTCCATGAACTGGATTGATATCACCAAGCTTGATTTGACCAGTCAGTATTCTGATTCTGAAGAAATTTATGACAAAATTGTTGAATATATTTTTGAACAGCTTCAGGATAATGTGGATTTTGCCAAAAGAATTTATCGTTTTATGATTAAAGACGATACCATATCGGGCCGTCAGATATGTAATATTTTGCTGGAACAGGAAATTGTGGAAATTGATGAGGAAGAAAAAGACAAGTGGGAAAGCGGCTCTATCTCTGCCTACAACTTTATGATGAACCGGATCAGGAATATTGATATTACACCTGCGCAGCTGGCGCTTGACCCTCACAGCGGTTCCATGGTAATTACGGATGTCAACACCGGCGAGGTACTGGCTCTTGTATCTTATCCCGGATACGATAATAATAAGATGGCAAACGGGGTGGATGCGGAATATTTTTCACAGCTGCTGAATGATTTGTCCACACCTATGATAAATTATGCCACACAGCAGAAAACAGCGCCCGGTTCTACTTTTAAAATGGTATCCGCAACTGCCGGGTTTAAAGAAGGGGTTATCACTCCCACAACAACCTTTACCTGTACAGGGCAGTTTGATAAATTTGATCCGCCTCCGAAATGCTGGATATATGGAAAAGGCAGCCATGGTTCTTTAAACGTAACAGAGGCAATCAGGCATTCCTGCAACGTATTCTTTTATGAATTAGGCTATCGTCTTGGAACCATAGGCGATACTTATTCTCATGATGTGGGATTAAAAAAGCTGGCAACATATGCAGATATGTACGGTCTTACAGAAACCTCGGGAATTGAAATAGAAGAGTCCTCGCCCCAGGTTTCTGATACAGATGCTGTCCGTTCAGCTATCGGACAGGGTACTAACAGCTTTACGACAGTAGGTCTTGCCAGATATGTTACAACAGTGGCAAACAGCGGCACATGCTATGATTTAACATTGATTAACAGAATAACGGATCATAGCGGTAATCTGCTGGATGAAAACCATGCATCCGTAAGGAACACGGTTGAACTTAGCAGTACCGAATGGGATGCTATTCATTCGGGAATGAGGCAGGTAATAGAAAACAACACATATTACAAGGGGCTTGGCGTTAATGTTGCCGGAAAAACCGGTACTGCGGAAGAAAATAAGAACCGTGCCAATCATGCTCTGTTTGTCTGCTACGCCCCCTATGAAGCGCCTGAAATAGCAATTGCCACCAGAATTGCAAACGGTTATACTTCATCCTATGCTGCGCAGACTACCAAATCCGTGCTCCAGTATTATTTTGATTTAGTTGATGAGGAAGCGCTTATAACAGGAACAGCTTCACAACTCAGCGGAAGCACCGCTGTAACAGATTAACATAAAGGAGTTTTAAACGTGAAAAATTCAGTCATTATAAAGAGTTTTCCGAATGGAATTGTTTTACACCTTGATCCTGAACTGGATTTTCAGGAGCTGCTGCTTCAAATAGCAATAAAATTCAAAGAATCCAGCAGCTTTTTTAAGGATGCCAAAATGGCTTTGTCCATTAAAGGCAGGAAACTGACTCCAGAAGAAGAAAATGAAGTATTAAATGCTATTTCAGAAAATTCGGAAATTCATATTTTATGCATTGTATCTGATGACGAGGAAACGGACAGACAGTTTGTAAAGGCGATATCCCAGACTGATTTTTCAGAAGATTCTCTTACCGGAGGTGAAGGTCAGTTTTATAAAGGCACATTAAAAAACGGACAGGTACTTGAAACAGAATCAAGCATTGTAATATTAGGAGATATATATCCCGGTTCGGCTATTATTTCTGCAAAGGATATTATTATTTTAGGAGGTCTTTACGGAGAAGCTTATGCCGGGGGAAACGGAAGTGAAGGGCATTATGTTGCTGCGCTTGAAATGTCGCCGGAAAAATTAAAAATCGGTGATTTCAAATATAATACAAAGGAAAAAATCAGCAAATGGTCTATTAAACCTAAGGTACAGCCGAAAATCGCATACGTAAAAAACAATAAAATCGTAATGGATTCCCTTACCAAAGAATTACTGAGTGAACTGCCTGTTTAGGCATTGCTCAGGGGACGAAATTTTTTATTCATTTAGGAGGTAAAGAATGAGTGAAGTAATTGTCGTCACATCAGGGAAAGGCGGTGTAGGTAAGACCACTACATCAGCAAATGTTGGAACAGGTCTGGCAGCAATGGGAAAAAGGGTAGTTTTGATTGATACTGATATCGGACTGCGTAATCTGGATGTGGTAATGGGACTTGAAAACAGGATTGTTTACAATCTCGTAGATGTTGTTGAAAACAAATGCCGGGTTAAGCAGGCTCTGATTAAGGACAAAAGACATCCCAGCTTATACTTAATGCCATCTGCCCAAACCAAGGATAAAACGGCAGTGAATCCTGAACAAATGGTCAGGATGATTAATCAGCTCAGAGAACAGTTTGATTATATTATTTTAGATTGTCCTGCCGGAATAGAGCAGGGGTTTAAAAATGCCATTGCCGGAGCAGACAGAGCCCTTGTGGTTACAACGCCGGAGGTATCAGCAATCAGGGATGCAGACAGAATTATCGGTTTGCTGGAAGCCCATGAATTTAAACAGATTGATTTGATTATTAATCGTTTAAGGTACGATATGGTAAAGCGCGGGGAAATGATGAGCGCCGCAGATGTAGTTGATATTTTATCCATTCCGCTGATCGGTATTGTACCGGATGATGAAAACGTTGTTATTGCTACCAATCAGGGAGAACCGCTTGTGGGAAATAATACACTGGCAGGAAAAGCATATCAGAATATATGCTTTCGGGTTGCCGGAAAAGAAATTCCGTTTATTGAATTTGATAAAGGCGTTTCTTTTTGGACGAGAGTGTCGGGTATTTTTCATAAGAATTAGGAGGTGGCAATATGGGAATCAAACATTTTTTCAGCAGAAAAAAATCCAGAGATATTGCAAAGGATCGTCTGAAAATTCTGCTTATTTCTGACAGAGTAAATTGCTCGCCGGAAATGATGGAAATGATAAAAACGGATATAGCAAAAGTGATTTCAAAATACATGAAGATAGATACACAAAGCATGGAAATTCAAATCAGTAAAACCGGAATAAAAGGACATGATTCCAAAATGCCCACCTTATATGCAAATATTCCGATTTTGGATTTACATAACAAATGATAGGTTTCAGAAAGGTCAATTTATGTTAAAGCAGTATAGGATACGGGATTATAATTTTAAACTGGTTATTATGGTAATTGCTTTAGCGGTAATCGGAATTATTGCCGTCGGCAGTGCCGAAGAGTCTTTACAGACCAGGCAGATTGCAGGCTTTGCCTTCGGCAGTTTTCTGATGATAGTAATATCATTGTTTGATTATTCCGTCATACTGAATTTATATTGGATTATTTATATTTTTAACCTGATTCTTCTATCCCTGGTTAATATTATGGGAGATAAAGGAGGCGGCGCACAAAGATGGCTTGAACTGGGAGGCATCCGGTTTCAGCCTTCGGAGATTGCCAAAATTTTTATTATTTTATTTTTTGCCCAGTTTATTTTAAAGCATCAGGAAAAGCTGAATACGTTTAAGTATATTGCGTTATGTGTAATTTTATTCCTGCTTCCTGCACTGCTTGTACTTAATCAGCCCGATTTATCTACAACATTGATTATATGTCTGATTTTTTGCGTGATTATGTTTGTGGGAGGAATCAGCTGGAAGATTATCACAGGGGTATTGGCTGTTTTTATTCCCACGGCTGTCATTTTAATTATTTTGATTTTACAGCCTGATCAGAAGATATTCGGCGGCGACAGGGCCTATCAGGGAAACAGGATTGTGGCTTTTTTCAACAAAGAAGAATTTGCCAATACGCTCGGTTATCAGCAGGAATACTCCATTATGGCCATTGGTTCCGGCCAGCTGACAGGAAAGGGATATAAAAATAATCAAATCAGTTCTGTAAAGAATGCCAATTTTATTTCAGAACAGCAGACAGACTTTATTTTTGCTGTAATAGGGGAAGAATTTGGCTTTGCAGGAGCGTGTACGGTTGTAGTACTTCTGTTGTTAATCAGCATCGAGTGCTTTTTAACAGCCAGAAGGGCGAAAGACATTGCCGGAACGATTATTGCTGCCGGTGTGGGTGCGCAGCTTGGTTTTCAGGGCTTCATCAACATCGGCGTAGTAACTTATCTGCTTCCCAATACAGGACTTCCTTTGCCGTTTTTAAGCTATGGACTGACTTCCCTGATCAGTTCATTTATCGGAATCGGATTTGTTTTAAATGTGGGGTTACAATGTAAACAAAAATAGTGTATACTATTGACTAGCAGAAAATAATGTGACAGAAGGGGTTACAGTACAGGAAGGGGTATTATACGACATGAATATCGCATTGATTGCACATGACGCGAAGAAAAAACTTATGCAGAATTTCTGCATTGCATATCGGGGTATATTAAGCAAAAACGAACTTTACGCAACGGGAACAACAGGCCGTCTGGTTGAGGAAGTAACCAATTTAAATATTCACAAATATTTGGCAGGACATCTTGGAGGAGAGCAGCAGTTATGCGCTCAGATCGAGCATAATCAGCTTGACCTTGTCATATTTTTACGGGATCCTGTTACCCAGAAACGCCATGAACCGGACGTTAATAATGTTGTTAAGTTTTGTGACGTATATAATATTCCTCTGGCAACCAATCTTGCAACAGCTGAATTGTTAATTAAATCCTTAGACAGAGGAGATTTGGAGTGGCGTGAAAATTACAAATAATATGAAAGCATATTTGAAAATGGACGTAATCTGCTTTTTGGCCGCCGGAGCATTATTTTCAGCCGGCTGCGGTAAGGCGCAGTATGATATGCCGTATACGGTAAATTCTGATGTGAGCGGATTCCGTATTGCGGACACTCGTGAAGAAAACAGCACGGCGGTTCCTTTTGCCGCGGATTTATGTGTTGTTTCCTCTGATATCAATGTAAATGCCGTTGATATGTCAAACGCATCAGGTGCCGCACTGTTTGATATTAATAATAAAAACACTATTTATGCAAAGAATGTACATGAAAAGCTGTATCCGGCCAGCCTTACCAAAATCATGACAGCTCTTGTTGCCATGAAGCACGGTTCCGCTGAAATGACGCTTACCGCATCAGGAAATGTTACCAACCTTGAATCAGGAGCGCAGACCTGTGGGCTTAAAGAAGGCGATCAGATGACCTTATCACAAGCGCTTCATGTTTTACTGATTAATTCGGCAAACGACGCAGCTGTTATGATTGCTGAAGGGATTGCCGGTTCAATTGATGCATTTGCGGAAATGATGAATGAAGAAGCAATGGCGCTTGGTGCAACCAATACGCATTTTGTAAATCCTCACGGCCTATCGGATGATAATCATTACACTACGGTATATGACATGTATCTGATTACAAACGAAGCCATCAAATATGATATGTTTAATGAAATTATACATATGCCCGAATATACTACGGCTTATACAGATAAAAACGGAAATTCCAAGGAACTTACTGTAAGAAGCACAAATTACTATCTGCAGGGAGCGGCAAGCGCCCCTACAGGCGTTACAGTGCTTGGTGGGAAAACGGGAACCACAAGCGCTGCTAAAAGCTGCCTGGTTTTGGTTTCCAAAGATACGGCAAATAATCCGTATATTTCTATCATACTCAGGGCCGAAACCAGAGATGACCTGTATTTACAAATGACAGAATTATTGGGTGAAATAAACAATTAACAGTTGTTTTTTAATACATAATATCTTATAATAATAACAAGTTATATATGAATTGCTTTTTGCTTCATATAAGCGAATATACTTCAGGAGGGATACCAATGGTTCAATTAATTGTAGGTAAAAAAGGGAAAGGCAAGACGAAGCATTTGTTAGATAAAGTGAATACTGAAGTGCAGAATGTGTCCGGAAATATAGTTTATCTGGACAAAAGTACGAAGCATATGTATGAGTTAAACAATAAAATCAGATTAATTGATGTGTCTTCTTATCTGATTTCCGATTCTGATGAATTTGTCGGTTTTGTTTGTGGAATTATTTCGCAGGATCATGATTTACAGCAAATGTATTTTGACAGTTTCCTTAAAATTGCATGCAAGGAAGATGGCGATATTGAGCCTATCGTTAACAAATTAGAGGTTATCAGCAATAAGTTCGGAGTAGATTTTGTATTAAGTGTTTCATGTGATGAGGCCGAATTACCGGCATCATTAAAAGAGAAAATTATCATTGCTTTATAATTAATGTGCAGTTTATTTTACTTTACATAAACCCCGGAGAATGCATCTGGGGTTTTTGTGTGTTTCCATGCAATAAGGAGCAGACCCTTTGAATAATAACGAAAATAATAAAATAGTAAAATACCGGAAACCTCTGAATATTAATATCGGAATGATTATTTTTGCTGCTATTTTTGTCTATATTATTATTTGTATTTTCGGCTATTTTACAGCAAAACATATTGTCCCTTATGAAGTAACGGCCGGTTCTCTTTCCACCAATAATATATATCAGGGAATTGCTGTTCGTAATGAAGAAATCATAACGGCGCAGCAGGCCGGATATATAAATTATTATGCAAGAGAAGGCGAGCGTGTGGGGGCAGGAAATCTTGTATACACATTGGATGAATCCGGCCGTCTTTCCGATTATTTAAATACGGATAATGCAGGTGAAAATACTCTTTCCGCAGAGGATTTATCCGAATTAAAATCAGAAATACTGGGTTTTGTTTCGGGCTTTGATTCAGAGCATTTTTCCAGTGTTTATGATTTTAAGTACAATGTGAAAGGCACTGTTTTAAAGCTGGCCAATGCTAATATTCTTGAGAATGTTGATAAAATAAACAGTTCCGGCATTTCAGAATTAATTTCCTTTTGCAGGGCTCCTGATACAGGAGTCGTCATATATTCTGTCGATGGTTACGAAGACCTTACGCTGGAACAATTTACCGAAGATTTATACGATACTAAGGAATATGAAAAGACACAGTTAATCAGCAACGAATTGATTGCTGTTGGAGAACCTGTATATAAATTGTCTACAGATGAAGACTGGTCCATTGTAATACAGGTAGACGAAGAAAAAGCGGATGAGTTAGAAGAACTGGAGTATGTTAAAGTTAAATTTTTAAAAAATCAGGATGTGTCATGGGGACAAGTCAGCCGGTATACCAATCCTGACGGAGATACCTTTGTAGAACTGTCTTTTACTAATTCCATGATTACTTTCTGTACTGACCGGTTTATTGATATTGAATTGATTACCGAGGAAGAAAAGGGGCTAAAGG
>CAZDPE010000013.1:0-10788 GCA_964507235.1 uncultured Lachnospiraceae bacterium
TTCATCCGACCGGTGGATCTTGGTCGGCAGGCTCATAATTCCGAGAGCCTATTATTTTGAACCAGCCATATATTTATTTTCTCCGATTCACTGCTTTCCCTCGCTTTTATCTGCTTTTTCACTATTATCCTCCGGTATAAGGTTCTTAAAATTTATGCCTGTCCCTGAATATTTCCCGGCGTTCCCAATGTCTTTTAATCCTGCACAGGCTCTGGTCATATAATTGATATAAAATTCATTATTCACCATAAAGCTTCTCCCTATAAAATTAAAACAAAGAGCATATTTCCATCAGATTCTCATTCCTTTGAAAATACGCTCTCCTTAGCCTGACTATTCTGTTATATATATCGTAATAATTTTATATGCTCTTTAGCTTCATGAAACCAAATAAACGAAATACGCAACAAAATGTAAATTCACATCAGAAAACACTGCTGCCGCCATCCAGCTACAAATGTTTTACTACCTTGTTATACTTTGCTGCAAAAAAGAATTTAATAAAAGTAGAAAGCAGCATCAGCAGTATGTCCCATAACAGAAAATTATAAATACTCTGTACCGCATTATCATACCAGGATACCCCTGTCCACAGCTTTCCTCCGAAATATACAAATAAAAGAAGAATCACTGCCACAAAAAGAAAAAATAAACGGAAGCTATTTGCTATTTCCATCGGCCTTTTTGCTTTCGCCAGCTTCATTTTCTGCTCCTGTGACAACGCAGAGGTTCCTTTTTCTGCCACATTGCTGTTAGTTTCCATTCCTGTTCCTACTGCCATTTCAAATTCCTGACTTTCGTAATTATTATTCCAATACCTTCTTAAGCTCATCCATAAAGGTATTAATATCTTTAAATTCCCTGTTAACGGAAGCAAATCTTACATAAGCCACCGATTCAAGATTTTTTAATTTGTCCATTACAAGTTCACCGATAACCCGGCTGGGTATTTCTTTTTCTTCCATATTGAAGATTTCCGTTTCTACCTCATCCACCAGCTGGTTAATCTGATTCGCACTGATCGGCCTTTTATGGCAGGCACGAAGAACACCGGCTTCTATCTTAGATCGGTCGTATGTTTCACGGTTATTATCCTTCTTAATAATAATGAGCGGAATAGTTTCTACCTTCTCATATGTGGTAAACCGCTTATCACACTCATCACAAACTCTTCTTCGTCTGATGGAATTATTATCTTCAGCGGGTCTTGAATCAATTACTCTGGTATTTTCGTGACCGCAATATGGACATTTCATATGCTTCCTCCTGCTATAAATAGAATTGTAACAACATTACACACAATTTTAATAATAATACCATTATATTCCGGGCTGCAAATTATGTCAACCGCTTTCCTTACAGCAAAAGCCTGATTTTACCTTAATTTTCTCTTATTTTCCCTGCTGCCGGGTCAAACATAATTAATAACAAATATCCACAATAATAATATCGGGGCCGATTTGTTTAATATCTTTATACGGAATACAATAATCGGGGTCAGTATTAAAGAAATTACAGAACTTATTGCCGCTCGGCACAATAACTTTACAGATTTGCCCGCTGCATTCGTCAAATTCAAGATCACAAATTCTTCCCAGTTTTTTACAATCCCTTAAGTTAATCACATCTTTTGCCTTTAAATCAGAAAAACGCATTATTTTCCTCTTCCTTTTTTCTTATAAGATATTATATGTCATTTAGTGCATTCTGCTGTCATTTAAATTTGTGAATTGATGTTCCCCGCCATGAATATTTTCTGTCCGATTTGAGAATGATTTAAGTATCAAAATCAGGAGGCAAAAAAATGGCACAGGGAAAGGTTGAAATCTGCGGCGTCAATACAGCAAAACTTCCATTATTAAAAGCTGCAGAAAAAGAAGAACTTTTTACACGCATTGAAGAGGGCGACAAGGGAGCCCGTGAAAAATATATTGAAGGTAATTTAAGACTTGTCCTAAGCGTAATCAAACGCTTTTCTTCCAGCAATGAAAATGTAGATGATTTATTCCAAATCGGATGTATCGGCCTGATTAAAGCCATTGATAATTTTGATTCTTCTTTAAACGTAAAGTTCAGTACCTATGCAGTACCTATGATAATCGGGGAAATCCGCAGATTCCTGCGTGATAACAGCTCTATCCGGGTCAGCAGGTCATTAAAGGACACTGCCTACAAAGCAATTTATGCAAAAGAAAACCTGATTAAAAAAAATATGAAGGAGCCTACTATCAATGAAATTGCGGAAGAAATCGGCATATCCAAAGAAGATATTGTCTATGCCCTTGATGCAATTCAAAATCCCATGAGCCTGTACGAACCGGTATTTACCGATGGCGGAGATACTCTGTACGTCATGGACCAGATCAGCGATAAAAAGAATAAGGAAGAAAACTGGGTGGAACATCTTTCCTTAAGTGAAGCCATGAAACGACTAAATGACCGTGAGCATGAAATCATCAGTCTTCGGTTCTTTGAAGGCAAAACCCAGATGGAGGTTGCCGACCTGATTGGGATTTCCCAGGCTCAGGTCAGCCGCCTTGAAAAAAACGCCCTGAAAACCATGAAAAATTATCTTACTGCCTGAAGCGGTTCACACAGGCGTACAGTTCCTGTATCCTGGGTCTGGCAAGACCGCAGGGTACATAGGAGCTGCAAAATGCCTCCCAGCCGTCTTTCTGCAGCGTTTCATACAAAAGTTCCACACCCTGCTGCACTGTCCTTCTGCCGTCAAATACCTTTTCAAGACCCTGCCGAAGCAAATAGGCAAGCGCCGCTGTCTGTTCCCCGTCAATAAGCTGTTCCAGATAACGTATGTCCACGCTTTCCTTATCCAGGGAAAAGGATTCCAAGCCATAAGCCTTCACCTTCATATGCTCATGACGTTCTCTGCTCTCTGACATTCTTCCTCCTACAGGCTTAAATCCCTTTTCTCCTCTGCCGGTCTTCTTATATGCAGGAAACACTCGCTGAAATTCAGGCACAAAAAATCCGGATGCAGAAAGCTTCGGCACAGGATACTCTCTGCAGAGAGCTTTCGTATTTTCCGTAATATCCACCGCTTTGTAGCTGTCCATTAACAATATAGTATCGGCTATATAAAAAAAGGCCCCCGAGCTTCCTGCAACCATAATCGTGGATATCCCGGCCTTTTCATAAAGCTCTCTTACCCGCTCTATAAAGGGAGTAATAGGCTCCTTTTCTTTACGGATTACCCGCTGCATCAGTTCATCTCTTACCATAAAGTTGGTAGCGGAAGTATCCTCGTCCACCAAAAACAGCTTACATCCTGCCTCCATGCTCTCCACTACAGCTGCAGCCTGGGAAGTGCTTCCGCTGGCATCCTCTGTCTGAAAAGAAAGGGTATCTTTTTTGTTCGGCAAATCATTAATAAAAAGAGAAATATTCACATCCCTGATGGAACGTCCGTCCTCCGCCCTCAATTTTACTGCCGTGTCATCCGTAATCACAAATTCCCTGCCATCTCCCTCTATGTGATTATATACACCTGATTGAATAGCCTCCAGCAGCGTGGATTTTCCATGATAACCGCCTCCTACAATCAATGTGATGCCCCTGCGGAGTGCCATTCCCTTAATCTCCCCATAATGAGGCAGAACAAAAGTCCTCTCCATGGAGGCCGGGGAGGAAAAGGGCACGTTTTTCAGAAGAGGCTGATTTGACACGCCGCTTCTTCTTGGAAGGATAGCTCCGTTTGCCACAAAGCTCACCAGGCCTTCTTTTTGCAGTATCTTACGCAATTCCTCCTGGTCCTCTGAAAGGAATACGCATTTTTCCACTTTTTTCTTATCCAGCCTTTCATAGAATAAACTGTTTTCAATACAGCCCGGCAGAAATTCAAACAGAATTTTCTGAAGTTCTCCTGCATTTATGGTTCGCCCAAAAGCCGGAAAACCTGCCTGGAACCGTACTGTAAGCTTTCCGTTTTTTATCTCACAGGCGCTTCTTTGAAGCACCTCCTGCCCACATCTGCTGATGGACAAAAGTCCGCTTTTTCCGGAGCCTTTGGCTTTAAAATTGTATTTCTCAAACTGCATGGAAAGCTGTCTTGTTAAAAAGTCCTGAAGAGCTATGCGATAACAGTCTTTCTCATAGTACGCCGCCGGAAAACCGGCTCCGGTACCCTCTATTTCCACATGCAGACTGGAGGGAGATGCAAAAGGGTCGCCCTGAACATGGTCTATGACCAGTAAATATTTCTGAAACTGCCAGCTTCCTGCAAGTGCCTTGTAAGCCGGATAGCTTTTACGGTCAACAGACTGCAAAAGCTGTTTTAATTCATTTGCGGATTTAACGTTTTTTATCATAATATTATGAAATCTCCTTTTGCTGATTCATTAGTTTCAAGGCTTTCAGCCCTTATTCATTATACAAAAAACACCCGGATATTTCTACCCGGACATTTCACAAATTCTATTCGCATTTTCCTGCCAATGTAACTTTATTATGCTTTGAAGCATGTCTGCCGTTTCCTGCTTTGCCGTTTCATACCTCTGCTTTCCTGATGCAGACAAGCTCAAAGTTTTCCGTACCCCGCCTTTCAAAATAAACACAGTTGTCGCTTCCCTGAAATGTATAACCATAACCGCCCTCTTCATCACATAAAAGGGCATATACTTTCCTTCCGGTGTCATAATAAAATATTTTATCGCTTATCTCCACAATAATAATATCATCAATTAATCCGTAAGGAAAAAACATATCAAGCTCTATCTGCTTCACCGTATCCATCTTTCTGCCATAATAATACAAGGCATTTCTTTCGCTGGCACCATAGGAATGTCAGTATGAATGCCATAATAACTTTTATCATAATTGCAATCAACAATTCTCACCTTCTGGGTTGTCCTGTTATAATAATCCAGACTGAGATAATGTCCCGAATTTTTCCCACCATAATAGGTAAAAGATCCTGTTTTCGCATGCAAAACTACCGGCTTACATGCAGTCAGTGAATCTGCTATATAATCTTTAAAATTACCAATTGTCATATCTGTTCCACACTTATATGTATATGTCTGATTTCCTTTATTATATGAAAGAAGGAAAAGAGGCAGAGTACGAAAATGTTTCTGACAGTGAAAACCAAATCAGCGTTTCAGGAATATTTTCCGAATTAGTTGTGGATATGACAATATAAGAACAACTTGAAGCAGCGATAAAGGGGCGGGATAATCGCCCCACTACCATAAAAAATCTCATCTGCTTATCGGGAAGTGAAAAACGAAATATTCATGCGTGTCAATTTTTCGCTTCGCATAACTCCCCTATAACCGGGAAAAATTGATTATTCAATTACCATATTGTAATATTCCTCTCCATCTTTTATATATGGCAGAGCATAAAAGCGTTTTCCAATCAGTGTTCTCAATTTCTGTATATCTTCTAAATTAAATGAACCGAACTCCTGATAGCAAACAGTTTCACTTGTTCTGTTTAATTGTTCATAGAAGTCTGTGACAAACAGATTAAATTCATCCAGGATGCCTTCAATGGGAACCTGCGTAAGGTTGCCCGGGGAAACAGCTTCCTCTTTGAACCGCTCCGGCTCCATTTCAAACGAAAGAGAAGTAACGTAAACGTCTAAGTGCCCGTTGCCTAATGTGGATCTGATTTTGGTTTTATAAATCCCATCCTCAATTTCCTGATAGTCAGCTTTCCCATATTTTTCCGGTTTGTAATTTTTAAAATTCTTCATATTGCGCCTCCCTGCCTGCCTAAATTCGCACAAATGCAATTCCGTTTTCTCTCGCATATTCCTCTGCCTTGGAGCCGAACTTTCCCTTGATTTGAAAGCCTGAAACGATTTGATACCCTTTGATGCGGAACGCTGATTTTTCAGATGAAGTATATTCCCTGATTTCCATAATTCCTACTGCTTTCGTACCAAATTTCGTAACACTTTCCGGTATAGCCAGCTCCTTCAGGGATGTGCAATGGAAAAATGCATAGTCCCCAATGCTCATAACGCCATACTCAATTACCGCCTCTTTTAAATTTGCACAATCACCAAAAGCTTCCGTCAAATCTTTGACTGAGCCGGGAATATAGACATACTCCAAAGCCTCACATCCGGTAAACGCATGGGCAATATTTTCTATCCCATAAGGCAGTTTCACACTTTTTAGCCCCGTACCTTCAAAAGCCCATGAAATGTCTTTTACAGATGCAGGAATATCAATGTGTTCTAATGCAAAACAACAGTTAAATGAATAAAACAATGTAACAACGCTCTCCGGCAAAGATACCTGCTCTAATTGTTCACAGCCATAAAATGCCGTTCCAATCGAGGTTACGCCCTCCGGTACAACTACGCTTTTTAATTCTGTGAAACCATCAAAGGTACTCTCCAACGAAATAACCCTTTCCCCCTTAATTTCAGAGGGGATGACAAGATGTACTTCATTTCCGTTATAACGCAGGATTTCTACGCCGCTCTCCAGGTTTGTGCAAGTCCATAAACCATCCTCGCTTTCAAAGGTCTGAACGCCATCCTCATACTTTGGAAAATATTCATAGCTTTCCCCGGTTCCATATCGTCCTCTTTCCTCACTCCAGTAAGCTGTCACAATATACCTCCATTACAAAAAACCCCTGTTTTTCACTCCGTTTATCTCCCCGACAAATCAGACATTATAAGGTCGCAGCAATATCAATTCCAACACCATTCACAAGAAAATCTGCAAGTGTATCAGAAATTTTGTCCGCCGCTCAAAATCTAATGAATTTTCCAAGCTCCGATTTGCCATTCTGTTATATCTATTTTACCATAATTCCGAGAGTGTGGAAGCAGGCAGTTTTCCGGGTCAATTTCCGACTTTACGGATATACGGCACAGGCAGAATTCAGCTTAACAGGTCTTCCGGTATCCGCTGACTCATACAGTGCGCTTATAACCCGCTGCAGATAGGTTCCCTGCTGCGGAGTTACCAGCAGCTTTTCTTCTCCCAGGCAAGCCTTTACAAAATGCTCTATCTCCGCCTTATGAAAATCCTCATCAGCGCAGAAGGGAAAGCTCTGGACAAAAGATTGCCCTTGTTCCTGACCAAATAATTCAAGCGGAAATACCTCTGCACCCATTTTGTCGCCAAAAAGCGCAACGCTTTTTTTATCTTTTTCTTTCATATTTAATGCAAAAGAGCATTCCACATGAAGACTGCTGCCATTTCTGAACCGAACTGTCCCGAACAGGCTGTCCTCCACCGTATAACCTTCTCCGCTCCATTCTCCAAAAAAACCTGCGCCCCCTTTTTTACCAATCAAATCATAGCTGTCTGCACAGACATAATCTATTTCCGGATAATTAAGCAGGTAAAAAGCCACATCCAGCACATGCGCGCCAATATCTATCAGAGGGCCGCCTCCCTGGATTTCCTTATTGGTAAAGCTTCCCCATCCGGGTATTCCTCTCCGCCGCAGCCATATTGCATTTGCACGGTAAATTTGTCCAAGTTCTCCGGCCTCAATCTTATTTTTCAAAAACGTCACCTGGGGTGCATACCGCATATGAAATCCATAGCTTAACAGTTTCTGACATTTTAATGCGGTTTCTTCCATTTCCTCCGCCTCCCTGGGATTAATGGCCGGCGGTTTTTCACACAGCACATGACAGCCCGCATTTAAAGCATCAACGGAAAATTTGCAGTGAAGTTTATTAGGCACACAAATACTGACCAAATCAGGCTTAAGCTCTTTAAGCATAGTTAAATGATCCGTGTAAACATTAGGAATTTGAAACTGCTCTGCAAGCTTGTCCGCTTCTTTTCGCCTCACATCGCAAATACCGGCCAGTTCTACCTGTTCCAGGCCCTGATAATATGGCAGATGAGATATTTTCGCAATCTGCCCGGCGCCGATTACTGCTGCCTTAAGTTTTTTCATATAGCCTTTCTCCTTTAAACAATAGAAGTCATGAATCAGATAAACTGTTTCATGTATTCCACGGACTTTTTATAAGCTTCTAAAGGATTTTCTCCGCGAATACGTCCTTCATTAACTACTGCCCCATTGTAGCCTGTCTGCTTTAGTGTTTCCATATGCCTCTTAAAATCAACAGAACCTGTTCCGGGCTGATATCTGTGATTTTCCGCAATATGGATATGCCCTATTTCGTCCTTATACTTTTTGAGAGATTCTGAAATATCATCCTCTTCAATGGACATATGATAAAAATCAGCGGTAAGCTTTACTCTTTTAAAGGCTCCCTGCCTTATAATATTTACCCCATCCTCCAGCGTATTTAACATGTGGTCCTGATATCTGTTTAAGGGCTCCAGATAAAGCCATGTTCTGGTTTCCTCCGCTACAGGCTCCAGCTCTTTCAGAGAAGACAAAATCGCTTTCACATCACCCTCCCGGCTTCTGGGCGATACCATGGGAGGGAGCCTGTAAGTAAACATTCCCCAGGCTGCCGGAACTACCACTCCGGTACCTCCTACTTCCTTTAACGTACGAAGAATTATCTTTAAATCTTCTACGCCGTTTACTCTTCTTTCCTCTATGAAATCTCCTATCCATCCCCTGTATCCGCCGCAGGCAGAGGATACGGGAAGTCCGGATGCCGCAACGGCCTCCTTTACCTCTTCCACATGATTTACCAAGACGTTACCGTCAATTTCAAAACATTCAAATCCCAGGCTTTTTACAAATTTAAACTTCTCTGTTAAATTCTCCGGGAAAAAATCTCTGTCCTGTGTTCCTAGCAGCATATAATAATTCCTCCTTAAAAAACAACGCCCAATTTAATGCTTTCCCCGGGCTTCTGATCTACAAAATGGCAGAAGCCTTCTGCCGACTCCCCAAAGGGTACCACCGGATAAACAATATCTTCACAATTCAAGTATCCGTTCATCAGCATTTCCCAAACTACATTTTCAATCCTTTTTCTGGACCAGCGGGGATACTCAGGATTCGGCTCGCTGCAGGCTCTGGAAAAAATAATCTTTCCATAATTATAATGGGCTTCCTGCCCCAGCCACAGTCCTGCCGGAAACGGCTTTGCAAAGGCTGCATATGCAATTGTGCCGCCATATGCAAGGCCTTTTAAT
The DNA here is from genome assembly GCA_964507235.1 of uncultured Lachnospiraceae bacterium. Taxonomy (GTDB): domain Bacteria; phylum Bacillota; class Clostridia; order Lachnospirales; family Lachnospiraceae; genus Suilimivivens. The sequence goes on from CAZDPE010000013.1 coordinate 9,066, forward strand.
GCAGATTGCAGCGCATGAACGCTTCCACTGGTTTCAATAATTACATCTGCTCCCATTTTATCCGTTATACGTTTAATCTCATATCCTACATCACAGGATACGGAATCCAAAGCATAATGAGCCCCACATTTTAAAGCAACCTCTCTTCTATGCTCAATCGGATCCACTGCAATTACCGTGCTCGCGCCTATCTTAGCCGCTATCTGCACCGCCAGCTGACCGATTGCTCCCAGCCCGATTACCACCACATAATCTCCGGGGCGGACATTCGCATCTCTGATTGCCCCCAACGCAAACTGTGCCGGATCATAGCACACTGCATTTTTAGCAGATGCTTCTCTGCTCATTTTACGCAATTTATAGTTGTCCACCGCATTCACAATCTGAGTTTCCTTAATAGGTCCATAAGAACAGACACGGTCGCCAACCTGATATTCCCTGACTGCACTTCCTGTTTCAATGATTGTACCCACAAACATATTTCCAAGAGGCAGATCTCCAAAAACAATTCCTCTCGGCTCCTCTTTTTCCCTCTCAACAAAAATTTTCCATTCGTCATCAAATTTTCCATTGATAAAAGGTGTTGTTCCTCTGAAATCCGCAAGTTCCGTTCCATGCTTCGGCGATGCAAATTCCACTTTCACCTTTACTTCATTTTCCAAAATCGGTCTGTCCTCATACTCTTTTAACCTTGCCTCTTTGGGGGCAGTTGCAACCAGCTTTTTCATTCCTTCTTACGCTCCTTTCTCTGTCTGCATGTCTAAAATCCATTTTGCTTCATAAGGTTTTAAAATAACCTGTCCGCTTTCCTTTTCACCAGTCAGCAGGTTCGTTCCTTCTATTTTCAAATCAGCTATGCAAACCTCAGAATCTGAAATGTTTACCAAAACCTCAATACTTTCTCCTGATTCCCGGCATATCCTTTTAAGCGCAAACACTCTCTCATCCGTTTCCTGTACTTCCTGTGCAGAATCCGGCGCAAATGCTCTGTGTTCTCCTCTGATACGCAGGCGCAAAATAAACTCATCAAATATCTTTCTGCGATTGCTGTTTCCCTCAAGCGCCTTTTCCAGATCCGCATAATTCAATTTTTCCCTGTTAATCCGTCTTGGAATACCGGAAAGGGATTTCCCATAATAATCATTCCTTGAACCAAGCAGGCTGTGAATATAAATTCCCGGCAGTCCCTGCATTGACAAAAGAATCGTTTCCGCCGCTAAAAATCTCTGTATTCTGACCTCATCACTGTCCTCCGGGGAAGCCAACGCATCCTGATAATTAATGTTCAGCTCGTAGGGACTTTTTGTACCGTCACCATTGTCCTTATAGGACACTGCCCCGCCGTTCCTTAAAGCTGCATCCACTAATATCTGCTGCTCATCCCCTGATAAAATTCCCTCAGTCGGTCTTACTCCAATTCCATCATGAGAGCTTAAGAAATTAAAGTAAGCAGTGCCTTTTGCCGGCTCATCAAGGCTTGCCGCCCATTTCGTCAGCTTGGATGCGTTACCTGAAAGAATGGAAAACATTACAAGCGGAGGCAGAGGAAACTGATAAACCAGATGAGCCTCATCTCCATTCCCAAAATAACTGATATTATCCTTGTGGGGCACATTTGTTTCTGTAATCAATAAGGTGCCCGGTACATAATCTTCCAAAACCGTGCGCGCCAGCTTGACAATCTCATGGGTTTTAGTAAGATGCATGCAGCTGGTTCCCTGTT
>CAZDPE010000013.1:10798-34963 GCA_964507235.1 uncultured Lachnospiraceae bacterium
CCTTCCACAAAAAACCAATGGCATCTAACCTGATAAAACGGGCTCCGTTAACAGCATACATTAAAAGCACATCCAAAACCTCAAGCAGCACATCAGGACATTTATAATTAAGATCAATTTGATCCTCGCTGAAGGTTGTCCACACATACTTACTGCCCTCGCTGGTTTCAAACTGCGTCAAAAGAGGAAGCGCCCTGGGTCTTGTCACCTTGCTGTAGTCCTTGTCCGGATCTGCCGTAATAAAGTAATCGTCATATGGTTTCTCACATTTCAAATACTTCTGAAACCATTCGCTGCTCTTTGAAATATGATTAACTACTGCATCAAACATCATCTGATAATCTTTTGAAAAAGCGGCTACATCCTCCCATGTTCCCAGATCCGGATTAATCTCCTTATAATCCACAACGGAAAAACCGTCATCGGAAGTATAGGGAAACATGGGAAGCAAGTGAACGGCAGTGACCGCATCCTTTACATATTTATTTAAAAAACGCCGCAGGGTAACAAGCCCTTTCTCCTGCTCCCCCACAATTGTATCTCCATAAGTAATCAGTATGGAATCTCTTTCGGAAAGCCAGCTGCTCCCCGTATCATGACCTTCATACTTTGCAAAAAGCTCCTCCATCCGCTTTGCCGTTTTTTCAGCACTTACTGCATCATAAATATTATTTAAATGCTCAAGCCATTTATCCTTACGAATCATCTTTTTTCTGTTCCTTCCCTGATTTCTATTTTTCCTGTACTCGGATAATCTACCTTCACATGCTTTTCAATATTCATATACTGATTATTTTGAATGAGTACATTCTCCGCATCATAAATTTCTATTGCCGTCCTGCTGTTTTTAAAAACATTGTTTTCAATTAAAATATCCCTGTTGCAGGGCTCGCAGAATCCTTGAGATTTCACTGCTATGCAGGCACATCCATAAATGCCGTATCTCGGTTTAAATCCAATATTGGAAAACACATTATGGCGTATAATTACTCTTCTTACATGGCCGCTCTCACAATGGGTATCCAGCTCTGCTCCCATCATAATCCCGGCGCACATAATATTTTCATATAGATTATTTTCAAGCAGAACATCATGACACCTGATAAGATTGGCAGTTCCTGCAATATTGCGGAATACCGTATTGCGGCATATATACTCACAAGGCTCCCAGCAGCTTGCCGTCAGCAATTGTCCCTGCTTCAGTTCCTCCGGCTCTATGCTTTTATCCAATTCTATTTTATAAATACGAATATAGTTTTTACTGCCGTCAACCACCCGGCCAGCTGATAAGCCGCTGCTCTGCACCGTTTCCTCCATTCTGCTTTCCACAATACCGGAAGAAGCAATCACATATTCGCTATGTTCCCCTCCATTATCAGATTGGAGCCTGGCATTTTCCTCTATAGGAACCGGCGCATACTTACAGCTGCAAAGAATTGTTTTCTTATCAACCACTTTCTCTACCTTTAAATAATTGCTCTGCACATTCTGTCCGTCCATCCGGACCCCCTCAAAATGACTGTTCTCCACCAATATCCTGCCGGAGCACCGGTACACCTTCCACCCATCCCTGGGGCCGGTAAAAACCTGCTTCGGCAGGGGCGCAATTTTTAATCTGTCAGCATGAATATTCCTGCAGTTTTCAGTCAGAACAGCAAATCCGTTAGTATTTTGAATTTCTATATCCCTTAAAGTCAAATCGCTGCAATTTCCGAAAAAAAGCAGAAAATCTGTTTTACCCGCCTGATGAAAAGACAGGCCTTCACCAACCTTCACTTTATCCGCCAATGCCATATCCTGCAGGAAGAAAATATCCTCCTCAGCACGCTCAAATACATGGTCATAGCCAAAACCAAAGGTAAGGCTTTCTCCCAGAAGCTCTCCTGTTTTCACAGAAAACCGGTTCATACAGTAAGCGCCTAATTGATTCTTTTTTGGAATTTGTCCCCTCAGCTTTACAAAAATACATCCCTGTTCAATCTTTATAATTTCTCCGCAATATACTGTCTGGGGAGCCCTGGTAAAGGTAAGATGCTCCAACGTTAAATTCTTACAGTCCACCGCCCACAAAACAGAAGGCATAAGTGTCTGAAGCTGTTCAGGATTCGCCCCCGACAGCACAGTACGTTTTCCCTTATCCGCTCCCCTTATGATAAGCGAACTGAGTTTTTCCAGCACAATATGACAGTCTTTTGTATGAATATCCCCACAGCCGTCATCATGGGCAATGGATTCCGTTTCAATTGTAAGGTAATCTTCCAGGTGGTATTCGCCCTCAGAAAACTGCAGAACATCAGCTCCTGACCTGGCTGCACAGGCTGCTGCTTCGCGTATTCCGAAAGCAGTATTTTTTCTGTCCTTTACAAAATCGTCTACATAAACTATCACAGCTTCTCTCCTGATTTAAAATACCAGTATTTTTTCAGTTCTGTTTCCAAAACCCTTTCTATCATGCGATATCCCAGAGCATTGGGATGCACATGATCCTCCAGAAAACATTCCTCATTTTCTTCATTAATATTTACACCGGTATGAAACTCCACCACGGGAAATCCACAGCGCTCTCCCATATCCCGAAGCGCTTCTGCATAGTCCTTCATGGTCTTTCCTGCTTTATTTTTCAGGTAAAATGCGTTTCCTGTTTCTTCCATCCCATCCGGTTTCTCTAAACGGAAAATCGGAAGCCCCCAGACAATATAAGCCTCCGGATTACGCCTTCTGAGCGTTGTCACTGCTTTCCGTATTGCTCCGTAAAAGGTGTTTCCGCCCTCATCCCCCGGCTTTCCGATGGGGGTTCCCCAATACCAGTCATTGCTGCCGTGCCAGATAAAAATCATATCCGCACCGTGTCCTTCTTCCCCATTCTTTTGCTTTTCCAGAACGGACAGCATATTGTTCGGAGTCACCTCTGATAAACCGCTGGAACCTATGGAATTGTTTTCCAATATTTTACAGGACAATTTTTCTTTTATATAATTTAAATAAGCTCCTTCCCCATGCGTACCGGAAGAAATGCTGTCCCCATAAATAATAAGCTTGTTCATATTCCGCCTCCATCTGACCATGCTCCGGTTTCTAAAAAACCGCCTCCATATCTCCTTTAATTTCAAATTTCCGCTCTTTTCCTTTATACCATACACGGAGTGTAAAGCAGTCTGCGGTCTTAACCTTCAGAAATACACTGTCTTCCCGCTTTTCAGCCATAAAATCTGCACTCTTTGAAGAGAACCAGTAATTCTTACATCCTATCCTGCCCCGTTCAAGCAGTTCTTCATCTAAAGACCATTCCAGTTCCCCCTGCCTCACGGCAAGTCCTACCCCATACTGTACATAATATAAAATAGGCGCAATCCCCGACCAGCCTATCATATCCGCGTGATCTGCATTTCCGCTTGAAATATAATCAGCCGGGTAATTTTCCCATATGGTCCCCGTATCCCGGAACACCTGATTTAATACCATCAAATGATTCATTGCAATATCCCTTGCCAGTTTTCGGTAACCGCATTTTTCCAATCCCAATACAATCATGGCGTTCATAGGCGCCCATACGGAACCGCTCCAATAGCCTCCCATGGGGTCAAATTCCGGTTCATCTGCCGAAAGCACCGGCACACGGTGTACCCTGTTAAATGCAGCAGGATTTTCAAGCCATTCAACAAGCCGTTTTTGCTGTTCTTTATTTGCAACACCTGAAATCAGCGCCCAGAAGGCAGCCGCTGTCTTTACCTTGGACTGCTTTCCTTCAAAGGTCACATCATAGAAAAAGCCATCTTCTTCATTCCACATATATTTCTGAATGGCTTCAACCGTTGCCTGCCTGTCCGTTTTTAAAAACTCCATTCTGCTTTGATAATCCTTTACCTCATATCCGTTTTTCCTCAGCACTTCCAGCATGTCCAGAAGATTTCCTGCAAAAAGCACCATCTCGCAGGAAGAATCCACCCCAAAACCAAGATATTTATTCCGGGGAGAATTATCCATGCTCGCCCAATCGGCAACATACAAGCCATCAGCATGGCGCACATGATAACGAAAAGCCCGATAATACTGATAAAGCGGCTCAAACACCAGATTAAGACGTTCTGCATCCCCCGTATGACAATAGCTTTCCCATTCCGCCATTGCCAGAATCGGATGGTTTAAATTGTCCAGCGTCAAATATGGATTTTTTTCCACAGTTCTTCCCAGAGAAGGCTTATACATATCCTCATACTTCAGATTTGTCATCTGACTTAATCCGCGAAAGCCATAATGGTTATGAAAATAGGAATACAAGGGCTTATTGTAGGCATTGACCCATAAGAGAAAATCTTTTCCCGTATTTCTCACCATCTCCCGCGGAATTTCTCCATCATCAAACTGTTTACAGTAAAAATTATCCAGCGAACAGATTCCCGGAACATATTTATGGAATAAATTGCAGAATAAAGTCATAAAGCAGGTATCCCAAAGAAAAATATCATCATTAAAAGCCGCATCCACAAAATTGCTTACATATCCGCTGTTTTTCTCCGGCGTATGAGTATTCCTGAACAACACTCTGACAGCATACCAATAGCATTGATTCCACTCCGGTTTCGTTTCCACAAGGGGATTCGGCAGTTTATCCTTTATCTCATCAAATGTAAACGGCGGTTTCCCGTCATACTCCTTTTTATTAAAATACATTCCTCTGTCCATATGTTCTAAAAATGTATAATCTCTCTCCATCATTTTCTCCGCCCCTGTTATTGACTGTTCATTAACAACACTCTTGCAAAATTTTCAACTGTATATTGTAAATTTGACTGCGCGTGTTCCAATACATTCTGCATAGTATCAATTCTGCGCAGAATACAGAACACCGCAGATATTCCTTTTTCGTATAAAGCCTGATTTTCCCCCTGGGATGCTCCGACGAAAGCAATCACAGGCTTTTTATATTTTTTGGCAATCCGCGCAATGCCTACCGGCACCTTTCCTTCCAGGCTCTGAGCATCCAGTGAGCCTTCCCCTGTAATCACATAATCACATTCTTTTATTTTTTGTTCCAGATTAAGTGCATTCATTACATACTGTGATCCACTGGTATAGCAGGCATTACAGACTGCATACAGGGCACATCCCAAGCCTCCTGCCGCCCCTGCACCTTTCAGCTTATCAATTTCACGCCCACAGGCTGCATTGATTGCCCGGGCATAGTTTTTCATACCCTGTTCCAATTCATCCAACACCTGCGCTGAGGCCCCTTTTTGAGTTCCGAAAACATAGGTTGCTCCGCATTCTCCGAGAAGAGGACTTTTCACATCACATAAAACCGTAATTTCCACATTTTTCAAAAGAAGACACGGTTTATCAAGAACAATCCTGTCTATCTGTATTAAACCCTTTCCTCCTTCCGGTACTTCCCTGCCGCTGCTGTCTGAAATCTGCGCTCCAAGAGCCTTCAGCATTCCTATACCGCCATCATTCGTAGCCGTTCCCCCAAGTGCCAGTACCAGTTTCCGGCATCCCATTTCCAAAGCCTTTAACATTAACTGTCCCACGCCATATGTACTCGCATTCAGCGGATTTCTTTTTTCCTGCGGTATCAGCATCATTCCGCAGGCTTTGGCAACCTCAACAATCGCCTTTTTCTGTTCCTCTATCCAGACAAAATCTGCGTCAATTTCTTCTCCAAGAGGGTCTTTCACTCTGCACATAATCTGTTTACCATTCTCGGCATGCATCAGACATTCGGCGGTTCCTTCCCCGCCGTCTGCCATAGGTGCAAGCTCACATTCAGCATCAGGCATAATATTATGAATGGCTTTTTCAATAACCTGCGCCGCCTCCAGAGCAGATAAGCTTTCTTTATAGGAATCAGGTGTAATCAAAAATCGCATAATAATCTTCTATCCTCCCACAACAACGCTATTTAATCCGCATTGTAGTTTCCCGATCAAAGAACATGACCATCTCATTTTTTACATTGAGCGCTATCCTGGTTTCAGGCTTCATATCCATATATTGTGTGCTATGAATTTTAACAGACGCAGAACCTACGGATGTTATCAGAATAGAATGAGAACCCTGAGGTTCCACAAAATTGATTTCAGCATCGCCAAAATACCCCTCCTTCTTTTTCATGTCAGGAGAAATTTCTATATATTCGGGCCGGATACCCATATCCACTATTTTCCCGATATAGGGCTTTAAATGCTCCTTAAGCTTTTCAGGAATCTTATAGCAGAACCCCTTTCCTTTTGCGTATAAAGCTTCACCTTCTTTTTCAACTGACGCTTCAAAAAAGTTTGTGGGAGGCGTACCGATAAATTCTGCCACAAATCTTGTCGCACTGTCCTGATAAACCTCCATAGGCGTACCAATCTGTTCAATTTTTCCTTTATACATAACTATGATTCTGTCTGCCATACTCATAGCCTCTGACTGGTCATGAGTTACAAAAATGCTGGTAGAACCCTGTGCATTGTGAATCTTTTTCAGCTCAGTTCTCATAGTAACCCGCAGCTTGGCATCCAGATTGGAAAGCGGCTCGTCCATCAGAAACAGCTTCGGCTCCACAACAATCGCTCTGGAAACTGCCACCCGCTGTCTTTGTCCGCCCGACATCTGCGCCGGATAACGCTTTAAAAGTCCCTGTATTTCCGTAGCCTGGGCCGCCTTCTCCACTCTTCTTTTTATTTCTTCCTTGGGGCGCTTCTGCAGCTTTAAAGGATATGCAATATTATCAAACACTGTCATATGCGGCCAGATTGCATAGCTTTGAAAAATCATGGATACACCTCTGTCCCGGGGCTTCTTATCAATGATACTTTCTCCTTCAATCAAGATATCTCCGCCTGTTACTTCCTCCAGACCGGAAATCATGCGGATGGTAGTTGTCTTTCCGCATCCGGAAGGACCCAAAAATACAATAAATTCACCCTTCTCAATGGATAAATTCATATTATCCACAATCATAGGACCATCCGCAGTATATTTTTTCTGTAAATTTTTAATTTCCAGATAACTCATTCTATTCTCCTTTCCATGAGGCATTCAGATACACAGCATACCGGCTATAATTCTACTCCGCCCCACATCTGCCCTATATACTTTCTGATAATAAAGGTAAATACTAATGCTGGTAAAATCAGTACGATACTTCCCGCAGCAGCATATTGAATACCGCTGGAAGTAGTTCCAATTGCCTTATAAACCACCAGTGACAGCGTCTGATTTTCATTGGTCAAAATAAGAGCTGATATCGTATCATTCCATGCAGTTAAAAAGGAGTACATGGAACTGGCCGCCAATGCCGGAAAAGCCATAGGCAGTGTAATTTTCATAAATGTCTGTATGGCATTTGCCCCAAACACCAGACTGGCTTCCTCAAGTTCCCTGCTTATTCCAACGAAAATACTGCTGGTAATCCATGCTGTCAGCGCAATATTGGGAATTGAATACAAAAATGCCAGGCCGATCATTGTATCATATAATCCCATTTTAATCAGCAATACCGCCATCGGAATGCTGATACCCACTGTAGGAAACATTCTTACAACCAGCAGGGCAACGTTAATCTGCTCTCTTCCTTTAAACCGGAATCTCGCTATGGTATAGCCCGCAATGCTTCCTAAAACCAGCGAAATCAAAATGGTATACACAGATACCACAATGCTGTTTTTCAAAGCGCTGGATGCATTCGGAATAATCTTAAAGAACTGCTTAAAATTATAAAAAGTATCTTTTTTATAGGTAAATTCCATCCCGCCTTCCGTCAATGTCCGGCTGAAATCCTGTAAAAGCTGTTCTCCGGTAATATTAATACCGTACTGCCGTGTAAAATGCTTTTCCAGCTTTGATGCATTATCCGATGTAATAATGGAAGTGTATCCATTACCGTCACCGCTGTCATAAAAAATTTCATATTTGCCCTCTTCGTCAGGCTCCACATAAACAGTAACAGACGATGTCGGAAACAGCTTTTTGGGAAATTGGGAAATCTCCACCGAATTGGAAAATGAAATTGTAATAAAGAACAGTAAGGGAATCACAACCAGTAGGGTCATGCCTGCCAGAATAACAGCAACTACCGTTTTCTGAACAATACTCAATTTATCCATCATCTATGCATCACCTCCCTTTTTGTTTCTGCTTGACGCCTTTAAATAAATAACCGTAGCAATCAAAACTACAATTGTTGTCAGGAATGAATAAGTATACGCCAGCTTTGTACTGGTATCAACGCCCGGAATCGCATCCATATAAAAAGCAATACGCTCTACAAGAAAAGGCGCTTTTGAATATCCCATTACCATTACCGCAATAGACCACACCTGGATTGCTGCAATCATACGCATAATAATTGAGGTTGTGATGGAGGGCTTTAATATCGGCAGGGTTATGTCTTTAAATATCTGCCATTTATTCGCTCCGAAAGTATATGCCGCTTCCTTTAACTCCTTCTGCATTCCCTGAAGCCCGGCAATCAGAATAATCATGACTGACGGTGTTACCGTCCATGTATCAATTGCAATAAGCAAAAGCACTGCATTCAAGCCTTCCGCATTCATAAAGACAATAGGCTTATCAATTAAATTCAGCGCCATCAGTATTGTGTTAATCCATCCATCCTTAACAAGTCCTGTTTTCCACAAGATTGCTGTTGCCGTAGGCGTAATTGCCATAGGCACCATTGCCAAAAACATAAAGAGCTTTGCACCTGTAAATTTCCTGGATAAAATAATGGCAAGCACAAGCGCTATCAGATATTGGAGCACTACGGAAACTGCTGCAAAGGTTGCAGTATTTATCACTGATTCTGTAAATAAATCCGACCGGAACATCAGTTTAAAATTGCCTGTCAGGGTAAAGGCGCCATCCATGCCTATAAACACTTCTTTTACTCCGGAAACAACCGGCATCAGCCAGAAAACGGCATAATATACAAAAACGGGAAGAAGTAACAGATATGGGCTGCTTCTTTTTGATATTTTTCCGATTTTATGCACTTTATCTATCCCCTTTCTATCGTTTTTTATATGATAAGGGCCGCCGCACCGGCTAAAACTTTAGCTGGACGACAGCCCTGTTGTTCATGACAATAGAAAGTTCGCAAAGCGTGCTTTCTATTGTTTCTAACAACAGAAAATCTGAAAAGCATTTTTCCGTTGTCATTTTTTACGCCTGCTTATTATCTGATGTTATTCAGTAATTTTTAAAGACTCAAGCGCTGCTTCTTTTTCTGCAAGATAATCATCTGACGGAACCTCTTTGGAAGATAAAATTTCATTAAAGATATCTCCATACAAAAGCTTTACCGCATTCCAGTCAGAATACTCTGTGGACGGAACGCCGGATACAATTGCAGTATCCAGAACATTAATACCGGCCTGCATTACCACATCATCATCTGAAAGAATATTTCCAACCTCTTCAATAGGGCTTAAAGCTCCGCCGTAGTTGGAGCAGAAATCATAGTTAACCTCCGGTCTTGCCACATACTCAATAAAAGCCTGTGCCAAATCAAAATGTTCCGCACCTTTTTGAATACCATAGCACCATGCTCCTGATGTGGAACCTGCTCCCGCACTTCCGGTAGGCGCTGCGCCAATTACAAAGTTATTCGGAGCCGCATTGTAGCTTGTCCCCGCAGGTGCCATATGGGAAAATGCAAGCCATACATCGCCGCTGTCCATAGGCTCAGTAACTGCTGTATACTGATCCTGCTCTGCATAAAATCCATCAGCTGCTGCAATTTCTGCAATCACGGAAAGAGCAGCCTTGAATCCGTCAGAAGTAAATTCAGGAAAGCCGCCGCCATAAGCAAGACTCATGCCCGCCATAGGATAAAGCAGCTGGGATCCGGTCAAATTGGCAGGCATCATGGTTTTTCCTTCGCCCTCGCCTTCTGCAATTGCAACGGCCCAGTCAGCATACTGTTCCCATGTAATGCCGGCTTCTACATCTTCCTGTGTCAAACCGTCAGGCAGATAATCCAATGCCTTTACATTGGCAATCAACACATACACATCAAATGAGTTGGGAACAAAATAACGTTTTCCGTCTTTATTGGTAGTTTCATCAAACATGCTGGTATAAGTTGAGCCGGTGCCGTTTACAAGCTCTGTAATATCTTCCATCCAGCCGCCATTTACATAAGGGGCCATGTTTGCCGTGTCAGCATAAATAACATCCGTCACAATGTTGCCTGACTCCTGTTCCGTCTGAATTTTGGTGATGGCATCCGCCTGTGTTACAAAGTCAACATTGACTTTAACACCATACTCATCCTCAAATCCTCTGAAATACTCATTCATCAGGTATTCCTTTTCAGCCACTTCAGGGGTTCCGCTGTACAGAACATTTAATTCCGTAGAAGTAATCTCTGCTGCAGCCGGTTCCTGCTCTTCCTCCTGAACCTCCTCCTGTGTTTCCGCAACCTGTTCTTCCACAGCAGGCTCAGCAGAATCCGTCTTATCAGATGTTTGTGAATTATTGCTTCCGCAGCCGGCTAAAGCAGTCATTACCATACTTGCCGTCAACAATACCGCTAAACACTTCTTCATATTTACCTCTCCTTTTCTGTTTGTATATTATTTAGTGATGCATTAATGTTATCATTCCAATGACCAATAAACAATGTTAAAACAGCCAAATATAATTATTATAATTGTTCATTTGCACAATCACTAAGGCTTTGTAAATTACTCTTCCTGGGCATCGGGCAGCATTTTGAATACTGTCAGATACAAAACCATCAGGTCCTTCCCATTTCTGGGATTAAGACCTGTCAGCTCATTTATTTTATCCAAACGATAGTTAAGAGTATTGCGGTGTATGAACAGCGCTTCACATACCTCTTTATTATTGTTATTCTTCTGCGCATATATCATGATTGTTCTGCGCAAATTGTAATCTTCGTCATGCCTGATGAATATTTCCTTTAATTTATTCAGCCTGCAGTCATCATCCACCTCGCACAACAGACACTCCAGCTGTATTTCTCCATAACGGATAATTCTTTCCTTTTTGTTCAGTATGCCCGCAACATGCCTTGTCTTTTCCGCGCTTTCCACAGCTAGCGCTGCCACGTCATTTTCTTCTCCAATATAACATTGAACAAAATCAGAGCTTATATTCATAATCATATTAATTTTTCTTTCCCATTTTGAATCCGACATTAAAAGCAGCATAATATCATTCATACTCTGACGCACGATATAATCCTCTTTATCCAGCATTGCTTTCAACTGCTCGATAACACTGAACCGGACTCTTTTCGTTCTGATATCTACAGCAATCCTTTCCTTCTTCAGATCAATGTGAAAATACTCTGCCTGCTCCAAAAAGCGTGTTGAATACTCCTCCCTCTTTCTTTGTATCCACTCATGAAAGAAATCATTCAACCGGCTTTCCCTGATAGAACTGATGTTGTTATATATTTCGTTTTCTATCATAAGCTGGGCGGTAGTAGCTACAATCTGTCCAAGCTGCATTACCTCATCAACATCTCCGCTGACTCCGATTACTCCCTCAATATCAAAGTTAAAAAAAATAGGAAGATTTATTCCTCTTTTTTCTGTTTCCGTATCCTTATAAACAACATAAGCCTCTCTCATCTCCAAAGCTTTTACGGCTCCTTTATGGCTTGTTCCAATCCTCGTCTTATCTCCGCTGGCAATGATTACGCCATACTTGTCCATAATATTGATATTATGAGGTACAATCCCCATAATCTTATCTACCATTTTCTGCGCATTTTCAGGTGTAAGATACTGCATTTATCATTTCTCCTATCTATACTGGCGCAGCCTCAATGGCTGCGCGGTTAACAAGCTTCCCGTTCAACAACCCCTCTGCAGGCAATGAAACATCAAGCCTGCAGCGCTGCCAAGCAGCGGAGTAGTCTTATTATCAACAAGAATAGCACAAATATGAAATTCGGAAAAGCATATATAAAAACACCCGGATACTTCTATCCGGGCATTTCACAGATTTTTAATTTAATTATAGCTTTCTCTTACCAGCTCTTTTTTCAGCCGCTTCATGATTTTCTTTTCCAGCCTTGATATGTAGGATTGGGAAATTCCTAAAAGCTCTGCCACTTCCTTTTGGGTCATCTCATTCCCGTCAGGAGTTCCAAGTCCGAAACGCAGGTTAATAATGGTCTTTTCCCTGTCTGAAAGTTTATCAATGGCTTTTAAAAGCAGTTTTCTCTCTACTTCACTTTCAATATCCTTATATATTACATCCTCATCAGTCCCGAGGATATCGGAAAGAAGAAGTTCATTTCCGTCCCAATCCACATTAAGGGGTTCATCTATGGAAACCTCCAGCTTGGTTTTGTTGTTCCTTCTCAAATACATCAGAATTTCATTTTCAATGCAGCGGGAAGCATAAGTGGCCAGTTTAATGTTCTTTTCAGGATTAAAGGTATTAATGGATTTTATTAACCCAATGGTTCCTATGGAAATCAAATCCTCCACTCCCACTCCGGTATTGTCAAACTTTTTGGCTATATAAACCACCAGTCTTAAATTATGTTCAATCAGGATGGACTTCGCTTCATCTTCATATTCCGTTCCCAAATCACTGATGACTGCATTTTCCTTTTCCAGCTCCAGCGGCGGCGGCAGTACCTCCGCTCCTCCTATATAATGTATATCACCCTGCCTTGACAATAAAAAGCCGGGTTCCCTGCGGTATAATTTAAATTGAAATTTTCCCGGTATTGCTACTTTAAAAACCATTGCTCTCCTCATTTCTGCATTGCTTTTTCTTTCAGACAGGCTATTGGACGCAACGCTGACCATAGCCTTACTTTTTAAGAAGCCCACTGCGGCGGCAGTATCATCTGATATTCCCCTTTTACAGATAACTTTCCGTTAAAAACTGCTATCAGCACATGTGTAAGCTCTCTGGTACCCATTTCGTATTCTATCCGGATTTTTTCTACTTCATATCCTTCTAAAATTCCATTTTCTTTTCCTATACTGTGATAGGGAATCACTCTATACTTTTCGGGTCTTTCTAAATTCTCCAGTTTTTCCCACACTTCTTTTTCCAATATTGCTACCGGTTTACCGCTTATGGGTTCCTTAAGCCCATTGCCGCTGTCAATCAGGCCGCAAATAAAAATATTTTCTTTATCTCCCTCAAGTTCTACTTTACAGAAATAATTTTCCTTCTTCCTTTTATATCTGCTATAGCCAAAAACACAGAGTCTGAAGCTCACATAGCCTGTAAGAAGTATAAGGAAAAAAGAATCTTCATGCGACTTCAAAAAAGGAATTCTCCTGATGAGAAACAACATGAATCCTCCGGTAAAAAAAGAATATGTAAATAAATATCCTAACCCGTAAAACAATTCCTTTAATCCCTTTGTCCCACATCCCAGCTTTATCATTCCCATGGCAATCGGAATCATACCAAATAAGACCTTAAGAAAGTATGGAATGCCCGGCAGACATAAAATCAGACAATATCCGGCGGCTCCCAACAGGCTTCCGGCTAAAGCTCTTAAAAACGTGGCAGTTTTCTTTAATGTTTTTGCCGTCAGCGTTATCAGGAACAAATCCATAACAAAATTGTTCAGAAATACACTGTCAATATATATGCTCCTTAGCAATTGTCACCTCCTTTTCTTTGGTACTACCTCATTATAAACATTAAGAGGTTCATAATTTGTCAAACGGTCGGCGCCAGATGTGTTAGGTATCGCAAAAAAATGACATATAACAGAAGCTTTGCAGGGCGTACTTTTTTAATAAAATAAACAAAAAGCGGATAAATGACTGTTTCGGCCATGGAAACCGGTTCATCTATCCGTTTCAATTCATAATTATGCTGTTTTATAAAAAATCTTATCCCTGATTCTATTTTCCGAAAAAGATTTCCGCCGCCTTTATGAGATATCCCACATCCCTGCTTCCGGAGGTTTCCACAGCAGAATGCATGGCAAGCTGGGAAAGTCCGATATCCACACAGGGAACAGATATCTGGCCCTCAGAAATGTTACCAAGGGTGGAACCCCCTGCAATATCGGAGCGGCTGCAATAGGTCTGACAGGGTACATCCGCCTCCATACAGATTTCTCTCATTACAGCTTCAGAATAAGCATCTGTGGTATACTTCTGCCCGCCATGATATTTAATCACAATACCCTGATTTAAATAAGGCCTGTTTGTAATATCTGCCTTTTCAGGATGATTGGGATGTACTCCATGGGCGTTATCCGCAGAAATCATAAAGCTTTCCGACAGGAGCTTGCGGTATTCACTTCCCTGCATATTCAAGGCTTCCGCCGTTCTTTCCAGTGTATCCTTCAAAAACGTGGATGCCGCCCCCTGCCTGGTAAGACTTCCCACTTCCTCATTATCAAACACTGCCAGAACAGAAATATAATCCTTCGGCTGCACACTTAAAAACCCCTGCAGTGATGCAAACACACATTGAAGGTCATCCAGTCTCGGAGATATCATAAGCTCTTTTTCCGCTCCTGCCAGCCTTCCCTTCTCCCTGACATACAAGAATAAGTCCTTTCCTAAAATTCTTTCGGCATCAATCCGGGCATAATCCGCTATTTTTTTCATCAGGATGCCGTTATTATTCCTTTCTGCTTCTCCTTCATCACTCTCCTGCTCTTTCTCATTTAATATCCGTCCTGCACTTAAAAGTGGCTGTAAATCTATCTGAGGATTATAAGAAAGATTCTTATTCATTTCGCGGTTCATGTGAATTGCCACATTGGGAATTACAAGCAGGTCTTCATCCACGTTCACATTTTTGCTGATAAGCTTCCCTTCATCACGGTACACAATTCTTCCTGCAATAGAAAGGCACCTGTCAAGCCATGTGGCATGAATCATTCCGCCATAGGGCTCCACATTCAACTTTCTATAACTGTTTTCCACAGCAATTTCCGCCTCGGCTTTTAATTTAAAGGAAGGCGAGTCGCTGTGAGATGCCATAATATGAAACCCTTTTATCTTTTCCTCAGGAATTTTTAATGCAATTACAGAAGAATCATTTCTTTTCACATAATAGCTGTTTCCCACTTCCATCTCCCAGGTACCGCTTTCCTTAAGTTCCCTGAAATTATTTTCAAGCAGTTCTTTTTCTATATTTTCCACCGCATGAAAGGCAGTTACGCTCTTTTCAATAAATGTAAGGCATTCCTGCGCTGGTGCAAGGTATTTATCCATAATCTCCTCCACTTTAAGAACCTCCTGATTACTTTCACACAAATTGATTTTCTCTCTTAAGAGGTCTGTCTGCGCTTTTCAAATTCGCTGCAGCCAGCCTTCATCCACAGGAAGGACATTTTAATTCTGTCCTTTTCATAAATCGCTTCCACTCCCTGCTATAAAGCCCGTGCTGCAGGCTTTATAGTGCCACACATAACTACATAAGGCTGTACACCGCAGGTATACAGCCTTATTCATCAATTATTTATTTTTTCTGCAGAAAATCGGGAATTTTAAGAGGCTTGTCCGCCACATTGCTTCTGATATCGCCGGGATTATTAATACCTGTAATCGGTTTCCTTGGTGCCTGAGTCCCCTGTCCCGGTAATGTACCCACACCTTCATTTCCAAGTCCTGAAGATTTCAGGGAAATATTAGGGGATACCGGCTTAACATATTTATTTGCAAAAGTGCTATAGGGAGATACCGGCTTATTAGTAGGCAGTGTAGCATCCTCAAGACCTGTTGCAATTACAGTAATCGTACAGCTGTCCGTCTTATTTTCGTCGTACATTGCACCAAAGATAATATTAACGTCATCTCCGGCAAGCTCCTGAACATAGCTTGCAGCATCGGATGCATCCGCCAAAGTAATATCACCGGATACATTAATAATCACATGAGTTGCGCCGGAAATCGTTGTTTCAAGAAGTGGACTTTCAACAGCCATCTTAACTGCTTCGCTAGCCTTGTCATCTCCTTTTCCTTCTCCGATGCCGATATGGGCAATACCTTTGTCCTTCATAACAGTCTGGACATCCGCAAAATCAAGGTTAATGACCGCAGGAACATTAATCAAGTCTGTAATACCCTGTACTGCCTGCTGCAATACTTCGTCCGCTTTCTTAAGGGCATCCGGCATGGTTGTCCTTCTGTCCACAATTTCTAACAATTTATCATTAGGAATAACGATTAAAGTATCCACATTATCTTTAATTCTTTCAATACCGCTTAAAGCATTAATCATACGCGCCTTTGCTTCAAAACGGAAGGGCTTGGTAACTACCCCGACAGTCAGAATACCCATGTCCTTAGCCAGCTTTGCCACCACGGGAGCTGCACCTGTTCCGGTTCCGCCGCCCATACCGCAGGTAACAAATACCATGTCCGCTCCCTTTAAAGCCGCTGATATCTCTTCACTGCTTTCTTCTGCCGCTTTTTGACCGATTTCAGGCTTAGCGCCTGCACCCAATCCCTTGGTAAGCTTCTCGCCAATCTGCAGAAGCTTGGGAGCCTTACATAGCTGAAGAGCCTGTTTATCAGTGTTAATTCCAATAAACTCAACTCCTGTAATATCTTCATCTACCATTCTATTAACAGCATTATTACCTGCACCGCCAACGCCTACTACTATAATCTTGGCTGCAGCCTCAGCATCGTTTGTCTTTATTTCAAGCAAGGTACTTCCTCCTTCATCAATCCCATTAAACTCATATAGATTATCATATAATTTTTTGTCTGAATTATCAACCACAAATTTAAGTTTTTAGAAACTTTTTTAACTCTCCCGGAATCCCTTAATCCGGTTCAAAGGTTATAGCTTTTGTTTCTTCCGTATAGTTTTCCATCCGCAGCGTGCCGCTTTTTCCTTCAAGTTCAGGCAGCATATATTGAAGCCTCATTATTTTCTCTTCCAAATTATTCCTGTTTCCAAGCGCCACTCTTACATTTTCAAAATAGAGCGTAAGCGTCGCATCCGAGCCAAAATAAATCCTGCTTACTGAAAGGTTATATTTATTGACAAGCTGGGTTATGCTCAGAATATCCTTAAAAATATCGGCATCCTCCACAGGCAGAGGCTGATAAAGAATGACATAATCAAAATTAAGGCCTGTCACCATGGGAATTCCCGGGGTTTTCTCCATAGAACTTTCCACTACAATGCCATCCTTGTCAAAATACATATATCTGTCCAGATATTCCACATAACCGGCAAGCGCTTTCTCATAAACCTCAATTTTTATTGTGTGGGGATCCAATACCGAAACATCCATTTTCTCCACAAAAGGCACGTCCTTAATACTCTTATCCTTGTATTTAAAGGATAAAAACAAAGAATTATTTCCATAATATCCTTCCATGACCATACTCATGATTTCTTCATTGGAATAATGCACATTTCCTTCCACATAAACAGTAGTGATTGTATAATTTGTGATGATATAATAATAACCCGCCGAAAGGACAATGAGAAGTATTATAACAGGAATTACAATTTTTCCCACTATCCCTGCAGATATATGACTCACTTTCTTATTCTGTTTTTTTCTTTTATTCTTCTTTTCTGTCATCTTTTTCAATTTATCCGGTTACAATATTGACGCCCAGATTTTGATAATCCCTGCAGATATCTTCATATCCGCGCTCAATAAAATGCCTGTTTCTTACAATGGTTTCCCCTTCAGCCATACAGCCGGCAATAACAAGTCCGGCCCCGCCTCTGAGTTCCCGGGCCGTCACTTCACATCCATAAAGCTTCTCCACTCCTGTAATTACTGCCCTGTTCTCATCCGTTTTGATATCGGCCCCCATTTTAATCAGTTCATCAACAATCCGAAACCGATTCTCAAATATAGTTTCTTCTATAATGCTGGTTCCCGATGCCTTTGTCAGGACTGCCATGAGAGGTGACTGCATATCCGTGGGAAATCCCGGAAATACATCTGTTTTAATATAAGGAACAGACTTTTTAAGCGGCTCTGAAAGAACACTCAGCCCCTCTTTAGAGGCTGTGATCTCCGCTCCCATTTCCACAGCGGTTTTCAGCATCCCTCTCATCTGGGATACCGGCGCATCTTTTAAAAAAATATGGCCTCCCGTCCCCAGCACACTGAAAAGATAGGTTCCCGCCACAATCCTGTCTGCCGGAACTGCAAACTGAACTCCGTGAAGCGGGCTTCCGCCCTGAATAATCAGTACAGAACCTCCGATTCCTTCTATTATGGCACCCGCTTTCTGCAAAAATCTGCACAGGGTTGTTATTTCAGGTTCCTTTGCCGCATTCTTAAGCACCGTTACTCCTTTGGCGTTCACTGCCGCAAGAATCACATTTTCCGTAGCGCCCACACTGGCGAAAGGAAGTGTAATTACCGCTCCGCAAAGCTGCTTTGCCCTGGCCGTAAAGGTGCCTTCTTCTTCCTTTATGGCAACACCCATTTTGCGAAGGGCATTCAGATGAAGGTCAATAGGCCTTTCCCCTATGACACAGCCTCCCGGATATGCCAGAGTTGCTTCTCCAAATCTTCCAAGCATGGCTCCGAGCAGCATAATGGAAGAACGCATTCCGGTAACGGACTCTCCTGCCATCTTATCCTGGGATACCTGTCTGGCGTCAATCATCAGCGTCCTGTCCGTTCTGCTCACCCTGCATCCAATCTGGGTCAGAAGCTTCTGCATATGATATACATCTGAAATTCTGGGACAATTATCAATAATACTGATATCCTTTATTAAAAGTGCAGCGGCCATAACGGGCAATACCGCATTTTTAGAGCCCTGTATTTTCGTTTCTCCGAAAAGAGCATTTCCTCCTCTTATATGAATTGCATCCAATTTGTCACCCCTACCAAAGAATCACGACCTATTCTAGTATATGAGCGCAAAATAAAAATGCATCTTGTACTATATGTTTCGCTTTATAAATCCTTTAAATGTATTCCCTTTCCCACACTCAGGACAATTCCCATTTCAATCAGCAAAAATAATACAGAAGTACCTCCATAGCTTATAAAGGGAAGGGAAATTCCCGTATTAGGAATGGTATTGGTAACAACCGCTATATTTAAAATTACCTGAATGGCAATATGCCCCATTACTCCCACCACCAGCATAGCGCCGAACAAATCAGGAGCATTATTGGCAATTACCATAAACCGCCAAATCAGAAGAATAAACAGAAGCATAACTGCCGCAGCCCCGAAAAGTCCCAGTTCCTCACAGATAATGGAAAAAATCATATCGTTTTGGGCCTCCGGCAAAAATCCAAGCTTCTGCATGCTCTGCCCAAGGCCTTTGCCCCAGATTCCTCCTGAGCCGATTGCATAAAGAGCCTGAAGCGTCTGAAATCCCTTTCCGTCAGCGTAAGCCTCCGGGTCAAGCCAGGCCAGAATACGTCCGCCCCTGAAGCTTAAGGAATCTGAGTCAGCAGCATTGACAATCAGGAAAACTATCAGGGCTGCAGCAGCAATTCCCGCCAGTGCAATCAATACAAATTTTTTATAATCGGGACTGGATACAAACAGCATCAAGGCCGCAATGCCGAAAATAATGATAGCTGAACTTAAATTCTTTGTAACGATATACACCAGACCGCAGATAGGCATAGGGGCAAGCAGCATTGTCATAAAACCCTTGCCTGTACGGATACTTTTTCCCATTTTACATACCAGGCTTGCGAGAAACAGAATCATGGCAAGCTTTGCCACCTCCGCAGGCTGCAGGGAAATGCCGGCGATATTCAGCCACCTTCTGGCACCGTTGGCCTCAATTCCCAACGGCGTAAGCACCAGCAGTATCAGCACCACGGATACAATATATCCCAGCACTGCAAACCTTTCCCAAAAATGATAAGGAATATTTGCCACTACCATCATGACTATCAAACCCAAAATAGTTGCACCCAGCTGCTTTTTCAGGTAAAAGGCGGAATCCCCATGCTCCAGATTTGCTTCATAGGAACTGGTGGAATACAGCATAACCAGACCAAATCCCAATAAAAACAGCACAACAAACAGCAATGTGTAATCAAAGAACGATTCCTGCTGTCCTTTTGTTCTCCTTCTTCCGTTGTATCCGTTCCTTCTGTCAGTCACTTATCCTTATACTCCAATCTTTTCTACTAACTCTTTGAACATTTTTCCCCTTACCTCATAATTGGGGAACATTCCCCAGCTGGCACAGGCCGGCGACAGCAGTACCGCATCCCCGGGAAGAGCCTGCTCCACACATATAGCAAAAGCTTCTTCAAAGGTGTCTGCCAGAATGACATTTTCAATTCCATGCTTTCCGGCACATTCCGCAATTTTTTCCCTTGTCTGTCCTATTAAGACAAAGGCTTTCACCTTCCCGTCAAAGGCTTCTATCCATTCATCATATTCATTCTGCTTATCATAACCGCCGCCGATTAAAACTGTGGGCTTTGTCATGGCACGGATTCCCTGTATTGCCGCATCAGGATTGGTTCCCTTGGAATCATTATAATAATCCACACCGTTTTTGGTGGCCACAAATTCAATCCTGTGCTCCACTGCCCTGAAATTTCTTACAGTGTCTAAAATAATATCCATGGGAACTTTCATGGCAAGGCTGATTAATACTGCCGCCATAACATTTTCCACATTGCAGATTCCCACAAGATGAAGTTCGTGGATGTTCAGCAGTTTTTCCTTTCTGCCGCCTTCTGCCAGCCATATATCCTCATCTTTCAGAAAAATCCCGTCTTCCAGTTCCTGCTTAGAAGAAAAATATTTTACACTCGCCGTACAACGCTCTCCAAAAGCGCGGGTATAACTATCCTCATAATTTAAGACACATATCTCTTCTTTCGTCTGCCTTCCTGCAACAGCTTCTTTGGCAGCCGCATAATTTTCCATGGTATGATGCCTGTTCAAATGGTCAGGCGTAATATTTAAGATTGCGGATACTTTAGGTGCGAAGCTGTGCACGGTTTCCAGCTGGAAGCTGCTGATTTCCGCTACTGTAACGGTATCTTCCCTTGTATCAAGAGCCGCTTCCGTATAGGGATTTCCAATATTCCCCACCACGAAAACGGAAGGAAAATAAGCGTTCATAATCTGTCCGACCAGGGTTGTAGTGGTAGTCTTTCCATTAGTTCCTGTAATGGCAATTACATCACCTTTTCCATATGCGTAAGCCAGTTCAATTTCTCCCCATATGGGAATTTTCTTTTCTCTGAATTCTTCCATAAAAGGCGTATCTACGGGAACGCCCGGACTTACCACTACCAGCGTAAGCTCTGACTTTACATTTTCAGGTATACTGCCCAGAAAAACAGTAAGCTTCTGTATATCCTTTCCCTTTTCTTTTATATCTTCTATGGAAAGTTTTTCATTACTGTCAAACAAAATGGGTTCCGCTCCCACTTCACCTAAAAGCTTTGCCGCCCCGATTCCGCTTTTGCCGGTTCCCACTACCAGCACTTTTTTATCCTGTAAATTCATTTTTGTATCCTTTCTCTGTATTTTCAGTATAAATTTCATCTATACCCCGCAAAGCGCTGCAAGGCACAGCAATGCTGTTATGATGGAGAAGCATGTTACAATCTGATTCTCTGTAAATCCGCTAAGTTCAAAGTGGTGATGCAGCGGCGCCATTTTAAACAGCCGCTTTCCGCCGCTCAATTTAAAATAAATCACCTGAAGGATGACCGACAAAACTTCCGCCACATAAACAAACCCCACTATAGGCAGAAAAAGCGGCATCTGCATAATATATGCCGAAGCGGCCAAAAAACCGCCGAGAGCAAGAGAACCTGTATCTCCCATAAACACACTTGCTGGATGAACATTAAATAAAAGAAACCCCAAAAGAGCTCCTGCCGCCGCACAGGCAGCCGGATAAATCCCCGATTGCATTCCGATTGCAGCTACAGAAAAAAATGTGGCGGTAAGTACCGTGACACTGCTGACAAGTCCGTCAAGTCCATCTGTAAAATTCGTTCCGTTTACGCATCCTATTACTACAAGAAAAAGCATGGGAATATTCAACGCACCGAAATCAATGTAATGCCCTTCAAAAAAGGGAATGCGCATGGCAAGCGAAATTCCCGACATATTTACCATATAATAGGCAAATACTCCTGTTACCACTATTTGGAGAAGCATTTTCTGCCATGCCCTAAGTCCCATGGAACGTCTGAGTACTACCTTAATATAATCATCCAGAAAACCAATCAGCGCAAAGCCAAGTGTCAAAAATAAAACCGGCACTATTTTTCTGCATTCCTTCACATACAGCATTGATGTCATCGTCATGCTGATGATAATCAGAATGCCTCCCATGGTTGGCGTACCCGATTTTTTTAAATGAGTTTTCGGGCCGTCATCCCGCACGGTCTGCCCCACCTTAAGCTTTTTAAGAAAGGGAATAATAACCGGTCCCAATATCACGCTGACCGCAAATGAAATCAACAAAGGCATCATTATTAAACTGGCATCCATGACTGCACCTCTCAATTATAATCCATTTCTCCCAAATAAGGAAGAAATGTTTCAATTTTTACCTTGTCTGCCCTGAAACTATTGATTTTACTGGGTTTTATCGTTGCGCATATTTTTTTACTACACCAATTACTACACCAATTTATACAATTTTAAGCATTTTTTCGATGCTCTCCACTTCTTTAACCTTTTCCTCATCTGTCACATGAACATATAAATTCATTGTTATTCCTATATCATAATGTCCTAAAATCATCTGCAATGTTTTGGGTTTCATTCCTGCTTCTATACATCTTGTGGCAAATGTATGCCTCAACGTATGCATGGAAAATTTTTCAATTTCTATCTTATTACAGATACTTTTTAAATTTTCATCATAGGTAGAGTTTTTTACCGGTTCTCCTTTTCGTGACAGAAAAACCAACTCTGAAAACTCCAATGGAACCACTTTCAGCAATTTATTCTTTTCCTTTTGTTCTTTAAGAATGGAAACAGCTTCTTCCGTCAATGGGATTTTTCTTGTCCCTGACTCGCTTTTCGTTTCTCCAATTACCCATTTCTTTAAATCATATCTGTATTCCATAGTTCTTTGAATACAAATAATCTTTTTTTCAAAGTCAATATCGTTCCATGTCAATCCTATCATTTCGCCTGTTCTAAGTCCGGTCTGAAGTATAAAAGCATATTGATCATGAAATCTTTCTTCCTGGGTTCTTTCAAGAAAAATTTTTTGTTCTTCTTTTGTAAGTACCCGTTTAGGTTTTGGCTTTTTAGCAGATGTACATTTTACGGTCTTTTTTACCGGATTTTTAATAATCAATTCATTTTCTACCGCACTTTCCATAATCCCATGCAATACAATTCTGAGTTGTTCTATTGTGGAACTTCTATGGGTTCTTGACAGTTTGTTTAAAATGTTCTGACAGTGCAGTGGCTTTACTTCACATAGCAGCATTTCTCCTATATTATTTTTTATATGATTGTTATACTGCCTTTTATAACTTCTTATCGTATTTTCTTTTGTATTACTACCCTTTATTTCTTTAATCCAGTATTCAAACCAAGCATCTACTGTCATATTTCCAAGCGCATCAATATTTCCATGTTCATCATTAAATTGCATTTCCGAAATCCACTTTCTACACTCCTGCAATTTAGGAAAATATTTCTGCCTTCGCCTGCCTCTTCTATCGGTAAATCTTGCTGTGTATAATCCGTCTTTTCGTTGGCTTATGCCAACTCCCAGCTCCTTTCCTCTTAAATCCTTTCCCATTGGCAACTCCTTTCCCAGTTAAAAGAAAAGAGCCTTGATACAATTCTATATATTACCATATTAAGGCTCAAAAATCTATATTTCCAACGATTCATTTATGTATTTTTCAAATGGAATACGCTTAATCAGTTTTTTTCTTCCTATGTATAACACGAATGGGCACTTGGGATCTTTTGCCATTTCATTTATTTTGTTTATCCCTATATTGCTGTACGTTGCCGCCTCTTCTATTGTAAGATTTAATTTGTCCTTAATCGGTATATCCTTCATTTCAGCATCTCCCTTCGTTTTCCCATATATATTCATTTGGGATGCAAATAATTCTGTTTATAGTAAATAATTTCTTCTGTGTTTTTCCTTGATATTTCTTCATATTCAGTAATTTTCAATATTTTACTGTTTTTTTGAATAAAAAATACCAACCGTTAAATTGACGGTTGGCTAAACCAATGTCATTTAGTTAAAATTGGAAGAACCATGCTGTCTCAAGAGTTGGCTG
>CAZDPE010000014.1:0-33751 GCA_964507235.1 uncultured Lachnospiraceae bacterium
ACCGTGAGAGCTTGCCCGCTAAGGGCATATTGCACAATTGCTTCTATAGGGCGGATGCCCGACATGAAATAAGTTGGCGGTTTATACTTACATTTTGGAGTGGAAATGTACATTCCGCCAACTTATGAATGGTATGGCTGAACTGTTACAATATTTATTGAAACAATTTATTATCTTCCGGAAGTCAGTATCATTGCAATTGTTTCCGGCTCTGTCCCCTCAGGTATTTCGTAAGTGCCGCTGCGGAGCTTTTTGTCATATCCATTCTCATAAAGATAAGCGTCAAAAACCGATGCCGATGCAATAAGTCCCGCATCCTCCAGTTTCCGGCATACTGTATAAGAACCTTCGCCTTCTTTTATTTCAATGATAATACTTTCAGACAAATCCGTTTCCGAAGGCTCCGGTGTTTCCTCCGGTTCTGAAGATGGCGCTTCTTCTGATTCCTCTGCCGCTTCTTCCCGGGATTTATCCATTCCGGGTTCCGGTATAGCTTCTGCTTCCTCCGGCTTTTCTGCTGTTTCCTCTGTCTGCAATTCCTCCTCAGATACTCCTGGCTCATCCCCGGATGCTTCAGCTCCATCCTCAGATATTTCTGTTTCATCTTTAGTTACTTCTTCAGGAAAATCTGTTTCATCTTCAGATTCTTCTTCAGGAAAATCTGTTTCATCCTGAGCTTTTTGCTCCAAATCGGCAAGCACACCCTCCGGCTGCGCTTCGACCATTCCAAGTTCCGCCGCACGTGCCATTACTTCAGCATCGCTTATTGTTTCCTTTTTTCCGCTTGATGCTGCCCCCATAACCACTGCTGTCACAATGATTCCAATTCCCAGCCCGCGCAGATAATATTTCAAATTCATTATTTTACTCATCCTCAGATTCCTTCAAAGAGATCAATTACCAGCTTTACCTCGCCAATCCCAAGACCCAATTCCTTGGCTATTGCCATATTGGATTTACCGGCCCTATGCAGTTCCAGAATCTTTTCATTATTGTTGCCGCTTCCGGTCTTTTCTGCAGCATCAAGGCTTACATCAACATTAACCGCCTTCTGTCCTTTTTCCGCCGTTTCATTTTCCTTTGCCGGATTTTTTTCTTTTTCCGGTTCCTGCAGCTTTACTGCGTCTTCCCCCTTGGCTTTTCTTGACGTTTTCTTTCTGGGCTTTTCGGCTTTTTCTTCCTTTTCCTCAGCAGCGCCCCTTATCTCTACCTTCTCAGGTTTAAAGGGCAGAAATTCCGCTTCCCTGACCGACTGTTTCACTTCCGCTGCGGTTTTCGCAGCTTCACTGACCGCAGCCTTCAAATTTTCATGCTTATCATTCAGCATATCATAAAGAAATATCGTTTCCTTATGGTTTTTATTAATCTGTTCTAAAACAGTACCCGAAAATTCATTGACAGCCATTATTTTTTCATTGGTGATACGCTCCATGGAACGCTCGGTCTTTTCCATTGAATAATTTATCGTTTCATCCACAATATCACGAATTTGCACTTTGGCCTCTTCAATTTCCTTATCGATTATTTCCTTTATTTTTTCTTCATCAATTTCGGGAATATTATCCGTTTCCTTCTTACGTCCTGAAGGCAGGAAAAAACTGATTGTAAACACCAGACCTCCGAAAATCAGAAGAATCAGTTCCGTTATGCTCATAATTCCACCTGTGTATCTGCTAGATTTTCATGTCAAAGCTGCCATAGCCTTTTACAACAACTTTTCCGTCCTTTTCGCTCTCCTCTTTTTTCCGGCGCTTTCCTCCATCACCGTAATAAACTCCGTTTCCCTTTTCCTTGGCATCAAAGCGCTTTCCCTCATTTTCCGCCTTATCACCCTGATGAACCTGATGGACCTTATTTTCCACGGTCTGATTAAACTGCCTTTGAAAATTAGTCTGATCTACCAGTCCTTTATTATCCTGATTCTGCTTAATAGTTGTAAAATCCTGAGCCCTTGTCAACTGCCCCTGAAGTTCTACACGACTGATTGTCATATAATCCTCCTGTCTTTTATAAGGATACCATTTTTACATCTCCGCGTTCCTTAATAAATTTACAATAAGACATACTGTTTTTTACTACCATGGAAACATCCGAAATGCAGATTTTAGTTCCCGGGAATACTTCCCCGGTAACCTCAATCCGGGCCTGACCGCTGTCATCCATCATCCTTTGTAAAGATGCCAGCTCTGCCGTATCCTTTTCCAGTTCCTGCTGTATCTGGTTTTCTTTCTGCATCATATCCTGGACATTCTTTAACTGTTCAGGCTTCAGCTTTATACCCTGCCCCATCTTCTGTTTAAAAGCAAGCAGCACCGGATGCATCTTTTCAATATTTTTACGATTCTCCACTATCTGCTTTTGAAGCTGCTGCATCTTAACTTTAATTCCGGGATCAATTCCTACCTCCACAATGGTGTCGGCACCCATGGATGAACCAAGAGTTTTTACCAGCACCAGATTTGATGCGGATACATGCCCGCCTGTAATAAATCCTCTCTTTCCCGTTACAAGAATTTCCGTACCGGCCATAACTTCACTATGAAGAATGGATTCTGTAGAAACATGGCCTCCGGCTGACACTTTGGAATTCTCAATGAATTTTGAAATAACATTTCCCTTGGCTTTCAACACACCTCTTGCCATCCCATTCATGCCTCTTGCAATAATAATATCGCCGCCGGATTCAAGATAAGCGCCTTCCACGATACCTCTTACTTCAATATTCCCTGACGCCCGCACTGTAAAATTGGTGCACACATTTCCATTTACCTTAACGCTGCCGTCATAATCTATATCTCCGGTGGATATATCCACATTTTCCACTTCAAAAACATTGGATACAAAAACCTTGCCTTCAACAAGGGTCACATGTCCGTCCGTTTCTGCCGTAAGAACCTGCTTATCTTCCGAAATGCTGATATTATGTCCAAACTTTAATACCGCGTGCTTAACATCTCTCGGCTTGACTTTTTCACCATAAACTGTCACTCCGTAAGCGCCTGGATCCGCAGGAAATAATCTTGCAAGCACATCACCCTTCCTGCAATGACAAATTGTGTTCAAATGGAAAAAATCTACGCTGCCATCACTGTTAAGCGTCGGCTTTGCTTTCAAATCCGTTTCAAAATAATATTCAATTCTGGCATCTTTCCCATGCCGGGGCAGCTGTCCCTGGGCTGCAAGAATATCCGTACAATACTCCGGAGAAGCAAAAAACTTCCGGATTTCTTCTTTCCTGATTCCGTTCACAATATTCTTGGCGGACAGATCCCGCAAAAACTCGACGGTATCCATTCTTCCGCCCTTCAGGGAAGGCGGATAAAATCTGGCAATAACAGTCATCTTATTCTGACTGATATTTAATTTATAACTTTCACGCACTTCAGGAACAGCATCTTTGTTAATCTGAAACTGATACTCTTCATCGCCTGAATTCCTGGCATTCTGCAGACCGGCGTTCAAGGCAGCCGAATCATACATAATTCCCTGAAAGTTCAGATAATCCATAACTTCCCTGACAAAGACATGACTGCCTCCATCCTTCGGTGCGGTAATCTTAAGCGCAGTTCCTTTTTCACTGCATATCACTTGAAAATAGCCATTTCTCATTTTCGTCCCCATAACTATATAGAAAAAATTCCCATATAATTTCCCATTTTTGTCTTCAACTTCTGTAATGCCCTTGTATGCAGCTGGGAAATCCTTGATTCCGAAACCTCCAGCACATTACTTATTTCTTTTAACGTCAAATCCTCATAATAATATAACAGAATAACCTTTTTTTCCTTTTCAGTCAAAAACTCAAGTGCCTGACCGAGCATTTCCTTCAATTCCTCTTTTTCAATTACTTCCTCAGGACCTTCAAACCGCTGCTGCGTACTCTGGCCCGCAGGCGCCTCGCTTCCTGATTCCATAAATTCATCTAAAGAAACTACTCCCGTAATCTTCATCTGCGACTGCCATGAAGTATATTCATCCTCACTGATTCCGAGGCTTAATGCAATTTCTTCATCTGTTGCGGTCCTTCCCTTGGCGCTTTCTATTTCCTTGATGGCTGCATCTATCCTTTTCTGTTTCTGTCTGATGGTACGGGGAATCCAGTCCATTTTGCGAATCTGGTCAAGAATGGCGCCTCTGATTCGGAGACTTGCATACGTTTCAAATTTTACGTCCTTCATATTGTCATATTTATCAATGGCATCAATCAATCCAAATACGCCATATCCCACCAAGTCATCATATTCAACATTGTACCCCAAATACATACTGAGCCTTCCTGCTACCAGCTTGACAAGCGGCGCATATTCCAGTATGATTTTTTCTCTGATTTCAGGCGATTTGGCCTTTGCATAATCGTCCCAAAGCTTTACTCTGCCTGCTTCGTCCATGACACCCTCCAAAACAACTGCCCCGCACGGCAATTGACATCACTTTAAGCCTCCGTGCCATTCTCATTCATGGCAGGAGATTCCTTCTCTATCACTTCACCCTCTGTTTCCGCTTCTGCTTCTTCCCTTTCTCTGATCTGATTGATAAAAGAAAGCACTTTTTTCTGAATCAGATAACCTGCAAAATAGAAAGCAGTCATCACGCATAGCAGGACTACAAGTAAATCTGTGGTATCATAATTTCCTCTAAACATCACAATACTTGTCACTGCACCTGCAAAAAGCATTAAAAAGGGGGCAAATAACTGATTCTTTTTCATATTTTTTTCTCCGGCATTCCTATGGAACGAATTACATAATCACCTGTTTTCGGATAAAAGACAACTGTCCTTCCATAGGTTTTTCCTGTATCCTCAGACAGCAGCGGTATTTTCATTTCGCTGAGTTTTTTTCTGCTGGCCTGCGCGTTTCTTTCACCCACACGGATAGCATCGCTTTTCCCCGATGAGCCGAACATCTGCGCTCCGCCTGCTATCTTGGCTACCAGCCTGCTTCTGCTGCCGCCCTTTTTTATTATTTCATTTACTAAGTCTTCAATGCCCGTATCAGCAAATTTAAGCCTGTTTGCATTATTTCTGATTTCCGTGCTGTCAGGCAGCATGATATGAACCAAGCCCCCTATGCCTGCAGCCGGATCCCTGATGGCTATCCCGATGCAGGAACCAAGTCCCAGTGTTGTAACTGCATCATCACCACAGCACACGGCCATATCCGCCATTCCTACTTTTATTACCTCATTCATACCCCTATGGCTCCCATCCTGTTTTATCCTTATATAACACCCAGCGCCTTTAAAATCTTTTCATATGATTCCATATCAGGTATCAGGATAAAGTAGCCGTCCAGCTCGACCTCATCGGAGAATTTTGTCTGCACCAGAAGGATTTTATCGGCAAACAGACCAAATTCTACAGCAGGTACGCTTAAAAGGGCTCCCGCCATATCGATTCCAAGCTGAGGAACCGAAGGGTATATTTTTAAGCCGGTCAAAGATGATAAAGCATTTAAATATGCACCGGTAATAATATTTCCTACCTCTTTAATGGCAGAACATTCCATTTCGCCAAATTCCGCGCTGGCTATTTCTTCATCATCAACACCAAGCATACCGCACATCAGCTTATTTACCAAATGTGCCGCTGACAGTTTTTTCTGAATAAACATCATACTGCCTTCTATATCGCCTTCCACCTGGAGATAAATGCCGACCATAATTTCATCTTCGCCGCCTACAATTTCTCCCAGCTCATTAAATTCAAGCAGCTGAACCTGCGGAACAGACATATCCACCTTACAGCCAATCATCTGGGCCAGAGCCGTGGTTGCATTTCCGGCCCCAATATTTCCAAGTTCTTTTAGCACATCATAATATTGACTTGTTAATTCTTCCATACTAAGGTCTTTCATAACTTCTCCTAACTAAGACGCAATTATTTTTCCATTGCCACCACATTCAGGTCAAGTAAGGAAATTAATTCATCATTATGCTTACCAATACCGAATATGAAGTTTGCTTTTCCTTCCTGACTGTCATAGGAAACCTTTTCTATCTCAGAAGCCATAAGAGTCACTACCTCTTTTACCTCATCAACAATAACACCTATGGTGCCATGCTGCTCAAGCTTCAGGATGATAATTCTGGTTGCTTTTGTAAATTCATCTTCCGGAAGATCCATTTTAAGGCGGATGCTCATAACAGGAATTACTTCACCGCGAAGATTAATAACACCTTTCAAATAGCTTGCGACCTTAGGCACTCTTGTAATATGCTGCATACGCACTATATTGTCAATATATTTAATATCAATGCCGTATTGCTCAGCTCCGAGTTTGATTACAATATACTGCGCAGTTTCACCTGCTTCACTTAAATCTGCTAATTTTAACTGGTCCATATGCTTATCCCCCTGTCCTAAATCAATGCATTGGCATCAAGTATCAATGCCACTTCACCATCGCCTAAAATAGTTGCACCGCTGATAATCTTACACTTACTGATATACTTACCAAGGGACTTGATAACAATTTCCTGCTGTCCCATCAGCTCATCCACTACAAGACCTGCCAGTTTTTCTCCCTTTTTAACAATAACGACTACCATATTATCTTCTGCTGACTTAAGACTCTGGATATCCAGTTCTTCACTTAATCTGATAATCGGAATAACATTTCCTCTTAAATTAATTACCTCTTTATTGCCTACCAGCTTAATTTCACTGGGACTGATATCCTCGATAGTCTGAATACTGCCAAGTGAAATCGCATATTTCTCTCCTCCTACAGTTACCATCAGGGCCTGGATAATAGCCAGGGTAAGCGGCAGTCTGATAATCCATGTACTGCCCTCTCCAAGCTTTGATTTAACCTCAACCTCTCCGCTTAAGGATTCAATCTTGGATTTCACCACATCAAGCCCTACACCTCTTCCTGATACGTCAGAAATTTTCTTGGCTGTAGAAAAGCCTGCATGGAACAGAAGATTGATAATATCCTTCTCGCTCATGCTCTCTCCCTGCTCCGGAGTAATAACGCCTCTCTCAATAGCAGTGTTCTTAACAGCCTCCACGTTGATTCCATTGCCGTCGTCACGCACCTCAATCACTACGTTATTGCCATCCTGATAAGCATCCAGGAATATGGAACCGACCTCGGGCTTTCCTCTCTGTACACGAACCTCTGCAGTTTCAAGTCCATGATCCGCTGCATTACGTAAAAGATGCATCAGCGGATCGCCAATCTCATCAACTACGGTTCTGTCCAGCTCCGTTTCCTCACCGGACATATATAATTCCATTTTCTTATCCAGTTTCTTGGAAAGTTCCCGAATCATTCTGGGGAACTTGCTTACAACACTCTCTATAGGCACCATTCGCACCTTCATAACCGACTCATGAAGATTCGTGGTTACACTTTCCAGATATTCAATCTGCTCGTTAAAACCGGTACCGCCGGCCACGCCTTCTGTATTGGATGCGGAAACCAGGGAGTTCTTGGCAATAATAAGTTCGCTTACAAGATTCATAAGAACATCCAGCTTCTCAATATCCACTCGCACAGTTCTGTTCACTACCGGCTTGCCTGCCTTTTTATCCGCCTGCTTTGCAGCAGTTCCCTGAGTCTTCTCGGGTGACGCCTGAGGCTTTAATTCCTCTTTCTTAACTTCCGCCGCTTCTTCAGCAGCCTTGTACGCCGCAATTTCCGCTGTTTCAAACACGCCGCCTGTTACCGATTCGATTTCAGACACATTCCGGGCTGCCTGGATGAGCTGCTCAAGAGAATGATCGGATACCACGATCAGGCTGAATTCCAAATCGAATTTCTCATCTTCGATGTCCTGGGACGAAGGATTGCATACAATAATTTCCGCTATTTCCTCAATCGCCTTATATACCAGAAAAGCTCTGGCAGCTTTCAGGATACAGGCTTCCTGCACCCTGATATCAAGACCGTATATCTGTTTTCCCTGTTCCTTTGCAGCAGCAAAAACATGTTTCTCCGGATTGCCTATCGGGATTTCTTTCCACCTGCACTCACTGACTGCGGGCACAGCGCTTTTCTCCGGTTTATTTTCCGGCAGCTCCTTTTCCTCCTCTTTGCCGGCATTCAGAAACGCATTCAGCTGATCGATCAAGGGCTTATTATCATTCGTGCCTTCATCAGCGGATTCCTGGATATTATTTGTATATTCCTCCAATGCATCCAGGCATTGGAACAAAATATCAATTAATCCGGACGTCACCTTCATGGATCCGCTTCTGATCTCGGAAAATACATTTTCCATGTCATGCGTCAGCGTCTGCATACGCTTATATCCCATGGTTCCTGCCATTCCCTTCAGTGAATGGGCTGCACGGAATATTTCATTGATTGTATCAGAATCCTCCGGTGACTGCTCCAGATTTAAAATCTGCGCATTCAGGCTTTCCAAATGCTCTTTTGTTTCATCAAGAAAAATTCCCAGATATTGATTTACATCCATTTTAATTTACCCCCACGTTCTTAATGATTTCATTTGCAATTTGTTCCAACGGCATTTCCTTATCACTCAGCCCTGCCTGCGTAACACTTCTTGGCATACCATACACCACACAGGTTTCTTCGTTTTGGGCAATTACCGTTAACTTCTTCTTTTCCTTCAGCATTTTAATTCCTGCGGTTCCATCAGCTCCCATGCCGGTGAGAACCACACATATCACTTCATCATAAATACTTTCAGAAAGTGATTCATACATAAAATTAGCACAAGGCCTTACCCCTTCTCTTGGTGGTTCATCTGTATAATGAATGATATGCCTTCCGCCCTGCCGCACCACATTCATATGCCTTCCGCCCTTAGCCAGATAAGCATGACCATTTTCAAGAATATCGCCTTCTGCCGCTTCTTTAACAGAAAGTTCACTTAAGGAGTCAAGCCGTTTCCCAAGCGCTTCGGTAAAGCCTGCCGGCATATGCTGCACAATCAGCACCGGCGCATTCAAGCTGGAAGGGAGCTTTGGAATCAAAACCTGTAATGCTTTAGGTCCGCCGGTAGAACTGGCAACCGCAATAATTTTTTTACCGGTTTGCTTCATGTCTGTTTTCATGGCACCCATACTTTCCCTATTCTATATTTCTCCTGTCCGGATTTCTCCGGCCCGTTAATTCAGTATAGCACAACTTGCACTTCACATGGGTGCATAGTAACCATTATAGTCCTTTTTCTCTTTTTCTGTTTTTTCTTTCCTCTTCAAATATAAACCGGATAATTTCCTCTCTGTCCATGGTATCAATATCTATGTATTGTGCACGATGCTCATAAACCCCCGGCTTATCATCAAGCTCCTTGACAGCTATAATTTTGGCGATAAGTGTATACTCTTTATCTCTTCCTTTTATCAAAAGATGATATTTGCAGCATATCAGACTATCCGGCTCGTAACAGTAATCTCCTACAAAACGAATACCGCCGCCGCTGATGTCCACAATAATGCTGTGCTTCAAAGGGAGCCCCGGCACCAGATATTTTGACTTTTTTTCCACCGCCTGTATTTCTTCCTTTTCCAGGGAACGGGCATTCATCTCAAGAGCACAGCTTAACCGGTAATATTCTCTTCTCTGAAATTTTCTCAGATTACTGGTAAGTTCAAGCTGCAGGATATATTTTGCGTCGGATTTATATCTGTCAATTACTTTTGCAAAACACTGATACAGGCCGGACGCAGTATAAAAATATAAATCGTATTCCACATCTACGGGAAGTAAAATCAATTTTGATTTCTCCATAGGCATATAGATTTCCAGACGGTCATCAGAAAGTACATCATAAACAAGAGTCTGATATACTTTTTTCTTTTCTGTTTCGTCCACATATTTCACTCTTTCAACTGCCTGTATCTCCAGCTTATTTCCCGGTATCACATATTTTGACAGCATTCTGCGTTCCTCCTAACCAATTATTTTTTTCTTCCTGCAACAATATGCGAAAAGAATGCCGCCATTCCCCGTTTTGCTGCAGGCTGGACAAGTTCCTTATTCATCAGCTTAGCCGCAATTTCCTGATAAGCAAGAGCCGACTTCGCCCCGGGTGACTGTAAAGATACCGGTACCTGCTGCATAACAGCTTTGGAAAGCTGGCTGTCTTGCGGTACTGCCCCCAGATACATGATTGGAAGCTTCAGATACCGTCCTACGACTGTATTCAATTTATTAAACAATATCTGGCCTTCATTCCGGTTGTCTACTTTATTGGCAATCATCTGAATCTGGTAAGCCGATCCCGAAAACTTCGGATGATGCCGCAAAGCCTTTAAAAGAGAATAAGAATCCGTAATGGATGTGGGTTCAGGCGTAGTGACCAGCAGTATCTCTTCGCTTGCAACCAGAAATTCCAGCACCGCATCGGATATCCCCGCTCCGGTGTCCACGAGAACGATATCCGCAATGGCATCAAGCTCAGCCAGATTCTGTATAATGGATATCAGATAATCCCTGCTTAAATTTGATAAGCCCACGATACCGGAACCTCCTGAAATAAATCCAACTTCCATGGGACCCCATGTAATAATTTCCCTGATATTTTTCCCCTGATAAATCAAATCACAGAGATTGTGCTTTGGCACCGTTCCAAACATGATTTCTATATTAGCCAGCCCAAAATCGGCATCCAGTATAATCACTCTCTGCCCCATCTTTTTGAATTGTATCGCCAGATTAATTGCCGTATTGGATTTGCCAACACCGCCCTTGCCGCTGGTTACTGTAATAATCCGTGCCGTGGGTCTTGGATTATTATTAGCTTTTATTATATTCCGTAATTGTTCGGCCTGATCCATTTTATTTTCTTCCTCACTCATCCTCAAAACTTTTTAATTCTTTCTGCCTCCTAAAAGCAGCTTCACCGTTTTCTGGGGATTAAAATTTTCAATATCATCAGGTACATTCTGCCCACAGGTAACATAAGACAAATCCGCTCCTGTATGCAGCTTTAAGTTAAGTAAATTACCCAGCGCAGTTGTTTCATCCAGCTTGGTAAATATCAGTTTATAATCCGTCATGGCGCTGTAAGCATCCGCAATGTCTATAAGATCCTTATATTTGGTTGTGGCGCTGAGGACAAGAAATACCTCCTTCTCTGCAAGCCCGTCCGCCGAATAAATAAAATCCTTCAGACTTTCTCTCTGCGGTTGATTACGATGCGAGTGGCCGGCAGTATCCACTAAAATGAAATCACATTCCTTAAAATCCTTCACTGCCTTCTTTATTTCCTCCGGCGCATAAACAATTCTGAACGGCACCTCAAGAATACCGGCGTAGGTGCGAAGCTGCTCCGCCGCCGCAATCCGGTAAGTGTCCGCTGTGAGAAGAGCCAGCTTCTTTCCTTCCTCCACCCTGAATTTAGATGCAATTTTAGCAATCGTCGTCGTTTTTCCCACTCCTGTAGGCCCTACAAAGAAAAGGAGCTTAGTTCCCTTTTCAGAAGCTTCTATCTGCCTGGGCTTGCCGAACTTTAATATCATTTTCTGGTAAACATTTGCAAGGGCATAATCAAAAGGGATGCCTGGCTTATTCATTTTTTCAATCTCATCGATAATCTGATTGGCGTATATTTCGTCTACTTCATTTTCCAGCATGGTATTATAAAGGAGCTTTATAAAACGCTCCATTTCACTGTCCTCTTCCTCCAAAGGCTCTGAATTCATATTTTCTTCCGGCTTTTGGAACTGCTGTTCAAGAAGCGTATGGAGATTATCCAGTTTTTCTTCGATCAAACTGCTGTCCGGCTTTGTTTCTTCTTTTTTACTTTCATCTCTTTTTACTTCTTCTTTTCTGGCAGAAATGATTCGCTGCTCCGGCTCTTCTTCCAACGCAACGGTCACCTCTGTAAGCTGAGGCTTTAAAAAGCTGAATATCCCTTTTTTCTTCACGCTTTTGACATTCATCACCACCACATTGTTTCCCAGCTCTTTTTTTGCGGTTTCTACCGCTTCCGCTTCTGTTTTTCCCTGAAATTTCTTGATTATCATGCTGTCACCATTCCTACAGACTGTAATTCAACATTACTTTCGATTTCATTATACGATACTACGATGATATCTTTATAGTAATCCTCTGTCAACCGCTTAAAATACATACGCACAATAGGCGATGTTATGATGATAGGATTCTTCCCCAGGTTTTCCAGCTTTGCCAGCTCATTTCCTACCGATTTCATAATATTTTTCGTTTTTTCCGGATCCAATGTCAGATAAGCTCCGTTTTCGGTCTGCTTTACACTGGACATAATCTCCTGTTCCAGCTTCGGATCCAGTGTAACCACGCTTGTGGTTTCATTAGCGGGGAAAAATTTGCTCGATATTGCCCGTTTCAGGCTTTGCCTTACATACTCTGTTAAAATATCCGTATCTCTGGTGCCGGACGCATAATCGGCCAGGGTTTCAAAAATGGTAAGCAGATCTCTTATGGAAATACCCTCCTTCAAAAGATTCTGAAGCACCTTTTGAATTTCCCCAAGTCCAAGAAGCTTTGGTATCAGCTCTTCCACCAGGGAAGGATTTGTTTCTTTCAGATTATTGACAAGATTCTGCACATCCTGTCTTGTAAGCAGCTCCGAAATATGCTGCCTTATGATTTCCGTCAAATGAGTGGCAATAATGGAAGGCGGATCTACAACTGTATATCCCATACTTTCTGCCCGCTCCCTCTGGCCTTCCGTAATCCAGATGGCAGGCAGGTGGAAGGAGGGTTCAAAAGTAGGAATACCCGTAATTTCTTCTTCCACATAGCCGGGATTCATAGCCATATAATGGTCAAACAGAATTTCTCCTTCGCTGACCTGTATGCCCTTGATCTTAATAATATACTGGTTGGGATTCAGCTGTATATTATCACGAAGACGTATGATTGGAACCACCGTGCCAAGTTCAAGGGCTATCTGCCTCCTTATCATAACCACGCGGTCAAGCAGATCGCCTCCCTGATTCACGTCCGCAAGAGGGATAATGCCATAGCCAAACTCCAATTCAATAGGATCGACCTGCAGCAGACTGTTCACATTTTCAGGCTGCCTGATTTCTTCCGCAGCAGCTTCTTCTTCATTCACTTCTCCTTCAATCTTCGCCGTTTCTATTTCTCCTGTAATGACTCTTCCGCACACAATAAAGATAAGTCCCAGCGTCAGAAAAATCAAGGTTGGAAACGGCGTCAGCACTCCCAGCCCCGTAATAATGCCTCCTACAAGATACAGTACTTTGGGAATACCGAAAACCTGCTTCATAAGCACTGAACCAAAGTCCGCATCTTTGGATCCCTTAGTTACCAGAATACCGGTAGATAAGGATATTAAAAGGGAAGGAATCTGGCTTACCAGGCCATCGCCTATGGTCAAAATGGCATATTGATTCAGCGCCGTGTTAATATCCATGCCTCTTTTCAATACGCCCATGGCAATTCCGCCTACAAAATTGACCACCGTAATGACCAGGCCTGCAGTGGCATCACCCTTGACATACTTAACGGCGCCATCCATGGAGCCGAAAAAGCTTGCTTCTTCCTGAATCTTATCCCTGCGTCTTTTTGCCTCTGCATCATTAATGGCCCCGGTATTTAAGTCGGCGTCAATCGCCATCTGTTTACCGGGCATTGCATCCAGGGTAAATCTGGCCGTTACTTCCGCTACTCTTTCAGAACCTTTATTAATAACCATAAACTGCACAATAAGCAGAATCAAAAATACAATAACGCCTACTATTAAATCTCCTCCGCCTACATAGCTTCCGAATGTTTCTACTACTTCACCGGGGTCGCCATTTGTTAAAATCAGCCTGGTTGACGAGATATTCAGTGCAATTCTGAATATGGTCGTAAACAAAAGGATTGTCGGGAAAAAGGACATATCCAGAACTTCTTTTGAAAACATGGCGGTAAAAAGAATCGTAAATGCAATTGCGATATTGCAGGCAAGCAGCACATCAAGAAGCCCGCTTGGGATAGGTACTATCATCATGATAAATGCGGCAAGAAGGTATGCCCCTACCCACAGATCCGCTTTTTTCATATACCCATCTCCTTTCCTGTCTTAGTCTGCCGGCATTAAACTCTGCCCTTCAGATGGTATACAAAAGCAAGCACTTCAGCTACCGCCTGATATAATTCCGGCGGCACCAGTCCGCCTATGTCAACATTGGCGTAAAGCATTCTCGCCAATGGCTTATTTTCAACCACTTCAACATCATTTTCTTTTGCTGTTTCTTTTATCTTCTGAGCCAGATAATCCTTTCCCTTGGCAATAACATAAGGAGCGTCATACTTTTCAGGATCATATTTTATGGCCACTGCATAATGAGTAGGATTAGTGATGACCACATCCGCTTCCGGCAGCTGCTGCATCATACGCCGCCTGGAGGCTTCCATCATACGCGCTTTCTGCTTGCTTTTAATCTGCGGATCGCCTTCCTGGTTTTTATATTCATCCTTGACCTCCTGCTTAGTCATCATCATATCATCTTTAAATTTCCATTTTTGATATGCAAAATCAATAAAAGCAATAATCATATATACAGCAGCTATCCGTATCCCCAAGTCCGTTATCGTTTCCCCAATCCATACAATCGCTTCCTTCCATCCGACTTTATAAAGCACGAAAATTCCGCCGATTCTGTCCTTTAAATATGTATAAGCGACATAGCACACAACGGCAATCTTTGCAATGGACTTAATCAGCTCTACCAGGGCGTTTTTAGAAAAGATTTTTCCAAAGCCCTTAACGGGATTCAGCTTACTGAATTTGGGCTGCAGCGGCTTGGTTGTCGGCTTCCATTTCACCTGCGCCACATCGCATACAACAGCCACCAGAACGCCGACGAAAAATACCGGCGCTATTATCAGCGCCATTTTCAGCATCATACTTTCAACAATGGCGGTAAGCGCGGCGACCGGAATCTGCCCATTATACATCTTTATGACGCTGGGAATCTGGTTATAAACTCCGGAAAAACATTCTATCAGCCCTGTTCCCATATTGCCCAGATAAATCTTCATCAGCAGAAACAAGGCAAGAAGACCGAAAGCGTTGGCAATTTCCTTACTTTTTGCCACCTGCCCTTCTTTTCTGGCATCCTCCAGCTTCTTGGAGGTGGGCTGTTCCGTCTTTTCACCGCCCGGACCATCTTTTGCAAAAAACTGCAGATTATACTTCAGACTCCTATTTTCCACCATCCTATGCACCGCCCATTGCTTTCACAAAACTTACCACCATATACTTCATCTGCTCATAGATAAAATCAGCCGCATCCGGAAGCATGGCAGTGGTTACAAACAAAACGCAAAGCCCTACCAGTACCTTCATCTGAATGCCTACCGCAAACATATTAAGCTGCGGCGACACCTTGGCCAGCACGCCAAGCACCGCATTTAAGATCAGCATTGCCGCAAAAACAGGAAGACAGATTCTAAAGCCCACGATAATATAATTTGCCATAAACTCGAGCATGGACTGTAAGATAGCATCGCTTTCCAGAATCGCGCCATTTACAGGAATCAAAAGAAAGGTTTCCGAAAGCGCTTTTAAAAGATATTGGTGCATTCCCGACAAAATCAGAATAAGAAGCACCATATAATTATAATAAACGCCGGTGATTGTAGTATTCTGCTTTGTAGCCGGGTCAAGCAGACTGACCATCGACAGTCCCATTTCCATATCTGCCACCTGTCCGGCAAAAGCGACAATCGCCGTGCAGAGGTTAGCGCCAAACCCGATGAGCAATCCCGTTACCATCTCTTTCATCACGATAATGGAATACCCGATAAGCGTATTATATATCACATCCTGACGGGGAACGGAATGATATAGTAAAACAGTCAGGAAAAAGCTGAGGCCTATTCTTACATTTTTCGGCGTATTACTCATGCTGAAAAAGGGTGCAATATAAACAAAACAGGCAACCCTGACAAAAATCAGCAGAAAATATTCCAAATCCGCATAAGAAAATGTATAATCAATCATGATTTCTACCTTGTATACAGACTGAAACTGGACCAAAGCCGATTAATATAATCTGACAGTTCAGTCAGCATCCAACTGCCAAGCACCATCAGCGTAAGAAAAACAGAGATAATCTTCGGCACAAAGGTAAGCGTCTGTTCCTGGATTGAAGTAACTGTTTGAAAAATACTGACAATCAGGCCTACAATCAGCGATACCAGAAGAACAGGTGCCGACACCTTAATAATTAAAAATAACGCCTCGCTGGCAATGGCTGTCACATCATCAATCGTCATAACCGGATACCTCCTTAATGGTAGAAGGACTGAATCAGATTAACAATAATCAGATTCCATCCATCAGCAATTACAAACAAAAGAATTTTAAACGGCATGGAAATCGTAGTCGGCGGCAGCATCATCATGCCCATGCTCATAAGCGTGGATGCCACAACCATATCAATTACAATAAAAGGTATATAAATAATAAATCCAATGATAAACGCCTCTCTCAGTTCACCAATTATAAAACTGGGGACAAGCACCGTAAGCGGGATTGCATCCAATGTGCCGTCCCATTCTTCTCCGCTGATTTCCATAAAAATCCTGACGTCCTTCGTTTCCGTCTGAGTATACATGAAATCACGCAGAGGCTGAATCCCTTTTTCCATAAATTCTTCCTGCGTAATCTCCCCTTCATCAAAAGGGACAATGGCTTCCTCATAAATCTGCGTCATATAAGGCCGCATAATAAAAAATGTCAAAAAGAGCGCAAGCCCGATCAGCACCTGATTAGGCGGCGCTGTCTGCGTATTTAAAGCCGCCCTGGTAAAATGGAGGACAATAAGACACCTGGTAAAGGAAGTAAGCATGATAAGAAGTATCGGTGCCAGTGATATCAGGGTAAGCGTAATCAAAATACGCAGGCTGCCGTTTAACTCCCCATTACCATCATTATAAGTTACCGTAAACTGATTGGCTATGTTAAGTTCTGCCAATTCGTCCGGCGATTGTGCGCTGCCGGGTTCCTCGATATAGGTACGTTCCTCCGTTGAACCGGTCAGATTGGTTTCTATCTCCTCCGCTTTTACATTTATGCCGGAAATAATGCACAATATGCCCACCGTCATCAGCAGGCATATTATTGTTCTTATTCTCTTTACGGCAAAACATTTTTTTTGATTGCCTTTTCTATCAGTCATCACTTTTTCCGCTTTGTTTTTTAAATTTATCAAGTATACTGCCAAAATCCATTCCTTCACTGCTTTTCTTCTTCAAAACCACAAGTTCATCCTCGGACAGCTCGCCAAGCATATGGATTTCATCTTTTCCTACTCCAATTATCAAATATTTGCTGCCGGCTCTTACAATCTGCAGATATTTATTATTACTGACCCGCATTGCTTCCACAATTTCCAGATTGCTGCCGGCCGCTTTCCCCTTTTGATAATTAGCTATCCATCTGGTAGTCACATAAGTAACCGCCAGTACAAACACGAACAGAATCAGAACAGTGATAAACTGCACATAACTGTCCAATGTGCTTACGCCTGCAGCCAGCATATTAACCCACTACCTTTTTCACCGCTTCCAGGACACGATCCGCCTGAAATGGTTTTACAATAAAATCCTTTGCGCCTGCCTGAATCGATTCAATAACCATTGCCTGCTGTCCCATAGCGGAGCACATAATAATCTTTGCTCCCGGATCCGCCGCCTTAATATTCTTAAGCGCCTGGATGCCGTCAACTTCGGGCATTGTGATATCCATAAGAACAAGGTCAGGCTTTATTTCATTATACTTCTCAAACGCCTTTGCTCCGTTTTCAGCTTCTCCTGCTACATTGTATCCATTTTTAGTGAGAATGTCCTTAATCATCATACGCATAAATGCAGCATCATCAACAATTAAAATATTTTTTGCCATGTCTTCTCTCCTAACTTTTATTTTATAATTTCCGTTACACGAACGCCAAAACTTTCTTCAATCACTACTACCTCGCCCTTCGCTACAAACTTTCCATTAACCAGCACATCAATAGGCTCACCGGCAATCTTATCAAGCTCAATAATAGTACCGGGTGCAAAATCCAGAATTTCCGCTATGGATTTCTTGGTTCTGCCAAGTTCTACTGTCACTTCAAGCGGCACATCCATGATAAGCCCGATATTCTCCTGCCCGGGCAGCGTATTATCCGTGCCGGAAAAGCTCTGGAACTGTGCAGGCTGTATATTCATATTCTGCATATTAGGCTGAGGCATTCCATAACCCATTTGATTCATATTCATCTGCGGCATGCCCATTTGCGGCATTCCATAAGCTGCCTGATTCATTTGGGGCATTCCGTAAGCTGCCTGATTCATTTGAGGCATTCCGTAAGCTGCCTGATTCA
Source organism: uncultured Lachnospiraceae bacterium (assembly GCA_964507235.1). Classification (GTDB taxonomy): domain Bacteria; phylum Bacillota; class Clostridia; order Lachnospirales; family Lachnospiraceae; genus Suilimivivens. The sequence goes on from CAZDPE010000014.1 coordinate 18,299, forward strand.
TTTGAGGCATTCCCATATTCATCTGCGACATATCCTGTACCGGAGAAGGCTCCGAAGCAGGCGGTATGTAGGGTTCCGGTTCTGGTGCAGGCTCAGGAGCCTCTGCCGTCTGGGACGACATGAAGGTTTCATACAAACTTTTGGCAAAATCAATAGGATACAGCTGCATGATTGTACTGTCAACCAAATCCTCAACCTGCATACGGAAAGAAATCTTTACAAAAGTTTCATTCAAGAAATCAGCAATTTCTCCGCCCTGTTTAAAATCCTGCAAATCAATAAGGCTGGCCTCCGGGGGTGAAATGTCGATCATCTTGCCAAGCATGGTGGACATAGATGTGGCCGCCGCTCCCATCATCTGATTCATTGCTTCTGATATGGCGCTTAAATGAAGCTCTCCCAGCTCCCCTTCTGTATTGCTTCCATCTCCGCCCATCATTAAATCTGTAATCACTTTTACATCATGTTCCTTGAGTACCATGATATTGGAGCCGTCAAGCCCTGCCGTATATCTGATTTGAATGAAAACGCACGGCTTTTGATAGTCCTCTATAACGCTCTCCCACGATGCAAGAGTAACAACAGGAGTTGTAATATTTACCTTTTTATTTACCAGAGAATATAAAGTAGTTGCCGAGGAACCCATGCTGATATTGGCAATTTCTCCTATGGCGTCCTTTTCTGTATCATTCAGTAAGCTTTCATCTACTATCGATGCTCCAGGTGCACTGTCTGCTTCTGCCGATGCGGTATCTCCCGATAAATCCATGCCGTTCAGCAGTGCATTTATTTCATCTTGCGATAACATTCCGTCCACACCTTATTCCCCCTCTCTAATTACTGATGTCACCCTTACTGCATATTTATCATTACTGGAACCGGGTAAAGCCGTAAATTTTCTGAGATTGCCCACATAAACTTCCATTTCTGAAGAGATTCCTGTATTCAGCCTTATAATATCTCCCGGCTGCAGATTGATAAAATCGTTCACCAAAACCTGACTTTTGCCAAGTATTGCCTTCACAGGCATATCAATTCTTTTTATAAGAGATTCAATATGATCCTGATACTCTTCGGGTCCTTCTTTCTGCATTGTTGAAAACCAGTACTTGGTATTCAGCTTATCCATTACATCTTCCAGCGTAAAATAGGGAAGACATATATTCATCAAACCTTCCACATCACCAATCTTTACATTCATGGTTACAATGGCTATCATATCGCTGGGCGCAATCACCTGCGCAAACTGTGCATTGGTTTCTATCCGTTCCATAACCGGATACAGATCAACCACGTTTTTCCATGGTTCCCGCATCAGCTGCATACAAATAACCATCAGCTTTTCCAAAATTGTCATTTCTATTTCTGAAAAATCCCTGACTTTGTCAAGCGGAACCCCGGATCCGCCAAGCATCCTGTCAATCATGGCAAATCCCAGGTTAGAAGCAAGTTCAATAATTATATTACCATTTAAAGGCTTAAAGTCAACAATTCCCAATATAACCGGATTAGATAATGCATTCGTAAATTCCGAAAATGTAACCGTTTCGGAGCTGGTTACACTCACCTGAATATTCTTTCTTAAATAAACCGGAAGATTGGTTGAAATTAGCCTTCCATAATGTTCGTAAATAATTTCCAGCGTACGCAAATGATCTTTAGAAAACTTTGCAGGGCGTTTAAAATCATAATCTTTAACCACTTTGTCACTGGAATCCTGCATATTCTCAACATCTAATTCGCCGGTGCTTAACGCTGCCAGCAGGTTGTCAATCTCGCTTTGAGATAGTACCTCGCCCACGAAAGCCCACCTCCTTCATTTTATGTCAGATTCCGCGTTCTACTGATATATAACGCTGCTGATTGTTACCTTATAAATAAACTTGGAATCAAACATATCCTGAATTCTCTGAAGGATTTTTTCCTCAATTTCGTGATTATTTCCTCTTGCTTCATCCAAAGTATACTGCGACACCACATCATTAATTTCGCCTTTAATCAGGCTCACTCTGGTATCCATATCAGCGCCATAGCTCTTATAACCCTTATCCTTAGTATTCATGGAAAGCGTTATGGATATCAGTGCAAAATGATCCTTGCCATCTCCGTTTTCACCGTTATCTCTTTTTAAAGGAATCGTCATCTCTTCAATATCATAAGGCTCGATATCCGCCATGGAAACCGTTTCTTCCGCCTCACTGCTTTCATCACTGATGCCTAAATCCAACTGAATAGCTGATGCAATGTCCGTTACAAGTGCAGCTGTCTTTTTGTTAGTTCCTGCAACACTGAATAAGGAAATCGCAGAAAGAACAATATTCACGATTAAAAGCGCCAGTATTACAATTGAGATTAGATTTTTTTTCATAATTTGCTTCCTTTTCCTCTAATATTAATATGAGCTCAAAGAATTATAGATTTTAATTTCCACTCTTCTGTTTTTGGCCCGCCCTTCCGCTGTGGAATTATCCGCAATCGGAACGTATTCTCCCATTCCCGAATGCTTTATACCAGCCGGATTCAGCGTAGTGTTCTCCACCAGATAATAGAAAACGGAAAGCGCACGGCCATTGCTCAATTCATCATTATTAGAATATTTCGCCCCTGACATGGGAACATTATCCGTATGCCCTTCTATTTCAATAATTCCTGTACTGTATTTTTGAAGGATAATACCCACCTGGTTCAAGATTGGAAGCGCTTCTTCCTTAAGCTCCACGCTTCCTGAGTCGAACAGGAGTGCTCCATTTAAAGTCAGCTGCACATACTGGGAAGTAAATTCAATATCAATTTCCTTTTCCAGATTTTTTTCCTGAAGTGCTTCTTCTACCTTTTCCGCCAGTTCCTCTGATTCCTTCAGTTTGGCTTCTTCCATGGTTTCAGCCGCTGCTTTTAAATCTTCAGGAATCGTTTCCCCCTCTGCATCCCTTCCTGTACTGTTAATATATTCATCCAGTTCATTCAGCTGGCTGACTCCATTGCTGATTAAAACCCCATCTCCGATTGCAGTAGCCCCCGCCGAAAAAATGCTGAAGGTCTGGCTGAAGGATGCTGCCAGCAATTCAAATTTATGCGCATCCATCGTAGACATGGAAAAAAGCATAACAAAAAAGCAAAGGAGCAGATTCATCAAATCCGCAAAGGTAGACTGCCAGGCCGGTGCGCCTTTGGGCGGTTCATCAGGCTTCCGTTTAGCCATTCTCGTCACCTCCGTCGCCCTCGCCCTGCGTGATTCTGTCACCGGGTGATAAGAAGGATTTCAGTTTTTCTTCAATAACTCTGGGATTTTCTCCCGCCTGAATAGATAAAAGTCCTTCTATCATGATTTCCTTCATCATAATTTCACTGGCATTATTCGCCTTCAGCTTGTTTGCAACCGGAATACAAATCCAGTTGGCAAGCAGGGAGCCGTACAAGGTAGTAATAAGGGCAACCGCCATATTCGGTCCGAGCTTGGAAGGGTCATCCATTTCATAAAGCATGTTGACAAGCCCTATAAGAGTACCTATCATACCCCAGGCCGGTCCCATGGCGCCCAAATCCTCCCAAAAAGAAATTCTTTTCTTATGCCGGTCCTCTATACTGACAAGCTCCGTTTCCAGAATGCCTCTGACAAGATCGGGATCCGTACCGTCTACAATAAGCAGAATGCCTTTTTTCATAAACTCATCATCCAGTTCGCCGGCTGCTTCCTCCAGAGAAAGAAGTCCTTCCTTTCTGGCTATATTGGATAAATCAATTATTTTCTGAATCATGGCTCTTGCATCAACTATAGGAGCCCTGAAAACAAGGGCAAAGCTTTTTAAGCCGCCAATATAATCCTTCATAGAAGTAGATGCCATTATAGCAAAAAAGGAGCCTCCAAAGGTTATAATTGCCGACGAATAATCCAGATAACGGCCTATATTTCCCAATCCGGCATTACTAAGAATACCATATGCGCACATGGTAAAACATAATACCAGCCCTAAAATTGACGCTAAATCCATAATGCTCACCCGTTTTTGCGTTAATCTGCAAAAATGTCCCTTCTATACGATTTTACAAGATTTTTCACTTCTTGTCTACTTTCTTTTACAATAATTTTTCTGCCTGTAGTAAAAGCAATCACCGTATCCGGCGTTTCTTCCACAAGTTCTATTAAATCCGGGTTAATCAAAACCTTGGTGCCATTGATTCTGGTGACTTCTATCATCTATTTCCCTTTCCAAAACATCTAAGGGAACCGAAAATCCGGTTCCCTTATCCTATCCAATTACTTGTTCTAACGCTTCAGGTTCGTAAGCTCCTCAAGCAAAGTGTCCGAAACCGTTATAATACGGCTGTTTGCCTGAAAGCCTCTCTGTGTGGTAATCATTTCCGTAAATTCAGCCGCCAGGTCGACATTGCTCATTTCCAGCACCCCTGTACTCATATAACCGCCTCCCGACGTAATATCGGTTCCAATGCCGTCAAACTCACCGGAGTTCATGGTCGCGGAATACAGATTATCGCCTTCCTTGGCAAGGCCGGAGGCATTGGAAAAAGTAGCTACTGCAATCTGCCCCAGCAGTCTTTTCTGTCCATTGTCATAGGTCGCATAAATCATTCCGTCTTTCTGAATATCAATGCCGCTCATTTCACCCACTTTACGTCCGGCGCCGTTGCCATCGGAATCGCCGCGGACAGCCGTAATGGTAGAGGCGCCATTATTGTTCAGGTTTGAGGTGCCCGAAAAATCAATACTTATTTCGTCAAAGCTGGGAAATGCCCCTTCATCAAACTTTAATGTGACTGCGGTGTTTCCTGCCGCTCCCACATAAGAAAAACTGCCGTTTGATGCATTATAAGAAAGCAGCGCTGCATTCTCTACCTGATTGCCGTCTTTATCAGTTATTTCCGCCCCGCCATTAAAGGTAATGATATCCTCGATATCAGTGCCTTCAGGGACAACTGAATCTCCGTCTGAATCCAATACGTCATCCAGCTTGATATAGAATTCTCCCGCATCGCCGTCAATGGCGTGGACGCTGAACCTTGCCGTATATTTATAACCCTTATTATCATAAAATTCCAGGTTCATAATTTTACCATCACTACTGTTAACATTGGTATCGTCCTTATCCAGAATGCCCGATATCTTGGCGCTGGTAGTAGCTTCCGCAGGATAAGTCAAGTTCTCCGTCGTCATAACGCGCAGGGCGGATACGGTATCCTGCTTGATTGCTGTGGGGTCTGTAGGATCAACCTGCCAGCCCATTACATTATAACCGGTGCTTGTCATGGCAAGGTTCCCGGCTCCGTCCACGTAGAAAGAACCGTCCCTTGTAAAGAAATTCTCTATGCCGTTGCTGACAACAAAAAATGCCTCTCCCGTGATCATAATGTCAAACGGGTCATTTGTCGTCTGCGAAGCTCCCTGGGTTGTAATCGCCGTTTTGATGGCGCCCGTTTTGGAACCAAGACCGATCTGCCTTGCATTGGTGCCGCCTACGCCGGTTGTGGCATTGGCGCCTGAAGCCGTCTGCGTAGTCTGGTACATTAAATCGCTGAATGTCATAGACTGCGACTTATAAGCTGTCGTGTTAACGTTGGCAATATTATTGCCAATTACATCCATTCTTGTCTGATGTGTTTTTAAACCTGCCACACCAGCATATAATGCTCTCATCATAATGAAATGACCTCCTATCTGTCCAGGAGCACTCCGGTTCCCTCTGTCGTTCAGGAACCCCCATAGCCTCCAAAAGGTCCGGCTATACGATAACTGCTCCGTCAATATTTGTAAATACATTTTCCGCTGCATCCTGCTGATTCATCGCTGTCACTACCGTATTATTCGGAACATTCACAATAAATGCCAGCTGGTCAACAAGTACTAAAGATTCTCTGATCCCTTTCTGCTGTGCCCTTGCAGTTCCCTGTTTCAGCCGCTCCACCTGCCCGTCAGTCAATTCAATATTCCTGCTGTTTAACCGCTGGGCGGCATGCTTGGAAAATCTGATATCCTCCTCAGAATTCCGTCTGCACAAAATCTCCTGAAAAGACAATTCCGTTTCCGGCTTTTCTTTGACCGGCGTGGGATTCTGGTTGAAATACTGGTCTGCAATCTGTAAGGTTGAAAGGAATCCTTTGCCTTTCACTTCCATAACTCTCTCCTCCATGAGTGGCTTTACCGGCATCCTGCCCCAGCCTCTTACAGCTCTGTTCCGGCTTCTTTGCCGCCTTTCTATCCGTTCTCTTCCACTGCGCCACTTTCCGTTACTTCTTCCGTTTCTTCTGTGCCCTGGGTTTCTTCTGTGCCGTTTTCTTCTCCTTCAGCTTCAGCTGCTTCCTGCGCTGCCGCAAACTCCGCCATTTTTTCCACATATTTTTGAAGCTTTTCAATATAACTGTTGGAAATAAAGGACTGCTGATAAGCGGTCATGCTGTTAAAGCCTTCCTGAAGCCCTTCAACGGTTTCCTGATGTTCCAGGGTAAGCTGATACTCATTCGGAAGCTCATCCATTACCGCCATAAATGCCTGTGCCAAATCATATGCAGTCTGATAAGTTTCATCCACAATTGCAATGACATCATCCGCAGAATAAAGTTCCCCGTCAACGGAAACGTACGCCTTATTACTTTCATAGGTAACGTATTCTACCACGCCCTGAATCTGCGTTGATTCTCCTGTACTGTCTGTGGTTTCGATATTTACCAGTTTTCCTACCATAGAAGATGCTCTGTAAAGCTCCATGCTGGCTGCCAGATTCTGCATCTGCTCTACCTGGGAAAAAGTAGCATACTGTGAAATATATTCTGTATTTGAAGTAGGCTCCAAAGGATCCTGATATTTCATCTGCGCCACTAAAAGCTGCAAAAAAGCGTCCTTATCCATGCCGGTGCTGCTGCTGCTCTGATTCGCTTTCTGGACGGACGTCTGGGATGCTGTTTCCTGTATGACTCCATCCTTAACTACTGCGCTTACTCCCATATAATACTCCTTTCCGCACTCTGTGCTTTTCTTTGTCCTGATTATGCGGTATAATCCACCGTTCCGCCGCTTACCTTCAGCATTTCCGCCGCAAGCAGTTCTTCCTCATCCGCCGTTTCCTCAAATCCCTCATTCAAGGCGTTCAGATTAATCCTTCTCGGCGCTTTCCTGCTGTCCTGGTAAGCTGTCCCGCCATCCCTTTCCTGCCCCTGCCAGAGGCTGCTTTCAAAGGCATGGCTTTCCACTGCCACTTCAACGGCTTCCACCTTAACTCCCTGTTCCTTTAAGCTGTCCTTCAGTTCAACAATCTGGCTTTCGAGAACCGCCTTGACCGCTTCATTCTGAACATGAAACTGTGCGGTCATCTCGCCGCCCTTTGAGGTAATCTGAATATGTAAGGTTCCAAGGCTTTCAGGATGCAGCTGCATTTCCAGCTGTTCCATGCCGGGCTTTAACTGAATTTTCATATAATCCAGAATCTGATTCATGATTTCTTCTGTGTTTCCCACTATAGTTTCTGCCGTCTGAGAAAAGACTTCTTCCGCATTCTGCGTCCGGTTTTCCAGCACTGCGTCAAGCACAGGGTTTGTACCGATAAGCCCCTGCTTTTCCTCTCCGCCTTCAAAGTTTCCGCTTTGCTGTTCTCCGGAAGAATCTTCCTCTGTTTCTTCTTCCTTCGGCACCACTTTCTGTACCTGTTCCACGTTACCATTTTCATCCGCAGTTAACTCGATACTGTCTGTTCCCTGCTCCACCGTAATGGTAATTTTAGCTTCGCCGGCTTCACCGGCTTCTTCACTGCCCTGCTGAAGGACATCGGCATAATTTTCTGTCTGAACCATCCCGTTTTCAGCTATTTCAGTCCTCAGTTCCGCCAGCCGCGCCGGTTCCGGTTCCTCGATGCTGATTGAAACTGTTTCCGTCAATTCTGTCCTGATTTCATCAAGACTTTGCAGAAGATTCTGCATTTTCCCATACAGTCCTTCATCTGTCAGCAATGCCAGCGGACTGTCCTCTCCAGAGAGAACCATCACCAGTTTTGTCAGATTATCCGCATCAAGCAGCGACACCATTCCAAAACCCAGCTCCTCCATGGCGTCAATCACTTCTTCCTCACTGATACCAAGCTCCTTTGCCGTTTCTTCCACCAGATTGCTCCCGGCTTCCGAAAGAGCCTGCTCCTGCACAGTATCCGACCTGCCGGTCTTAACAGCGTCAGAACCGCTTTCCCCGTTTAAAGCTTCTCTGTGCGTAAGGGGCTGGTTTATCTTCGCATTTTTCAGGTCTTCTCCGTTTCCGGCATTCACCTTTTTTTGAGAAGATAACTTCCCGCCGCTGTAGGATGTTTTACTCATGACTTCTCCAAAATTGCCCGCTGCCCCTGATTTTGTGCTCGATGCCGCCGCTCTGCTTCCTCTGGCAAAGTTAAGGAGCGGGGCTGCATCTTTTACAGGTGTACTTGTCATCCACATTCCTCCTTTCTGTTTTCAAGGTACAATTTTATATCGGCAAAACAGACAAAATACTTAAGATTCCGGATCCATTATCTTGGTAAGTCTGGCTGCAATCGATGGATCCATTGCACCCATTATTTTCCCCCTGTCCTCCGCATCCAGACCATTCAATATTCTGGCTGCCAGTTCCATATTATCCGTCATTTCTTCCAAAATTGCTGCGGCTTCCTTTGCTTTCATGGAAGAAAACGCCTGTACAAATTCCTGAATATCATCCGACTCTTCCGTCTGCTGTAAAACCTGTTTATAAAGATATTCTGCAGTAGCCGGATCCATTTCCTCGTAATATTTTCTGTACTCCTCAATTCCGGGGCCATTGTCCGCGTAAACCACTTCTTCATAAAATTCCGTTTTAATTCTCTGGAATTCCACCTGGCTGTCCTCAAAAGTCTTAAGTCTTTCCACTTCAGCCTTCAAGCTGGCAATCTCATCCGAGCTGTCGTTCTGGGCCGACTGCGCCCGTTCCAATTCCAGTTCAAGTTCTTTAATATAATCAACGGCTTCCCTTAAATTACTGTATCCGCCATAGGCTTCCGCATCATCCTCATCCACTGCCACTTCAGAATTATTCGGAAGAATCAGATTAATAACCGGTACGTCCTTTAAAACCGGCGTCAGCACATTGCTTCCAAAGCCGCCAAAATCCAATTTGATAATAAGGCATAAAATAGCAACCCAAATAAGAACAATTACAAAAGTAACAACAAAAACCGACCCGGAGCTTGTTTCCTCCTCATCCAGCAGCTGCGCCTCTCTGTCTGCAATTTCCTTTGCACGCTTTCTGGCTGTTTTTTTCTGTTCCTTCTGCTCTGCCTTCAGCTTCTTCCTTTCTCCCTTCAGGCGCTTTTTTTCAATTTTGGCATCTTCCATGCTCAATTCATCATCTAATGGCATATTCTTTGCTCCATCTTAATTCACTTCTTCTGACCATAAGTATAACTGGTAAGTTCATCCACTTCCTTGAACTCTCTGGCATTTTCTTCTTTCATAAATTCTTCAAATGCCTTTTCCTTCAGTTTTGCCTGTATTTTACTTTCCTGCATGGCTGTCTGCAGCCTGATTCTCGCATCCTCAAGCTTTGCCTGCGCAGCAATCACTGCTTTTTTCTGTATCTCAATAAATTCCTGCATTCTGGCAATAGCATCGCGATTGCTTATAATATCCAGTACATTCAGGCCGCTTTTCTGAAGCTCCCTTCCCTGCTCCTCATATCCTTCCTTCCGCTTTATCAGGATATTCAGTTTTTCTTCTTCCTCATCAAGATGCATTCTGGCGCTGGCAAATTCATTTTTAGCCTGCTCTTCCATCTTTTCTTTAATATCCAGAATACTTTGCATTCTGTAAATAAATTTTGCCATATTCCAATCTATTCTTCAAATATGCCTTTCAGCATTTTTACTGTTTCTTCAAAAGAAAATTTTTCATCCACGTCCTGTTTCAAAAACTCGTTTACTGCCTGGATTTTGTTAATTGCATAATCAATTTCGGGATTGCTTCCCGATTTGTAGGCTCCGATATTAATCAAATCCTCCGCCTCATTATAGGTTGCAAGTACATTTTTGAATTTTCCGGCAAGCTGCTTATGCTCTCTTGCCGCAATCTGGCTCATGCATCTTGATATACTCTGAAGCACGTCGATAGCCGGATAATGATTTTTATGTACCAGCTTTCTGCTGAGCATAATATGTCCATCCAGAATACTTCTGGCCGTATCCGTAATCGGCTCATTAAAATCATCACCGTCTACAAGTACTGTATACAATCCGGTAATAGAACCCCTATCAGAACGTCCCGCTCTTTCAAGGAGCTTGGGCATTTCCGAATATACGCTGGGCGGATACCCTCTTGATACCGGCGGTTCCCCGCTGGCAAGCCCAATTTCACGCTGGGCCATCGAAAAACGCGTCAGGGAATCCATCATTAACAGCACATCTTTTCCCCGGTCCCTGAAGTACTCTGCAATTGCAGTCGCTGTCTGAGCCGCCTTTTTACGTTCCAGCGCAGGCTTATCGGAGGTAGCAACCACCACTACAGACCGCTTCATTCCTTCCGGCCCCAAATCTCTTTCTATAAATTCACGCACTTCCCTGCCCCGCTCTCCTATCAGGGCAATTACATTAATATCTGCTTTTGTATTACGGGCAAACATGCCCATCAAAGTGGATTTTCCCACTCCCGAACCGGCAAAAATTCCAATTCTTTGCCCTTTTCCTATGGTAATCAGACCATCCACCGCTTTTACTCCAAGGGGAAGAACCTGGTCAATGATTTTCCTGCTCATAGGCTCAGGCGGCTTTGCTTCCACAGGATACTCCTTTCCCGCTGCCGGAAAATCTCCGTCAACTCTGCCAAGCCCGTCAAGGGTTTTCCCCAGAAGGCTTTCATCTACTTTTATTTTTAAAGGTGCTCCCGTATTTTCTACGCTGCTGCCCGGTCCCATACCCTCTACATTTTCATAGGGCATTAAAAGGACTTTTCCTTCCTTAAAGCCTACAACCTCTGCCAATGCCGAAATCTTCCCTCCGCCCTTCATGCTGGGATAAATGCGGCAGATGTCGCCCATTTTCGCCTGTGGTCCCTTTGATTCAATGGTAAGACCGACAACATTAATTACCTTACCTTTTATCTTAAAAAAGCTGTCCTGCACTATTCTGTTATATTTTTCAAAGTTAACAGCCGCTGCTTCCACTTCGGGCACCGTCCTTTTATTCATGATAACAAAAAGTTCGCGGAGCGTACTTTCTATTGCCTGTTCCTTTCGTAAGAAAGAAGCTTCAGTTTCCTTCCAAGCTCTGCAAGCTGTATATCCAGACTGCAGTCATAGATTCCGTTTTCCGTTTCAATAATGCACTGGGACTGTAACAATGTTAAATCCTCAACAATTTCCACTGTCACATTTCCTCCGCCTGCCTCTGCACGGATACGCTCTCTTTCAGACATCACTGCTTCATAATCATCTTTTGAAACATGAACCAGAAAATTCCTGGCTTCTTCTGTTTTCTGCATTGTATTTGAAATAAGCTCCACAACAAGGTCTTTGTAACGGCTTAAGTCCACCTTAAAAATATGTTCGTAAATACCGGTAATGACTTCTACAAACTCCGGTTCCAGATTCTCTGCTCTTTGCTGATATTCCAATTCCAGCTGTTTTGTTTTCTCCAGATATTCATTCCGTGCAGCATCCGCTTCCGCTTTTCCAATCCGGCTTCCTTCCTGATAGCCCTGATTCTTAGCCTCTTCATAAGCCTTCATCTGCATGGCGCCAATCTGTGCCTTGGCATCCTCAATCATAGAATCCGCCTGAGCCTTTAAATCTGCAAGTTCATCTTTTGCCTGTTCAATTTCACGTAAAAGAGCATCCCTTTCCTTTTCAGATCCGTCTTTGATGACCGCTCCCTCACTTTCCCGGGTCAAAAGAGCATCTATGCTTTCCGCATCCAGCCCTTCTGCAAAGCCTTCTTCCGGAATCGATGCATTGTTCTTTTCCACACTGTCCGCCGCATGAAGCACTGCACTCAGCTTTTTTTCCAGCAATGCATTATTATCTATTATCCTCGCTTCAGAATCCTGCATTACAATCCAATTTGATTTATATAAATTATTAGACAACGATTTCGTCACCTCCGCCTCTGGAAATAACGATTTCCGCAGAGTCCTCCAATTTTCTGATAATATTTACAATCTTCTGCTGTGCTTCCTCAACATCCTTCATACGGACAGGACCCATAAATTCCATATCTTCCTTTATCATAACAGCAAGACGTTTTGACAAATTGTTAAAGACAGCATTCTGAACCTGTTCATTGGAGCCTTTCAGGGCAAGAGCCAAGTCATTGTTATCCACATCTCTGAGTACCCTTTGAATTGCACGGTCATCAAGCAGCAGGATATCCTCGAATACAAACATTTTCTTTCTGATTTCGTCTGCCAGTTCCGGCTCTTCGATTTCCAGCGTTTCCATAATATGCTTTTCTGTTCCGCGGTCTACGGTATTCAGAATATCCACCACTGCATCCACGCCGCCGATAATCGTGTAATCCTGATTTACCAGAGAAGCGAGCTTGGATTCCAGCACTTTTTCCACCTCTTTAACAACATCCGGGCTTGTCCTGTCCATAACGGCAATACGCCGCGCCACATCTGCCTGCCTGTCCGGCGGCAGCGCAGAAATAATAAGCGCTGCCTGCCCGGCAGGTAAATAGGACAGAATAAGCGCTATAGTCTGCGGATGTTCATCCTGTATAAAGTTAAGAAGCTGAGAAGCATCGGTTTTACGGGCAAACTCAAAAGGTTTTACCTGTAAGGATGCCGTCAGCTTCCCGATTACATCCAAAGCCTTTTCCGTACCCAGGGCCTTCTCAAGAAGTTCTTTCGCATAATTAATGCCGCCTTCTGCAATATACTGCTGCGCAAGGCATACTTCATAGAACTCGTTGATAATATCTTCCTTAATCTGGGGAGTCACGCTTCTGGTATTGGCAATTTCCAGCGTCAGTTCCTCAATTTCCTCTTCTTTTAAATGCTTGAAAATAGCAGCGGATTTTTCAGGGCCGAGCGCTATCAGAAGAATAGCGGCTTTTTGGACTCCTGTTATTTTGTCATCAGCAAATCTGGCCATAAAAAAACCTTCCTTCTACTAACCCCAATCCTGGTTAAGCCAGTTACGCAGCAGGCTTGCCGCCGCTTCGGGATTTTCATCCACAAATTTTTCTACCATTCTTCTGGTTTCCGAAATATATTCTGTGCCGATATCCTCAAGCTCCACCTCTGGCTGGGATTGAAGCAGTGACTCTACAGGCAGTTCCTCCGGCTGCTGAACAGGCTTTTCGGAACGCATGCTTCTGAATACCACAAAAGCAAGCAAAGCCAGAATGATAATAATCAACACTATCTGTATAACATCGGAAACTTCAATCTGCAAACCTTCTTTATCAAAAAATATATTCTCCGTACGCGCCACAAATGCAATATTCTCTTCGGGAAAACCTGTTGCTTTGGCAACTACCTCATACATCTGGTCGTCCACTTCCATTCTTGTCCCTTCGGCATTTGCAATCTTATATTCTTCCCATGTAATTCCGTCCAGAAGCCCCTGGGCTTTAATATCTTCTTCCCGGATAACATTGTACTTAATAGCTGTAATCGCTATGGAAGAGCTGTCGTAAACAATAGCTCCCGGCAGGCTGTTAACGGTTTTGATATGTTCATTGGGCAGATAATTATCTTCTGTTTCCTCTGACGAAGAGCTGCTGTTTGCAGAATCCTGATATTCATACTCAATGCTTTCTCCGTTGGAATCCGTGCCCGGAATGCCGCCGCCTGTATTTTCCGATTCCGATGTATAGGTTCTCTGGGAGCTTCTCATACCCTCAGTTCTTCCGTCAGGAGCCGAATATTCATGATAAACATCCTCGCTGGAAGAAAAATCCAGATCCAGATTACTTGCCACTTCCACCTTATCAAATTCATTGGTGCCGAGAAGCACCTGCCTGATTTCACTTTTAATCTTATTTTCCCACTGGGTCTTCACTCCGATCTGGGAACTGGCAGTTCCCGCAGCGCTGTAGCTGTCATCTCCTGAAAACAGCATATTTCCCGCCGTATCCATGATCACAATCTCTTCATCCGTTTCGTTCCCTACGGCCTTGCTCACCGCTTTTGCCAGAAAAGCCGCGTTATCCGAAGTAAATTCCCCGTCCAGCTCCAGAAGTATCGATACAGTAGTATCTTCTTTCGTGGCAATCAATGTTCCGTCATTTTCCGGTATATGAACTTCTACTATCGCACTTTTCACGGAATCAAATTTGGCAATAAAATCCTCTGCCAGCCTGGTTTCCAGATACAATTCATATTTTCTTTGTTTATCAGACTCTGTTGTTCCAAATCCGCCGTCCGTAACATTATCTATGGTATAGGTTGCTGCCTGAATATCATTCGCTCCCAGCAAAAGACTGGCATCCGACTGTTCCTTCTTATTGATTTTGATCTGATAGCCGTCGTCAGACACCGTATAATCCAATCCCTGTTCATCCAGCAAATCAACTACCTCAGAGGCTTCTTTGGTTGTCGTACAGTTTAACAGCACTACATACTGCGGCTGCGCCAGCACCGTTATTAAGATGGCAATCGCTATGATGACGCCCGCCGTTGATGCAATAATAAAAGTTTTCTGCCTGGTGGAAAATTTATTCCACCATTCCAGCAATTTGTTCAATAGCTCTTTTATTCTATCGGCCATGACTTACTCCCCGTTTCTTCCGCACAGTAAAGTTTTAAATCTGAATCTGCATAATTTCTTTATATGCATCCAGGAATTTGTCACGAACAGCCACTGTATACTGGAGCGCGGCAGAAGCCTTCTGTAATGAAATCGTTAAATCATGTGTATTTTCTGATTCCCCTAACGCCCACTTCAATTTTTCGTTTTCCGCATCAGAAAGATAGGCATTGGTTGTATTTAAATTATCAATTGCCATATCAAGCAGACTTCCAAAATCCTCTGTATCCTCTCCGCTGACAGAGGAAAACGCCGGACTGGTTTCAGCCGCCTTTCTGATGACATCCGATGTAACATTATATAAAGACGAAATATCCACTTTTTCTTCCTCCTATGTCGCTGCAGGCTTTCGCCGGGCCTTTTACTGTCCCATTTCAAGTCCCTTGACAGCTATTGCCTTGCTTGCAGTAAAAGCAGTCGCATTTGCTTCAAAAGCGCGGCTGGCATCGATTAAATTGGTCATTTCCGTAACAATATTTACGTTGGGATATGTAACATAACCGTTCTCATCAGCATCCGGATGAGAAGGATCATACGCCATGACCATATCTGTCCAGGTATCCTCGGAAACACTGCTTACCCTGACTCCCTGCCCACTGTAGGCATCACTGGCACGGCTGAAGACGTGGCTGAAATCCGCTGCGCTTTCTCCTCTCTGCTCGAAAGTAACCACCTTACGCCTGTAAGGCGTGCCATCCGCAGTCCTT
>CAZDPE010000015.1:0-32503 GCA_964507235.1 uncultured Lachnospiraceae bacterium
CTTGGAGGAACCGGTAGCACCGCCGCAGCCGTCGCGTCCCGTCCTTCCTCCGAGAAGAATAATAATATCATCAGGGTCGGAATTTTCCCTGATTACATTTTTTCTGGGAGCTGCTCCCATAACCGCACCGATTTCCATTCTCTTTGCAACATAATCGGGATGATAAATTTCCTTCACATAGCCGGTAGCAAGTCCAATCTGGTTTCCGTAAGAAGAATAGCCGCTTGCTGCTCCTCTTACCAGTTTTTTCTGTGATAATTTACCCTTTAAGGTTTCCGCAACGGGAACAGTAGGGTCTGCCGCACCTGTTACACGCATTGCCTGATATACATAACCTCTTCCTGATAAGGGGTCGCGGATTGCACCGCCAAGGCAGGTTGCCGCACCGCCGAAAGGCTCAATTTCAGTGGGGTGGTTATGTGTTTCGTTCTTAAAAAATACAAGCCATTCTTCCGTTACCGGACCGTCGCCGTAATCAATTTCCACCGGAACCACTACGGAGCAGGCGTTGATTTCATCTGACTCTTCCATATCCTGCAGCCTGCCGTCCTTTTTTAACTTGCGCATAGCAATCAGCGCCAAATCCATAAGGCATACAAACTTATCTTCTCTTCCGGCAAAAATTTCATTTCTGGTATCAAGATAGCTCTCATAAGTAGTTTCAAGAGGAGCTTTATAGTAGCCTTCCTCAAATTCAATATTTTTAAGTTCTGTGGAGAAAGTAGTATGACGGCAATGGTCTGACCAGTAGGTATCAAGCACCCTGATTTCCGTCATGGTAGGATCTCTGTGCTCGTCCCCCGCATAGTAATTCTGAATATGTAAGAAATCCTTAAAGGTCATTGCAAGACCAAGAGAATCATATAATTCGCGCAATTTATCTTCCGGCAAATCCTGAAAGCCTTCAAAAACAATAACGTCCTCCGGCTCTTCATAATCCGTTGCCAGCGTTTCGGGTTTCACCATATCTGTTTCCCTGGAATCCACAGGGTTGATACAGTATGCCTTTATTTTAGAAAATTCATCATCGGAAATATTCCCTGTAATCAGGTAAGTAACTGCTGTCTTAATAATAGGCTCTTCATCTTCCTTCAAAAACCTTACGCACTGCAGTGCGGAATCCGCTCTCTGGTCAAACTGTCCCGGCAGAAATTCTACGCTGAATACCCTGCCGTCTGCAGGAATATCAATGCTTTCCCTGTACAAAATATCTACCGGCGGTTCTGAAAAAACAGTTCTGCAGGCTGCTTCAAAGGTTTCTTCAGATAAATTTTCCACATCATAGCGGATAAATTCTCTTACCCCCTTAACACCTGTTATTCCCAAATAACTGCCGATTTCTTCCTTCAGTTCCTTTGCCTTCACCGCAAAAGGGACTTTCTTTTCTACATAGATACGTTTTACATTTCCCATGGTGAATTAAATCATCCTCCGTTTGAAATATTATATTATTAGGTAGTCATTACTTCTATTATATCTAATTCAGCGGGTTTTGCAATTCTTTCTTTTGGCCAATTTTACATGTATAATATAGCAAATATAAAGATATACCCGGTCAGTATGGGAGTGTCTGATTGGAAAGAGGTGAAATTCCCTGTGAAATTTATCCGAGATAACTACTCAGTACAGTTAATGTAAACTGTTGGCAGATTGTGCTGAGGTTAAAAAACTTGCTGGCAGTCGTTGGCTGTACTGTCCTGATGATAAAAAAGATAAAGGAGTACAGTTATGCGTTACATAAAAGAAGTATTAAAGAAAAACAGAATCATGATATCAGCCTATATTGGGATAGGCATATTTAATGCATTTATGACTAATTATAAGGCTGATTATTTTCAGAAAATCATTGATGGATTGGCAGATGGAAAGCTTACATTCACAAGTGTAGTAATTTATGGTTTCATTCTGGCAGTTAACTATTGTATGAACTATCTGGAACAATATCCCGAAAAAAAGCTGGAATATGGTATTTATCTGGATTTTAAACTATTGGCACTTCGGAAAATAAGCACAATAGATTACAGGGAATACCAGAAAACAGGTACCGGAAAGCTTGTTCAAAGGATTGAGAATGGCGCATCTGCAGGAAGAAATGTATTGTTTGGTTTTTGGCTTCGTTTGATACGGGAACTGCTTCCGACCGTTGCTTTCAGTATATATTTCATTTGGAATATAAACAAAAACGTTACTTATGCACTGCTTACAGGATATGCATTTATTTTTATAATAACCACCATTTTATTAAGGTTTCTTTATCAAATAAAGGAAAAAATTTTGAATAATGAAGAAATGTTAAATCATTATTTGGTCAGAGGCTTTATGGAAATGCCGGTATTTCGTATAAACAAACAATTTCCAAATGAAATAAAAAAAGCCCGAAATGCAAAATCGGATATTGTATCATCGAAGGTAAAGATGAATATGATTCATGAAGCATTCTTTACAATATTTGCTTTACTTGTGGCAATGTTGGATATCGGCATTCTGTTCTATGCGTGGAACAGTAAGAGCCTTACAGCAGGTTCTGTAGTTACACTGATTTCTCTGATTGAAAATGCTTATATACCCATTGCCATTTTCAATGTAATTTATGTACAGTACAAATTGGACAAAGCTTCCTATACAAGATTTGAAGAATTTCTGCAGGCAAAAGATGATAAACAATTAATAAACGGCAGCGTGTTAAATCAAAATATCGGAGAAATAACTATCAGAAATCTTTCATTCCAGTATGAGGACCGGAAAATCATTAATGATGTAAGCTTATCTGTCAGGAAAGGGGAAAAAATAGCTTTTGTTGGAGAAAGCGGTTCCGGTAAATCTACATTGGTTAAGATAATCTTAGGCCTGCTTAAATACCACAAAGGCCAAATACTGCTGGACGGTATGGAGTTAAGAGATATCTGTCTTAATGAATTGTATAGCAGAGTCAGTTACCTGTCACAGGACGCTCCGGTGTTTGATGGTACAATAAGGGAAAATGTGGCGTTTGAACAAAATGTACCGGACAGCCAGCTTCTCGAAGCATTGAACAGGGTGCAGTTATCATACTTAATCGAAAATCTTGCTGAAGGATTGGATACAGAAATTGGTGAAAAGGGCACTTGTCTGTCAGGAGGAGAAAAACAAAGACTTGCATTGTCACGCCTATGGTTCAAAGATTCGGAACTCATCATTTTGGATGAAGCCACATCCGCAATGGATAATCTAACCGAGGAAAATGTAATGAAAGAAGTTATTCAAAAGCTGACAGGAAAAACCGTAATTGCAATCGCTCACAGATTAAATTCAATTTCCGGTTTCGACCGAATTGTGGTTCTTAGAGATGGCAAAATTGCCGGACAGGGAAGTTTTGAGGAACTGATGAGAACAGATGCTTATTTTTTACAGCTGTATAATTCCAGCCTTCATTAAACAGGAAAATATTGAAGCTTTAACCCCCTCTAAACCTTATAATTACCGGATTAGAGGGGGATGCTTATGAGCCGGAACGGCTCAGCCGTGACTGCTAATCTTCAATATAACTATATCTGCAATCATACATATTCCAAAATAAATTAACCAGCATATTCCAAACAAAATGAGCGGATTTCCCAGCCGCGGCACCATTCCCGCCTTGAAGAATGTCAACCATATTTACAATTTTACAAGATTGACTATCACAACTGCTTAATCATTTTATACTCATCAGCATAACTGCCGTCTAAATATTTCATTATTCATTTCCTCCCTTAAAATCGCCCATTATAAATCTTTCCATCCTAATTCATTTTTATTTCTGTTCTATTGCCACATACATCTGCTTACTGCTATTTGGTTTATCTGGAATTGTCATTTCCAATGCTGCTCCAGACTCCAACAAAGGTTTTAAATACTTATCTGTAAATCTTCTCCTATCCTTATATCCACAATAATCGACAATTTCCGCTTTTTTTCTTGGTACAGAACAAAACTGTAATACTTTCGTTGTTATCTCGTCTTGTGGCATGACTTGTGGCTCAACTTGTGGCGTACTTGTGGCTTGCCCATTTTTATTTCTAATTGTTGCGTAAACCATAAACGCTTCTGTACGGTATTCTGGTTCTGGCAATCCTGCTTCTTTCATTTCCAAATACATACGGTCAACACCCTCGCCAAATTCTCTCACATATTCGTACTCATGTAAAAACTCAGCTATTTTAGGATTTCGTGAGAAATGAATTTCTCGCATATTATTCATTATCCGATATAACAGAAAGCAAAGCATTTGACCATATAACACTAAAAACGCTTACAATGCTCAGTATCCTGTCCATAGCTTTACATCCTTATCCTTTCTTCCCTGATAAACACAGATTCATACTGCTTTAATCCAAATCTTTGAACAAACAGCTCACATTTACACAAAAATAAATAGTAGGGATTCATGCCTTCACCGAATAATCCTTCAAAATTCCCCTGTCCCTTTGAAATAATCACATCAGCATTTTGCAAAACCCGCTTTGCCTCTTCACTTAACCGCTTAAAAACAGTTCCCGGCGCGCCATTTCCGTTTCCTATACACGGCACTATATCTGTTAATCCAACTTGCTCCGCATCCTCCATAGTCGCGTCATTTATTACATTGTTTCCTCTGACAACAGCAGTAATCTGCAGCTGCGGATACATTTTTTTCATAATCTTGATAAATAATTTATCTAAAACGATTTCCCCGCAATTATCAGTTAGATAAACTAATTTATCCGCTCCTTCCAAATCATTTTTAAACTGCAGATATTCCCCTTCCGCAACTGCCTCATTGTCTGCTTTTTTCAAAAGCTTTTCAAAGGTTTGCTCATTAACGTTCTCCACTGCTGAAAAATCAATATAGTTTGCCGCGCAGACATACTTAATACATTCTCTTACAGGATCAACAGATTTGCATATATACTGCTCAATTTCATTTTCCTTATCAAGCAGTAATCTGTTATACTTTTGTTTTACACATGCATAATCTTCTGACTTTCCCCAAAAGCTCTCATATAATTGATTGATTTGTTCCGCAATCCACGGCGATGATTCCGATTGACCATGCTGATACAATATTTCCAGTACCTGATGCATGTACTCGGATTTTTTGTTTTCATCACTGAATTGTCTTATTTGCATATCCTGCTTTGCTATGAAACAGGATATGCACATTGAATTTGCGTGCATTTATATTCTCCTTATCATCTTTTCAAATTCAGAAACAGTCATCTTAAAAAAGAGCGCAGACAAAATCACGCTCACCTCTGCCGGCTTAATTTTTTCATACAAATCCAATAATTCTTGTCGCTTGCGTACTTGGCTTCCTTAATACGCTCCTCAATGTCACTTTGCCGAAGCCGCCAGTCAGATCTGACGCAGCCAAGCTGAAGACACCGCTCCGCTTCCCGTATTTTTTCCGTACCGGCATTTGCGCTTTTCATTTCATTTAAAAGCAGCCGAGCCCTTTTGTCATACGGCGGATTAAAAAATTTATGTATTGTTAAATCATATGATAGCTCAAACAGGCGGCGCTGATTGACATCCGGCAAATAACAGGAATCCTCTGAAGTGTCCTCTATGTGCAGATAATACAGCTTCGCCCGGTCCTTTGCGGCATTTTTCCGTATAATCCTTCCCAATCTCTGGATGCGCTGCCGCTGCGTGGAGGTACCGGACAAAATAATGCCAACAGATACGTCAGGGACATCAACGCCCTCATCAATTGCCTTACAGGAAATCAGAATACGGATACTGTCTGCCCGGAATCGCTCCAAAGCGTTTTTATTTGCCTGCTTTCCCATTTTTGAATGATATCTTCCCACCTTTTCCGGATACTGCTCCTGTAATAACCGAAATAATTCATCCGCCTGCTCAACGCGTTCGCTGAAAATAAGAATCTTTTCTCTTATATCCAGTCTTTTAATTAAATCGTAAGCACAGGCGGTCCTTGCGCAGGCCAGGCATACCAGATTTTTCCTTTTGTAGGAAAGTCCCATATATAAAGAAGCGGCTTCAGCTATTTTCCTGTTTTTACTGCCGGCAAGACCACGCAGAAGCTCGAAACGTTCTTTTATGCCAAGTGTGTCAAGAGAAGGATATGCACGAAGCAGCCTGCCATATAAAAAAGTCATCCTGTCAGACAGCTCTTCATATATTTCTTTTTCTTCATCCTGAAAGGAAAGGCTGATATGATAAATATCACAGGGGCTTATCGTACGCCCTGCTGATGCGTCTGCTAATCCATAATGATATATTTTCCGGCCAAGAACAGAAGAAAGATAGCGCTGTGACTCTCCGGAAGGCAGCGTAGCCGAAAGCCCAAGGGAAAAAAAGTGCTCCTGAAATTCTTTTATGTATGGCAGAAATTCAAAAATTAATTGGTTTTGTCCGCTTCCATAGTGATGACATTCGTCTGCAATCAATAAAACCGCTTCGCCTGCTCGTAACTCCGCTAAAATTTGTCTTGCCAGCTCATATCTGGCAGAATTGATCACATAAATCATATATTTACAATCTGCGGCTGATTTAAAGCCTCCGCCCCGCAGTCCTATTTCTTTTTGCGGATTTGTAACATGTATTTCTTCTTTGCGGAAATCGGAAAGAAATTCCTTCAAATCCCGATTCCATTGGTGCATTAAGGTATTTGTAGGAACAACAATTTTAACGCGCAGATTCTGATTCAGCTTCTCTTCCAGACGGGCAGCTGCTGTAAGGGCCAGCAGGGTTTTCCCGGATCCTGTAACTGCCTGGACCATTCCCCTCCCGTTATTCGCAAACCACCTGTCAAGGCATTTTTCCTGCCACTCGTAAAGTTCTTTTACCATTGCATTTTCTCCTGTCCGCTTTATTTTATCACAGGATTATAATAAATAAAATAAATGATTGAAAACACCCGCCATTTCATATATACTTTTTGTAATAAAAAATAAATTGCAAAGGATAAAAAAAATGAATTACGAAAATTTATACCAAACCTTACAGCCCGGTCAAAAAAATTTAAAGGACGCTCTCGCCTCTCTGCAGAAGCTTTTTAAGTCCTCCTGCCGTGAAATAGAAAGCGGAGATATTAAAAATCTTGTCCGTGACCTGAATTCCATGAAAGACGCGGCAGATTCGCTCAGCTCTTCATTGGAAGGCCTGAAGGACGCAGTAGAAAACTTTGACAGCAGGGCTTATTTTGAAAACGGAGAATTTGCAGAGCAGATGCTTGCAATCTGCCAGGAAAAAGGAGTGGATGTCCGCGGAGAGTTTCCTGTTTACGAAATGTTTCCTTATCGCGTAAAAGTGGATACCGAAAATCAGGATCTTTACCTGGACCGCAAAAAAGTACAGTGCATAAGACCGCAGAGTTTCGTCGATATTGTACAAAAGGGGCAGGAAAAGCTCAACAAAGCATCTTTTAATGCGCTTACCTTTGTCAATGAGCTTGCAGATGCTTATGACCTTGCTTTATTGAAGCTGAAAAAGAATCCCGAGTCTGACATTTATTTAACCAGCCTGTACAAGTTCCTCGCGCCTATGAGCCGTTTCAGGAAAGATTATGATCAGCAGAATTTTGCTTTTGATCTGGCAAGACTGTATATTTCTGAAACAGAGGAAACAAAAAACGGAAGAAAGTTCCAGTTCGGGCCAAGCAGAAATAATAATAAAGCTATTCGTATTCTGGATAAGGATGGGCAGGAGCAATATCTGGCTACAATCCGTTTTTACGAATAAGAGGTGAATACAATGTCAGAATTTAAAGAAATTCCGGATACAGGGGAATCATGCAGCCTGCCGCCCAAAAAGCGGCTTACCTGCGGAATCCAGGTTCTTACAGATTTCTGGAAAGAAAAATATCTCCGGGAATATATCAAAAACGGCGGCAGTAAAATTAAATTTATAACAGGGCGTACCGGAAGCGGCAAGACCCATTTCTTAAAGCTTATGACATCTATTGCCCAAAAGGAAAATTATAAAACAGTCCATTTTTCAGCAAAGGATGTCTGGATGCATGATTTTAAAGAAATTTATGTGGAAATTTTCCAGCAGTGTAATATCTTAAAATGCCTGGAAGCGGTCAGCCATCACCTGATACAGGAGATGGGGTTTGACTTTCATGATATTCCTGAAGGTATGAAATTTATTGATTATCTTTCCCAAAATGATATGGGCGATGCATTGACTAAGAGGGAAATCCGTGCACAGCTCAGGCATTTCTTTCTGGACAATCCAATGATGGACAATAATTTTGCCCTTGCGTGCAGTATGCTGACAGGCAGTATTTTAGGATACCCCATTTTGGAAGAACAGAATCAGGAGCTGCTTTTGGCATGGCTTGAAGGAGATCGTTCCATCAAATTGTCACAGCTTCGCGCAATGGATTTTTATCCCGGCCGTATCACAAAATATAACGCAAGACATATGCTGCGTTCTTTAGCTGAGCTGATTCGAATGGGCGGTTATTCAGGTTTGTTTATTACCATTGACAATATGGAAATACTGATCAGCCGTTCCAGCTTAGAACAGATTCATTATACGAAAATGAAACGGGAAGATACTTATGAAAGCATCCGCCAGCTGATTGATGATATTGACAGCATGAAAAATATTATGTTTGTTTATGCCTTTGACAGAGAACTGATTGATAATGAAAATGCCGGATTAAAATCTTACCAGGCCCTATGGATGCGAATCCAAAACGAAATTGTCGGAGAGCATTTTAATTGTTTTTCGGATATGGTTGATTTGGACCGGTTTGCGGCGCAGGAGTACTCACCGGAGGTAATCATTTCCATTTCAGAAAGTCTTGCCTGCCAACAGCCAAAATATCCTGTTTCCCCATTGAACCTGAAAGACGCAGGCGAAATTATCATGCAGGCGCGTACCGGTTCCATTGGCATTCCCGGACTCATTCAGATTGCTATGCAGGAGGTAAAATCAGATGTATGATATTGAAGCCAGGCACATTATTGAAGCATTACGTTCGGGTATTCCTTCCCGTGCTGTCGGACAATATTTTTCAGAAGCGCGCCCTAAAATTATGAAAGAAATATCCGGCCGGCTGGACAATGTGTGCGAACAGGGAAAGTCAAGCGGAATGATTATCAGTGGGAAATATGGAGAAGGGAAAACCCATCTTCTGAATACAGTATTTAATCTTGCCCATTCAAATAACATGGTGGTTTCTTATCTTTCACTCAGTAAGGAAACGCCCATGGACAAGCTTTATCTTGTTTACCAGAAGCTTATACAGAATACCTATCTTCCCAGAAGGCAGCAGCCGGGATTCATGCATGAACTGGAAAAGATATCCGCAAACAGCCCTGCAGCAAATGAAATGCTGCTTTATGCGGCGAAACAGTTAGAAACGGATAAGCTGTATTATTTGTTCCGTTCTTATTTAAATACAGAGGATTCTGATGAAAAGTTCCTTTTGCAGGCGGATTTGGAAGGTGATTTTATTGCTAATGCTGCTCTTAAAAAGATTTACCGCAGAATTTTTGATCAGCCTGTAAAGTACAATACAAACTTTACAAAAACAAAGCATTGCTGTGATTATTTCTCCTTTATAAGTCATTTATTCCTGCAGATGGGTTATCATGGGTGGGTTATTTTAATCGATGAAACGGAACTGATGGGACGGCTTGGAAAAAAAGCCCGGTTGAACGCATACCGCAATATGGCTCACTTTTTACTTCCCAAAGAGCATTTTAAAGCTGTTTTCAGTATTTTTGCCCTTAGCGCATCCTATGTGGAGGACGTGATTGAAACAAAGCATGAATATGAAAATCTTGAAATGATTTACCCTGATGAACAGGAACCGGCTAAGACCGTTCTTGATCTTTTAACAAAAGCGCCCCAGCTTTTGCCCCTGACTAAGGATGAGATTCATGAAATATTGTACAAGATACAGGATTTCCATGGCAAGGCTTATGAATGGACTCCGAATCTCTCAATAGAGTCCCTGGCCGAGTCCACTCAGGCAGGAGGATACTTGCTGAGAACAAAGATACGGGCGGCAATAGAATTCTTAGACCAGCTTTATCAGTATGGAAAAGCAGGAAAAACTACAATTAATGAGCTTGGAGAAGAAACCTTTACCGAAGATGTGCCTTCTATGGAAGACTTGGAATAACAGAAAAAGCTTTCTGTTTTTATGAAGAATATCCCTCCTGCGCCGCCAAAAGCGCAGAAGGGATAACACTGACTATGCTGATCAGAATACTTTCATGCAGCAGTTCAAGCTTCGCTATGTGAAAAAACAATTCTCGCAAATTCCAGTTCTTTCCGAAATCTCCTGCTCATCTGTTACTCATGCAGCCTGTGAACCAGGCGGTAGACAATATCTCCCTCCGATACCAGGGGCTCCGTGTGGGCAAAGAAAACAATGCCATCCGTAGGCGCCAAAATCTTTTTCTTTACAAAACCCTCATACGGATCTATAATTTCTGCCAGCGCATGTCCGTACCTCACATCCTCCCCAGGCTGTGCAAGCCCTTTAAAAATGCCTGCTGTAACGGTATGCACATCTGACAGATCCTCCTCCATAATAATATGACTGATATAGCCGCTGTGGCTTTCATATCGTATAATTCCCATTCTGGTGAGGAAACGAAGCACTGCTGCCACTGCCTGTTTCGCGCTTTTTTCGTCAATGGAGTCATTTTTATTGGTATATACGGAAAAAGCAGCCGTCATCTCATTCTGCCAGTTATAATTCAGGGTTTTCGTATCCAAAGGAGTAGGCTTTCTCACCACCACATAGGGAAGCCCGAACAGATTCGCCAGGGAAGTGTTCTGATACCCTGTTTCCATCATGCGGACATGGGGGACAAACTCACCCGGCATATAAAAGCTTGTAAGCTGTATCCCATAGCTGTATTCCCTGATAACCTTGAAAATGCCGTCTGCCATCCTGTCAGCAGTATCGCCGTAAGACTTACCGGGAAACAATCTGTTGATATCCTGATTTTCCACACCGAAAAATCTTCTGTCTATGTTCATACTCAGTGCATTAATAACAGGAATTACCATAATCTTCTTATTTGCATTGATGCAGCCATTTGCTTCCAGTTCTTTTAACGCCACTATGAGCTGAGAACAGACGTACATCTGCTGTATCTCATTTCCTCTTTCCGAGCCTAAAACACAGGCGGCAGGCTCTCCCCTTCCAAAGCAAAAGCCCCTGACAACCATATCCTCCCTATAGGGAGATTTTACCGTATAAATATCTTCCTTAACCATAGCTATACACCTTTATTTAATCTACCGCTTCCTATGCCATTACTTTTATCCGGCCTTTTAAGTTTTTCACAGCCGTTATTCTTCAATTCCGGTCAGAATCCGAAGAAGCAGAGCCCCTTCCCTGACAAAAGGATATTCCCGAAGGCTGAACACAAGCCCGCTTTTTTCCGCCACTATTTCATCCAGCACGCGTCCCTCCAAAGGATTTACAATCTCCCCCAGCCTGTCGCCTTTTTTTACATAATGATTATGTTCAATAGCAGGCAGAAAAACCCCTGTCACCTTCGACCTGATAAATTCCACCTCACCGTCGGTAGAAAGAACCGGATATTGTATTTTTCCCGTTTCCCCATGCCACATGCCCATTTCCTTCATCAGGTTAAAAATTCCATCCACCACCTGATTGCCAAACCGCCTGCTGATTCTGTTGCCCATTCCCATTTCAATGACCATGGCAGGCACTCCCAGCATATTCATGGAATGTGCAAGCGTGGACTCGTGAACTGTTTCCGTTGCATTAGTCCATACCATATCCACATTCATCAATCTTGCATAAGGCAGTAATTTTGCCGCAAATTCTTCATTAATTCTGACCTGGGGTATTTCCCTGATAAAAACATTGCTTGCATGAATGTCCAGACAGATATCGGCTCCTGCCACGTCATTTACAATCGCCGACGTAACTTTGTCTATTAAAATTCCATGTTCATCCCCCGGAAACATCCGGTTCATATCCATATTGATTTTGGGAACCGTCCTTGACGCGATATCAAGACCCAGCGGATTGAGCGCAGGATAAATATCCACCGTACCGCTGAGACATTCCCTGTTTTCCTGAATCCGCCGTGCCGTTTCGTAAGAAATATACTGTCCCTCAAATTCATCACCGTGAATCCCCGACACGATCACCAGCCTCTTTTCAGACGGATTCCTGCCTTCAATCCTGTTTTTCTTTATTTTCAGCCTTTCCCCTACCGGGAGCTCAACTGAAACCACTTCTTTAATCATACGAAACCCCTTCCCTGTCAGATTATTCATAACATCGGAAAAGCTTCAAGTACTCATTCTTGAAGCTTCCCGAATTATATCATATAGCATTTTATTCTCAGTCTTCTATAATCAGTCCCTGCATTACATACATTATTTCACGGTCAACTGCCCCTTCCGTGATTCCTCTTGTCTGTGATGCAATTTTAAGTCCTTCTAATACATACATAATATTGCTTGCGGCTCTCCTTGGATCCTCACAGTAAAATTCTCCTTCGGAAACACCTGCTTCAATCAGCTTCTGTATTACAAGCACTGCCGAATCAAACTGCATCTTCAGAAAGTTCTCTTTACCCTCTATCCTGTTTTCAAAGAAAAATTCATAAGTTGCCTTGGTAAGCCCCTTCTCCCTGCCCAGCAGTTCTTTTTTCTGCTCCTTTAAGAAAAGCGCCAGTATTGCCGAAGGGCCTGCCTCTTTCGGAATATTTTTTTCAAATACATCATCCGCTTCCAGCTGCTCAAGCTGCAAAACCTCCAGAAATATTTCCTTTGTGCTGGAAAAATACAGATATAAACCGCCCCTGCTGATATTGCATGCTTCCACAATGTCCTTCATTGTTACATCTTTATAGCCTTTTTCAATAAAAACATCTCTGGCAGTTTCCAGAATATATTTTCTCTTTTGTTCCGATTTATCACTCATAAAACAAATAACTCCTATGCCAGCGGCTTATCGTAAACCTCCAATAATTCCTTTATCTTAAGAAGCGCGTTCAGAAAAACGCCGTTTTCCACTGCCTGGGTCCACATATTCCCTTTTGTCATCCCGCCAAGGACATATTTTGCCATAATACCAAATATATCTTCTATATTTTTAAGCTCCGTTTTTTGAATCCAATCCAGCTCATCTGCCACCGTCCACAGCCCGTTTCTTGAAAAAATATATACATAATTCCTGTTCATTAAGCCGGTAGCCTGCATTTCTTTTATAAAAGCAAGCAGCGTACTGTCATACACCGCAATAGGCATGGACGCGGCAGGCATATCATCTCCCTGATAGAAATGTGATGTTTTCTGACCCAGCTTCTGTTTAAGCCATGGAATATAGCGTAATAAGCTGCACATAATCCCACGATATTTTTGAATTTTTTCCTGCCTGAACAAGTTCTCATTTTCCACTGACATATTGGCATACCTTCCTGATAAACTTCATGTATTGCAATTCTGTTTTCATCTTAACATAAAAAAACAAAATATGCACTCTTAAATCTTTCAAATCCTGATACAAATTTCTTAGCTTTTCTTCTTAGCTAATATATTTTTATTATTTAGCAATATAATTATAGATTTTCGTCGTTTAAAGCAATATAATAACAAAAGAGTTGATGAACGGACATCAATTCAAGCTAATTATCAATTCCGAAAGAATTCCCCCTTTTACACAAGCAGAAGACCTTGAGAGTTACCTCTCAGGGTCTTTTGTTTTTCGTGACAACAGAAAGAGCGCAAAGTACACCTTCGGCCTGTCAATATCCTGCAAAACAGGGCGGCTCTCCCTGCCGCTTATTTCATTATAACAATACCGCAGGGCGGAATCGTCAGTATTCCATCCATGCCGTCAGGACCTTTACACATGCCCGGCGAAGAGGCATCCGGGGAAAAATACATGGGCGCCCTCTTATTTTCATCTTTTCCGGCTCCCTTCATGCCCAGCTCTTCCCCGTAATAAACAATAGAAAGCACGCTTTGCGAACTTTCTATTGTCATGAATAAAAGCGCTTCCGCTCATCATAAGATTTAAGGCGCCTGCAAGCTTGGTCTGGGATGCCGACTCCTCTCCCGCATAATATCCGGCGCTTCTCCCCATATCATGGTTGGTGTAAAAAGGCGCGTCGATATAATCAGGATTACGCCCACTAAACAGCTTTTCTGTTTCTTCCAGGTTTTTACTGTAAGAAGAAGCCGGGGAACTGCCCTTAACTGTTTTGGCAATAATACCGTCACTGTCTGCAAAAGCAAAATTAAAAATGCTGTCTATGCCGCTGTCGTAATATGCCGCATAAGTGTTTAAATCTGTCCATACCTCCGCTACAAGATATGCGTCCTCTTTTTTCTCCTTTACCCCCTGCGCCTTTCCCAAGCCAGAAATCCACAATCTGTTCAATTTCTCCCCGAAGCTGCTCATTATACAAATTGAGGTCGGGCATGCCATCCCAAAACTGTGCTTCATAATACCACACATCACTGCCCGGTACCTGGCAATAGCCTCCTTTTTTTTCTTTGCTGAAATGATAATAATCCACATAAGGACATACCTCTGAGTCCGGCTCCCCATCTTCCAGATTTACAAGATAATCACACGCCTCCAAAAACCAGGGATGCTTTGACGAACTGTGATTGAGGACAAGATCCAGTATCACCTTAATCCCCCTTTTCCCGCAGGCTGCCATAAAAGCCTCAAAATCCTCCATTGACACCGGCTCGGGAATCCTCCATGTCTGCTCCGGCACTTCAGCAGCCTCAGCTGTGCTGCCGCCGCTTTCCTGGGTCTGTCTGCTGCCGTCTTCCTGTTCTCTATCCTCCTGCGCCTGCCCTCTGCCGTCCTCCAGCCTGCTTTCCTGATCTCCTGCTTTTGCCCCGCAGCCGCTGCCCGAAAGAACAAGCACAATGCACAAAAACAAGGATAACATTTTCTTTTTCATCTAAAGTCCCCCTCTTCCGCTGATGAGTGTCATGTTTTTCACAAACTCTTTTCTCTCATTTGTAAGGCTGTCTTTTAAGATTCTCCACCGCCAGTTAGTACCTACTGTAGAGGGGAAATTCATTCTCGCCTCGTTTCCCAGCTTCAGAATATCCTGCATCTGTATTACGGCAATATCCGCCACACTGCCATATGCCGCCCGCATCGCGGCATCCGGTATTTCTTCTTTCGTCCTGATATTCAGATACTGATAAAGAAATTCCAGCTCCTCTTCCCTTTTATCTTTAAAATATCCCGCCACAGTTTCATTATCATGGGTTCCCGTATATACTACAAGATTCCCGCTGTCATAATTATAAGGGAGATGCTCATTTTTAACATTTCCGTCAAAGGCAAAAAGAATAATTTTCATTCCCGGCCAGCCCGTCTTTTTCAAAAGCTTTTTAACCTCCGGTACTGCTACGCCAAGATCTTCCGCAATAATCCTGTTTTTCCCAAGCGCCTTTTCAATCACATCCGTAAGCTTTTTGCCAGGTCCTTTATTCCACCTTCCGTTTCTGGCATTATCATCCCCGGCAGGTATACTGTAAAATTTTGCCACGCCAATAAAATGGTCGATTCTGATAATGTCAAACAGATTGCCGTTAGCCTCCATACGGCTTTTCCACCAGCGAAATCCGTTTTTTTCCATCCTGTCCCAATTATACAGAGGATTTCCCCATTTCTGTCCATCATCAGAAAACGCGTCCGGCGGGCAGCCAGCCACTTCAACCGGATTTCCTTCCTTATCCAGCTGAAACTGGTTCCTCTGGGCCCAAACATCCGCGCTGTCCATGGCTACATATAAAGGGATATCTCCTATTATGCTGATTCCCTTTTTATTCGCATAAGCTTTTAACCCATACCATTGACTGAAAAACTTAAACTGCAGAAACTTCCAGAATTTTATTTCCTTTTTCAGGCTTTTTCTGCATTCTTCCATCGCCGCGTCCTCTCTGTTCCTAAGCGGCGCGTCCCATTCAAGCCATGACTTATTGTTTTGGCTGCTTTTTATGGCCATATACATGCTGTAATCATCCAGCCAGCCTTTGTTTTCCCGGCAAAAGTCCTTAAAATCCCGGGCTGAAGTGTCAAATCTTTTAAACGCGCTGCGCAGCACCGCAAAACGGTTCCCATAAAGCATACCGTAATCAACAGTATCTTCTTTTTCCCCAAAAATGAAGTCATGCACTTGCTTTTTCTTCAGCAGCCCCTCTTTAATTAAAATATCCAGGTCTATCAGATACGGATTGCCCGCAAAGGCTGAAAAAGACTGATAAGGGCTGTCGCCAAAGCCGGTAGGCCCCACCGGAAGTACCTGCCAGTATTTCTGTTCCATTTCCGCCAGCAAATCTACAAAGTCATAGGCCGCCTTTCCCATGGTGCCTATTCCATATGGCGACGGCAGACTGGTCACTGATAATAAAATACCTGCCCCTCTTGTCATTCTGCTCTTTTCCAATACTTTTCTCTCCCATAATAAAATTTTCGTAAATTTTCGCTACACTTTATTTTTAACATTTTATGCCTGTTTCGTCAATCAATTCGTAACAGTTCAATGGTTTTCCAGGCTTTTTTTATTAAAAGGTTGCAATCAGGGATTCATTTACAGTATACTGAAAAAAGGTGAAACCGAACAGGAAAAGAGGAGTGCTGCCATGGCTACAATTAAAGAGATTGCCGATAAACTCGGTGTTTCCATCAGTACTGTATCCAAAGGATTAAATGGTGCGAGCGATATCAGCACAGAGCTCCGGCAGACAATTTTAGATACGGCTGTTGAAATGGGTTACACCACAAAGCGGATGAAAAAAGAAGATTACAAAAAGCTTTGTATCTTTATTGAAAATATGGATTACGAATCTATCAGCCAGTTTGGTTATGATATCGTGCTCGGGTTTAAGCAGGCTGCCTACCGGGATAACTGGAACGTCGACATTCTTCCCATAACCCCCGGCTTCCAGCAGCAGGAAAAGTATGATACCTTTATGCTGAGAAACGGCTATTCCGGAGCATTTTTGGTAGGCTTCGCACTTCAGGACGAATGGATGAACCAATTACCAAATACCGGCATTGCCACCGTCCTGTTTGACAACTTCATTCTTAAGAATCCAAATGTGGCATACATCGGAACAGACAGCTTCGAGGGAATCGATTACGCAATAGAGCATCTGGTCCGGCTGGGCCATACAAAAATTGCATTTTTAAACGGTTCCCTCCATTCCATGATTACAGAACACAGACAGCAGGCTTTTTATGACAGCATGGCTGCCCACAATATTCCCTTAAACGAAAATCTGATTGCAAACGGTTATTATGTTGCTGAATCAGCTAAGGATTTCGTTCCTGCTTTCCTTAATCATGGCGCTACGGCAATTGTATGCGGCAACGATTTGCTTGCTTACGGAGTCATGAAGGAATGTAAGAAATACGGCTACTGCGTCCCGAAGGACATCAGCGTAATAGGCTTCGATGACTTACCTGCATCCGCCCGATCCAATCCCGCCCTTACCACCATCAGACAGGAGCGTTCAGAACTGGGCAAGTGCGGTTATATGGCACTTCACAGCCTTATGAATCATGTATCTGTCAGTAAAACCCTTCTCCGGCCTCAATTTATTTTACGAAATTCTACTGCAAAAGCTGTTGACAGATAATGTAGTTTTATGTATAATGATTTTCGGTGGTTTTATGAGCCACTTAAATAGGGGCATAGTTCAACGGTAGAACAGCGGTCTCCAAAACCGTCGATGTGGGTTCGATTCCTACTGCCCCTGTTATTTTTTTGTATAAAAAAGAAGATACTCAGAAGGAATTCCTGAATATCTTCTTTTTTTATATTTCTCTTCCTGGCTGCCGGTCAAAAAGCATCCCCTGCTTTGCCTGCCCGGTCAATACAGCAGATAATCCTTCGTATCCGCTTCAACCTGGACGCTGAAGCTTTTCAGTTCCTTAGATGGCGCATAATTTTTATCATCAAACAAGACTTCATGAAGCTTAATGACATTTTCTTCCAGGGATGTTGGCACTACACAGGCTCCTTCTGTTCCTATCGTTCCGCCATTTCTCATGCCTTCAAACGGAAAACCATCACTGGCTGTCACTTTAAAATCCCCTATCATGCCGAGCATAGGGATAACATCTGCAATGTCCACCGATGTACGAACATGCGGAAGCACTGCATTCACAGCTTCTGTCAGGCTTCCTACGGAAGCTGTCTTAGCCTTCTCCATCATGGCGATTAATACATTTCTCTGCCGCTCTGCACGTTCAAAATCATCACCAATATATCGGATCCTGCAATAAGCAGTTGTCTGCAGTCCATTTAAGGTCTGCTTTCCTGCTGTTGTAACGGGAGTATAATCAGTTCCGGCAGCAGCGGTAAAATTTACGCCGTCGGCAGTTGTTCCGACCATACTGATTTGATAATTATTCAAATGGCTGATTTCCTCTTCCCGAACCTCCATCTCTATGCCGCCCAACGCATCCACAGCTTCCACAAGACCATCAAATCCCACAGTGATATAGTCAGTGATATATAAATCCGTGTTCATATTAATCATGCTGAGCGCCTGCTCAGGTCCCCCCAATGCATAGGCACTGTTGCACTTTTTATACACATCATTTCCCACATTCAGATAAGTATCTCTGTAAATGGAAACAAGACGTACTTCGTGACTGTCCATATTAATGGAACAAATCATAATCGTATCACTTCTGTTGCCTTTTCCGAGATTCTCATCTCTTGAATCAACACCAAAAAAGGCTATATTATAGGTGCCGTTGTATTTGCTGCTGATTTCCGCTTCTTCTTCCGAATTATTTTCCGCTGTTCCCTCCATATTCTGCTTTACTTCTTCATTAACAGCGATTTGGTTCTCATCCAGATTATCCTTTTTCACTTCACCGGTTGCTCGAAGAGTTACATACAGCACACCAATTGCTATCAGCAGTAATGCAACCTCCACTATAAACAGTGGGATGTGCTTTATCCATTTCTTCTTATCCATTATTAACTCCTTTTATCCGTTTAAGTATAGACAAAGTCCTGTTATATGTTACCATAAATCGCCTGCTTTGAACAGAAAAATAGTATTTTTTTTAAATATTTTTTAATTATTTCATCAAAAATGTCATATTTTTGTTACATTTATTGTCAGTTATTTATCAAATCAAATCCATAGCCTCACCGACATTTTTTACGCCGGTAATTTTAATACCGGTCATTTCCTTTACGCTGTCCATACAAACTGCCGGGATAATACAGGCAGTAAAGCCCAGCTTCTTTGCCTCCTGCACTCTGCTTGGAACCATGCTCACGGCTCTTACCTCACCGCTAAGCCCAACCTCTCCCATAACAATTGTACTTCCGTCTATCGCCCGGTTTTTAAAGCTGGACACAATAGCCATGGCAATTCCCAAATCGATTGCAGGCTCCTGAATTTTAATACCGCCTGCAATATTGACATAAGCATCACAGCTGCCCATTTGAAGCCCAAGCCTTTTTTCCAGCACTGCCATTAAAAGATTAACTCTGTTGAAATCTGTACCGGTAGTCTGACGCCTTGGAATCCCGAAATTGCTGTGGCACACAAGCGCCTGAATTTCCACCAGAATAGGTCTGGTTCCTTCCATGGAACACACCACTACGGAACCGCTGGCATCCTCCGGTCTTCCGTTCAGCATAAATTCCGAGGGGTTAGGCACTTCTTTCAGTCCGTCCGCCTGCATTTCAAATACACCGATTTCATTAGTAGAACCGAACCTGTTTTTCACTCCCCGAAGAATTCTGTAGGATGCATGCCTGTCGCCCTCAAAGTAAAGCACCGTATCCACCATGTGTTCCAGTACTCTGGGGCCTGCTACTGTTCCTTCTTTTGTCACATGTCCCACAATAAAAATGGATACATTCAGTCCCTTAGCCAGCTGCAGAAAAACGCTGGTAGCTTCCCTTACCTGAGAAACGCTTCCCGGAGCCGATGAAATTTCTTCATGATACATGGTCTGAATAGAATCTATGATTACAATCTCAGGCTTACTCCTCCTTATTGTTTCCTCAATGCTTTCCAGACTTGTTTCGCACAAAAGCTTCAAATGCTCATTAAATTCACCGATTCTGTTTGCCCTTATCTTTATCTGCTTTAAGGATTCCTCTCCGGATACATAAAGCACCTCTCTGTTGTCCGCCGCCAGGTTCCTGCAGACCTGCAGAAGCAATGTGGATTTTCCGATACCCGGATCTCCGCCTACCAGGGTCAGAGAGCCCGCTACAATACCGCCCCCAAGCACCCTGTCAAGCTCCTTAATCCGTGTAGTGATTCTATCCTCTTCTTTTAGGGAAACCTCTGAAAGCACGGCCGGCCTGCTTTTTTCAGTCAGCCTGGAAGCTGTTCTTCCGCTTCCCGCCTTTTTTCCCTGCCCTGTCACAACCTGCTCCTCCACGAAGGTGTTCCATTCCCTGCATCCCGGACATTGCCCCATCCATTTGGAAGATTCGTAGCCGCAGCTTTGACAGAAAAATATCGTATTTTTTCCCTTTGCCATTTTCCCTCCCTGATTTGCCAGTAAGCTTGATTTGCCAGTCACTGAAAAAAGTGCCTTCGCCCGATTAAGGCAGAAGGCACTTTCTGCTTATGCAGACCCGTCTTACGGGCAGCCCTTTTACTTATGATGCTGCAATATTAACTTTTACCTCTCCTGCGCCTGCCAGTTCTACACTGATATTCAATTTGCCGCCAAGATTGGTTTTCATCTTTCCAATGCTTTCATCTGCAACAAAAACCTCATATTCCGTATCTTCGGCCAGTTCAACTGTTATCTGGGCGTCCTCATCGCCCTCCACCAGAAAACTGATACCGCTTTCCGTTTCTTCAAAATCAAGTACGCTGGTACCGGGCACGGATTCATATACGAACATTCCATTTCTTTCCAGCTTGGTCATGGTCTTAAAGGTCTTTACCTTGTATAAATCACCATTATATTCAAAATCCTCTACCTTTGCTTTTGCATCCAGCCTGTGGTTGCCAAAACTGATGCCGCCGTTTTCTTCCTTACGAAGCAGCTCTTCTACAACAGCCATTCTTATGTCCTCCTAAATAGTATCATTGGAATAATATCAGTATAATATATTTTTTCTTTTACTGCCACTGAAAAATCATTTTGTTTCAAAAATAACTTTTCCTTTTCTGAAACCTGCCGTAACCGTATCTCCTGCATGGATATTTCCTGACAGGATTTCTTCCGCCAGCTGGTCTTCCACCACCTGCTGCAAGGCTCTCTTTAAAGGCCTTGCACCCATCTTATAATCTGCATACTTTTCAACAATATGTTCCTTCAAAGCATTGCTTAAAGTCAGCTTAATCTGCATCTGCTCCTTACATCTTGCTGCAAGTCCCGTTCCCAGAAGATTAATAATCTGATACATATCCTCCTTACTTAAAGGATGGAATACCATAATTTCATCGATACGGTTAATAAATTCCGGTTTGAAAAGCTTTTTCACTTCCTCCATAACACCGGATTTCATCTTTTCATAATCCTGCTCCTTCGTCGTGGAAATGCCGAATCCCAGATTCTTTGGCTCCACGATTCTCTGGGCTCCTGCATTGGAGGTCATAATCAGGATGGTATTCTTAAAGCTGACCTTTCTTCCCTTGGAATCTGTAATATGCCCGTCATCAAGCACCTGTAAAAGCACATTGAATACATCGGGATGGGCCTTCTCAATTTCATCAAAAAGCACTACTGAATAAGGATTTTTCCTTATCTTTTCGCTAAGCTGCCCTCCCTCTTCAAAACCAACGTATCCCGGAGGAGAACCAATCATTTTGGATACCGAGTGCCCTTCCATATATTCGGACATATCCACCCTGATAAGGGCATCCTGGGAACCGAACATAGCTTCCGCCAGGGCTTTGCTGAGCTCTGTTTTTCCCACGCCGGTAGGTCCCAAAAACAGGAAGGAGCCAATCGGTCTGTTAGGGTCCTGAAGTCCTACCCTTCCTCTTCTTATTGCCTTGGAAACCGCGCTGACCGCCGCTTCCTGACCGATAACCCGCTTATGGAGGATACTTTCCAGCTTCAAAAGCCTTTCACTTTCTTTTTCTGTCAGCTTTTTAACGGGAATTTTGGTCCAGGAGGCAACTACCTCGGCAATTTCGCTTTCACCGATTTCATATTTCGCTTCCTCCTGCTTTTTGCGGTTGTTTTCCTTTATCCTCTCATATTTCTTTATCAGCTTTTCCTGCTCCTTACGCAGCGTTCCCGCTTTTTCAAAGTCATTTTCCTTAAGGCAGCCTTCCACTTCAGCGTCAATCCCTGCAATCTTCTTTAAAACTTCCTTTAAATTTTCCGGCGTATGCATGGCTTTCAGCCGCACTGCCGCCGCTGCCTCATCCATTAAATCAATTGCCTTATCAGGCAGATTTCTGTCATTAATGTACCGCTCCGAAAGCTGGACTGCCGCCGTAATTGCTTCATCGGTAATGACCACCTGATGATGTTCTTCATACTTATGTGCAATTCCCTTCAGAATATCAATTGCCTGGGGAATCGTA
Organism: uncultured Lachnospiraceae bacterium; assembly: GCA_964507235.1. GTDB lineage: Bacteria > Bacillota > Clostridia > Lachnospirales > Lachnospiraceae > Suilimivivens. The sequence goes on from CAZDPE010000015.1 coordinate 22,498, forward strand.
GGCTCCTCCACCGTAACCGATTGGAAACGTCTTTCCAAAGCTGCATCCTTTTCCACATACTTATGATATTCCGCTATGGTAGTGGCTCCTATCAGCTGAAGTTCACCCCTTGCAAGAGAGGGCTTTAAAATATTGGATGCATCAATGGCTCCTTCTGCACCGCCTGCCCCGATAATCGTGTGCATTTCATCCAGAAACAATATAATATTGCCGTCCTCCTGTACCTCCTGAATCACTTTCTTAATTCTTTCCTCAAATTCACCCCTGTACTTGGAACCGGCAACCATCCCGGATAAGTCAAGGGTAAGCAGACGTTTATTCTGAACCGTAAAAGGCACTTCTCCTGCCGCTATTCTTTCAGCCAGACCTTCCACCACGGCAGTTTTTCCTACTCCCGGTTCTCCAATCAGACAGGGGTTGTTCTTATTTCTCCGGCTCAATATTTCAATCACTCTTTTTATTTCATCCTCACGCCCGATAACAGGATCCAGCTTTCCCTCAAGCGCAAGGGCTGTTAAATCCCTGCTGTACTGCTCCAGGGTTGAAGCATTCGGCTTTTTCCCCTTCTGCCGCTTGGCAAAATCCTCTTTGTATAATCCGGGGTCTTCTCCCATAGCGGTCAGCGTTTCCGCATAAAGCTTATGGATGGAAATTTCCATTGTTTTAAGCAGACGGGCCGCCACACTTTCTCCCTCCTTTAAGAGAGCCAGTAAAATATGCTCTGTTCCCGTTTTTTCTGCCCGGAATCTGTCCGCCTGTCTGTGGGCTTCCTCCAGAACTGCCTGAGCCCTTGGGGAATATCCTTCCTTTTCTTTCAGAACAACTGCCCCTTCAGGAACTATCAGCTCCTTAATCATGGAAAGAAGCCTTTCCTCCTCCACGCCGTTTTCAAGCAGTACCTTTGCCGCCACACTTGTTTTTTCCTTTAACAGTCCAATCAATATATGTTCTGTTCCCACATATCCGACCTTCATTCTGGAGGCGGTTTTTTCCGCCAGTGTCAGTGCTGCTTTCGCCTTGTCTGTAAAACTTCCCGACTGCATATCAAAGTCCTCCATAATTTCCATATATTTCATCTATCATTTCATGTACTTCTTCCTTGGTAATTCCTTTGCAGCTTGCCTTGGCCAAAATCACACGCAAATCCCTGTCTATTTCCTCCATGGCCCGCAGCTTGTCAATATTCAAAGCAATGACAGCGCCTTTTCTCCTGTCTACTTTCACATAGCCTTCCTGCTTCAGTACATTATATGCCTTATTAACTGTATGCATATTAATGCCGATTTCATCTGCAAGTGTCCTCACTGACGGCAAGGCATCCCCTTCTTTATATCTGGAGGTGGCAATGCCAAGAATAATCTGATTACGCAGCTGCAGATATATGGCTTCCTCACTGTTAAAATCTATCTCTATTATCATGAATTCTCCTTTGGTTCTTCACTTGCTTTCTTCGGTTTGACAAAGAGGAATAGCCCCTGCTATCCCTCTCCCTCTTTTGTACTTATAAATCTTTGTCATCCATGTTTAAAAATTCAAACTCAAACTCATCATCATCAAGCAGGAAATTCTGTGTTTTTCTTCCTGCCGGCTTTTTGGCAGGCTGCTTTCTCTCCGCTGCATGAATTTCCGCTTCTTCCGCCGCCTGCTTTACCGGTCTTTCCTTCACAGCTTTAACAGGTCTTTCTCTGACATTTTTCACATCTTCATCTGATTTTTTCTGTGAAACAACCTTCTTTTTCTTAACCGGCTCCTCAGGAAGCTCTTCCACAGCCGCCGCACGTTTTTTCTTCTTAATTACTACAGGCTCTTCAATTTCTTCTTCCTCTTCATCATAGTCTTCATCCTCATAATCCCCGTAGTATAAATCCCTGATTTTAAACAGTAAAACAGTAATAACCACTACCAGTATGACAACAATTGCAGCCAGAATAATAATAACAATTTTACCGTTTTTAACCTGGCTTTGAAGCGTTGCGCTGTTCTCATTGGCTTTGTTCACCACGGAAAGCAAATCCGCCACTTTCATCATAGTGCCGTTGGTATTATCATACAGCCAGTATACATCTTCATTATATACAACTTCATAGTCATTATGTTCTGATACGGGCTGCTCCGGTTCGGATTCCTGGCCGCCTTCATCGGGATCCGTGCCTTCAGGACTTTCTCCTTCAGCCTCCGTATTTTCACCCTCGCCGCCTTCTCCTTCACCGCCATCTGTGTTCTCAGGAGCATCCGAATTCTGCGGCTCAGAAGCTGCCGCTCCAATCGTAATCAAATCAGAACGTACATAGCCCTGTATTGTTTTATTATTATAATTACAGGTCATCTGATACCATTTGTTTCCTGCACTGTCATTTGCTTCTCCAATCAAAGTAATTGTTGTTCCCTGGGGAAGGGATGCAACAGCATCATGCTGGGTGGAAGCACCGGAGCGGATTCTTACGCTGGCCTGGGAAATAGTGGCCTGCTGTTCACCAATAGCGGTAGGCACTGTTTCCGCAGGTTTTTCTGCTGCCGCAGTTGTCAGTTCACTGGCAGTATTATTTTCAGTAACTTCAACAGTATCAGTTGTTTCCACAAGGTCGCTTCTGATATAACCATAGCCGTTATTGGCAATGGGAACCTTATACCATTTCATTCCCGAACTGTCGGTAACTGCACCTACAATATCTATCACTTTACCCTTTACGGTACTTCCGACGACTTCGCTGCCTGTATCGGCCTGCGCCCTGATTTTAGCCGTATCCGCTTTTACCGTGCCCTGAGCTGCCTCACTGACAAATCCGCTCAAAGCAAATATTGTCAGGCAAGCTGCCATTCCCAGGATTCCTTTCATCCAAGTTTCTTTCCGAAACAGAGTTCTTATTGTCTTCACTGCTTTTTCTCCTTATCTCTCTCTTGTAAAACGTTTGCTTCCGCTTTCTCCGCGCATCCCGGAGCTTCCGCCCTTGATAGCGGATTTCCGGCTCGCTCTGGCTTCCGCCTCCAGCTTACGGTGATATAATGTTTCACATTTACTGCAGAGCCTGCCGCTGTTAATGCTGCTGCCGCACATTTCACATCTGATATAGCCGCCCCGGTTGTCAACAACCTCAAACCGGTTTTCCTTTATCATTTCTCTGATTGCTTTATGAGAAACTCCCGTTGCATCCGATACCTGTGATACATTTGCTCCCCGGTGATTGTCAAGATAATTACGTACCTTTCCGTAATCATCATAATCCACTGCACCGCAGTCTTCACACTGGTATTCTCCAAGTCCCTTATAAACCATTACCCCCTGACACTCTTTGCACAGGGCAGGGCGATGATATTCATCTAATGAAATTTTTCTCCGAATCCCATCCATAACCTGTTCTTCCCACTAAAATTATGCCTCATCAATGGCTTTTCCGATATCATGCCTCATATATTTATTCTCAAACTCAATCCATTCCGTTGCAGCATAGGCATTCTTTCTTGCTTCCTTTAAATCCGCTCCCTTGGCGGTAATGCCAAGAACCCGTCCGCCGTTTGTCACAATGCCCTCATCAGTCTTTTTGGTTCCTGCATGGAAACAGAAATAAGAATCCTGATTTTCAAATTTTTCAAGGCCGTGAATCACATAACCCTTTTCATATTTAACAGGATATCCCTCAGAAGCCAGAACAACACAAACCGCCGCGTTATCTTCAAACTGAAGATCCACTTCATCCAGTTTTCCGTCAATGCAGGCTTCCATCACTTCAATAATATCATTCTTCATACGCGGAAGCACCACCTGAGCTTCCGGGTCTCCGAATCTGGCATTATATTCAAGCACCCTGGGGCCTTTTTCCGTCAGCATCAATCCAAAGAAAATAATTCCCTTGAATTCTCTTCCTTCTGCCGCCATGGCATCTACGGTAGGCTGGTAAATATACTTCCGGCAGAATTCATCCACTTCCTTTGTATAAAAGGGACTGGGCGAAAAAGTTCCCATGCCGCCTGTATTTAATCCCGTATCGCCGTCCCCCGCTCTCTTATGGTCCTGGGCGGAAGTCATGGTCTTAATGGTTTTGCCATCCACATAGGAAAGAACGGATACCTCCCGGCCTGTCATAAATTCTTCAATTACCAGTTTATTTCCCGCACTTCCAAACTTCTTATCCAGCATAATGGACTTAACGCCCTCTTTTGCTTCTTCAAGATTCCGGCAGATTAACACACCCTTTCCAAGAGCCAGTCCGTCAGCCTTTAAAACAATGGGGAATTCCGCTTTTTCCAGATAAGCAATTGCTTCTTCGGCAGAATCAAAATTTTCATACGCTGCTGTAGGAATATTATATTTCTTCATCAAATCCTTTGAAAAAGCCTTGCTTCCTTCCAGGATTGCCGCATTTTTACGGGGGCCAAAGGCGCGTAAGCCTGCTGCATTAAGTTCATCCACAAGACCGCCCACCAAAGGGTCATCCATCCCCACTATTGTCAAATCTATTTCTTTTTCTTTGGCAAACGCCACAATTTTATCAAATTCCATGGCTCCAATCGGTACACATTCTGCAATCAGTCCGATTCCGGCATTGCCGGGAGCGCAGTAAATTTTATCTACTCTGTCACTTTTTAATACACTGGCAGCAATGGCATGCTCTCTGCCGCCGCTTCCTACAATTAATACTTTCATGCTTTACGCCCTTTCTGTATTATATATCATGATACGGTTTTAGAAGCAATCTCATCTATCGCTCCCGGCAGAATCACCCATTCAGCCTGCTCCATAACTCTTTTCTGCAAAATCTGAGGAGTATCTCCGGGCAGCACTTCCACCGCCTTCTGCGCAATAATCGTTCCTGTGTCCGTTCCCTCATCCACATAATGGACGGTGGCGCCTGTAATCTTTACGCCTCTTTTTAATACCTCTTCATGCACCTTCAGGCCATAAAAACCCTTTCCGCAGAAGGAAGGTATTAAAGACGGATGAATATTGATAATACGGTTTCTGTATGTAGTAATCATTTGTTCCGGTAAAATTACAAGAAAACCAGCCAGTACAATCAAATCCGGATTAAGCTCCTTCAGCTTATCAAGAAACGCCTGGTTAAAGGCAGCTCTGTCCGCATAATTCTTCGGGGAAATACAGTATGCAGGAATACCATTTTCCTTGGCCCTTGTTAAAGCATAAGCTCCGGCATTATTACTGATAACGCCTGTAAGCTTCGTATTTCTGACAGTTCCGTTATGAATTCCGTCAATAATGGCCTGCAGGTTAGTTCCTCCTCCTGAAACGCATACAACAATATTTAACATACTGTTACTCCTTTTTCACCTGCTTCCACAGTTCCCACTACATAAGCAGTTTCGCCTGCTGCCTGAATAGCCGCAGCGGCCTTGTCCACATCTGCAGGATCAAGGGCCAGAACCATGCCGAGCCCCATATTATAAGTATTATACATCATCTTCTCTTCCAGCTTGCCCACTCTCTGCATTATCTTAAAGATAGCAGGCACCTCATAGCTGTCCTTCTTCACTACGGCACGCACGCCCTCAGGAAGCATTCTGGGAATGTTTTCATAGAATCCGCCGCCCGTAATATGGCTGCAGCCCTTAATGGTAACGCCTGCATCCTTAACGCTCTTCAGCGCTTTTACATAAATTTTGGTAGGGGTAAGAAGGGCTTCTCCAAGAGCAGCGCCAAGCTCATCATAATATGTATTCAGGCTTTCAGGGGTCATATCAAAAATTCTTCTGACAAGGGAAAATCCGTTGCTGTGTACGCCCGATGAAGCAATGCCTGCCAAGATATCGCCGGGCTTAATGCTTTCGCCTGTAATCAAATCCTTTTCATCCACAACTCCAACCGCAAAGCCTGCAAGATCATATTCGTCCATAGGATAAAAGCCGGGCATTTCAGCTGTTTCCCCGCCAATCAGCGCAGCGCCTGCCTGTTTACAGCCGTCAGCCACGCCCTTTACAATTGTAGCGATTTTTTCAGGATAATTTTTGCCGCAGGCAATATAATCAAGGAAAAATAAGGGTTCGCCGCCGGCACATGCAATATCGTTCACACACATAGCCACACAGTCAATTCCTACCGTATCATGCTTATCCATAATAAAGGCAAGCTTTAACTTGGTTCCCACTCCGTCAGTTCCCGAAACAAGGGTGGGCTTTTCCATGTCCTTCATCGCTGCCATGGAAAAAGCGCCTGAAAAACCGCCAAGTCCTCCGAGAACTTCAGGACGCATTGTTTCCTTTACATATTTTTTCATTAATTCTACTGACTGATAGCCTGCTTCAATATCCACTCCGGCATTCTTGTAATCCATTTTTTCTTTCTCCTCCGTTTGTTAAATTAATAATTCTTATATCCTGCTTCCGAAAGGCGGGCATCCTTTTTCTGAACGCTCTCCTTTAATTTCTGACTGTATGCCTTTAATTTGTCAAGCAATACAGCATCCGATGTTGCAAGAATTTTAGCTGCAAGAAGCCCTGCATTGGTGCCGCCGTTAATTGCCACGGCAGCTACCGGAATTCCGGAAGGCATCTGAACAATGGAATAAAGAGAATCCTGTCCTCCCAGGGAGGCAGTATGCATAGGGATTCCAATAACCGGCATAGGGAAAATTGCCGCACACATACCGGGCAGATGAGCCGCCATTCCCGCTCCCGCAATAATCACCTTAAAGCCTTTGTCCTCCGCTGTTTTCGCATATTCAAAAAACACATCCGGTTCCCTGTGCGCGGAAATAATATTCATTTCGTAAGAAATGCCAAGTTCCTCCAGGATATCAGCAGCCTTAGCCATAACCGGCATATCCGAATCGCTGCCCATTACAATACCAACCTGTGCCATAATTTCATCCTCCGTTTTTATTTATCTGACCAATGCTCGTATTTTCAAAGCATTCCATACAATATCATACTAAAAATCAGTCATTGTTGCAACTGTATTCTCTTAAAGGTTTATTAAGTTCTTCACATCCGGAAAGCACAAAACGGCCCTCTTCAATAATCGGAATCACTTCGTCCCCACCCGTTACCACACTGACTTCCCCAAGTTCGTCATAAGGAATGGTAATATCCGTATGACAGTTAAAATATGCTTTACCCGGCTCTTCTTTCCTGAGTATCGAGCATTCGTTATCTCTTGCAATGATTTCCTTTCCGTCAGGATTAAATACCGCAACATCCTCCGCGTGGGAATAACAGGTATCGCCCACGGCAAAATGAGGCCCCGTTTTTTCCGCAATTAATATGGGAAGCTTATCTTCTATCCCATATTTCCTTCCCACCACATAGGCGGTTGTATTGGTTCCGATTGCAAATTCTCCAATCGGAAGAGTATCATGATGGAACAGCACATTGTCCCTGATATATTTCCTGTTTTCTTCCTGACTTTCAAAATTCCGGCAGTCATAGTCCGTCACTTTACCGTCCTTAAAGGTCAGGCTTAAATCACGGTATTCCAGTTCGTTTAAGAAAACTCTGGTGACATGCAGCACGCCCTCCGTACCGGTAAGCACTGGCGATGTAAAAACTTCGCCCACAGGAATATTCACATCCGCCACACAGTTTTCAAAGTTAGTCTGCTTTTCAGGGTTTTCCAGCGTATGAAGCATAATCCTCATACTGGTTTTGTTTTTGCCCATTCCCTTCACAAGCACATACTTTCCCTTATCAAGGGTATCGATAATCCGCTGCTGAATCCTTTGGTAAAGGGTATAATCCAATGTATTAATCCTTACAACCTCATCAAAAATCCGTTCATATTCTTCTCCGATTTCCGGCGTAGGGAATGCAATAATCGTAAAGCTTCTTTCTTCTCCCTTAATATACCGGTTCTGCAGTTCTCCTGCCGCCGCCATGTATTCCACCGCAAGCTTCTGCTGGGCTTCGCTTAAATGCGGCGCTTCCTTCTTTTCCTTTAAATCTGCAGGCGCTTCTCCAAACACTTCAACTACTGCAGGGCCGCCAAATACCGCTGCTTCTTTTTTACAGGCTTCATAAGCCTCCCGCCAGGCTTCCATTCTCACCTGTACAAGGCGCTTGTCAAGAAACAACGCCTGGTCATCCTTGTGGTCAAAGTCGTACTGCTTATTGGGAATGGCTCCGTAATAACCGATACGGCTTAACCCTTTTCCCTGCAAAAGGCTGGCCGCAGCCCTGTAAATAGTGGGCTTAAGCCCTATTTTTTCAAAATTGGCCGCCGCTTTCTTTATCATCCGCTCAAAGCCCAGACAATACCGGATATTCACTGTCTTCTTTTTGGAAATATCCTTATTTCCCATCAGAAAGCCGATGCGGTATCCTTCCGTATAGGTATCCGCCATAAGGTTTATGGTTCCTTCCGGCAGTTCCTTTAAATGCTGCCAGGTTTTCAGCTCGTTATCCGTAATATATTCTCCAAAATAATACAAATATTCCGGGCTTTCCAAATCACTGCTCTCCATAATGCGCAGCGCAAAGTCCGATTCGGGATTCAGCATATCATTCAGCTTTCCGCAGAAAGCTTCTCTGGTATAATCGCTGACAAACCAATAGACGGTTTCCCTGACAGCCTCATAATCGGGAATTTTACCTGTTTCGGCAAGTGCACAGGTAAAAGAACCGTAAATTTCCAGAAACAGTTCCATACGGATAACTATTTCCTCCTGCTTTCTTTCATAAGCAAAAACAATCAGACTGCGGAATTCCGCATAAAGGAAGGAAAAAAGCTTTCCGTATTCTTCACCCAGCTGTGCCGCGGCATAAGAAGGATTCCCATAGCTTTCCCCGTAATTTTCCGGCAGAATATCCTCATACAGTTTAAAATTCTGCTCCTTAAGCTCCGAAAGGGAAGCAAGATACAGCCTGCCCTCCGCCACATAACGGTAAGTATCCGCCATCAGAAGCAGGAAATCAGCCATCTTATGGAAATACCCCTTAAATGCTTCGGGCATAATCCCTTCCTTTTTCTCCACGATTTCTTTATTCAATCCGGTTTCTTCTTTAATCTCTTTTATCCGCTCCAAGGCGAGCAAAAATCTTTCTTCTACCATCAGTTCACATACGCTCCTGCATATAATATTAAACTAAGCATTCCGAAGGCAATGATATTTAATACAATGCCCAAAACCGGAAACAGCTTGAATTTGTCTTTTTCGGTAAAGGACCAGATTCCCAGTCCCAATCCCACAACCATAAATACCGCTGCTAAAAATCCCGCCGCGCCATATCTTTCAGACGACTGTCCCTCATGCAGGCAGGACAAATATACAGCTGCAGCAAATGTTACAATAGAAAGGATTCCCAGAATCGCTGACATAATACCCTTTTCCGGGTGAGCCTTATTTGTAAAAATATAACCTTTTCTGAAAGCCATATGAATATTCCCTTCAAATCTTAAAAGGCACTCCTGATTCCAGAAATGCCCTTCCATTCTTAAAATAAAATTTTAGATTTGCCTGAAAGAAGCTTCGCCCCTCCGACAATCATTAAAATACCGCACACAAGTCCCACTACCAAAGTAACCACGCCAACTGCAATACTCATGGCGCCGCTGCCGCCCATGGTTTTATAAATCTTTTCTTCCATTACACCATCCCTTTCCTGAAACTTACCGGTTATTTTGCACCATACTGCTCATAATAAGCATCAATTGCCTTCTTTATCGTATCATCAATATAAATATTGCCCTTGTACTCTCTATTATACAGATATTCCACCACTTCCGCCATAGTAACAATGGCATTTGCCTCAAATCCGTACTTTTCTTTTATCTCAAGCAGCGCGCTTTTTTCGCCCTTGCCTTTTTCCATTCTGTTCAGGGAAACCATCAGCCCTTTTATCTCAACATCAGCCTGTGCCTTAATAATGGGAAAGGTTTCTTCAATGGATTTGCCGGAGGTAGTAACATCTTCAATAATAACAACCCTGTCGCCGTCCTTCAGCTTACTGCCCAGAAGAATGCCGGTATCTCCGTGGTCCTTTACTTCCTTTCTGTTGGAGCAGTAGCGGATTTCTTTTCCGTACAATTACTGATTGCCATGGTTGCGGCAACGGAAAGGGG
>CAZDPE010000016.1:0-30497 GCA_964507235.1 uncultured Lachnospiraceae bacterium
CCTTGACATTTTCGCATCTTTCAATCCGACCGGCGAGATATACCCGCTTGCTGATTGAACCTGCGCCCAGCGCCACGATGGTCTGTTTCTCCTCCATAATAAGAATATTATAAATGCCGAACTTTCCTTCCCTGGCATAACCCACGTTTTCAAAATTGCCTGACATGTTTTTCTGTCTGTATAAATAATAGGGCACCATACCAAAGCTCTCCGCCCCTTCCATGGCAATTTCCATGGTTTTCTCCGTATTGTTCAACGCCGTAATACCATTTTCCTCAATCCAGCGATTCAGTCTGGATGCCCGCTTAATGGCAAGGGAATGCACCGTTAACGAATCCGGCGAAAGCTCTTTTATAGCTGCAATGGTGGCCGCAACATCCTCTTCCCCTTCTTCCGGAAGCCCAAGAATTAAATCCATATTAATATTATCAAAACCCGTTTCTCTGGCAAGGGAAAAAGCCTCCTTTACCTGCTCCACAGTATGCTGCCTTCCAATCAGCTTTAGGGTTTCCTCTTTCATGGTCTGGGGATTGACGGAAATTCTGGTAACTCCCCATTTCTTTAAGACCTCCAGCTTTTCTTTCGTAATACTGTCAGCACGTCCCGCTTCCACTGTAAATTCCTTTACATGAGAAAAATCAAGGCTGCTTTTCAGCTTGCCGATCAGCCTGTCAAGCTCACAGGCCTCCAGCGTGGTGGGCGTTCCTCCTCCGATATATACCGTATCCAGAATCTTATCCTTATAAATTTCAGCAGTAAACTCTATTTCCTTTTCCAGGGCGGCTAAATAATCATCCATCCTCTTTCTCCATGAAACGATGGGATAAGAGGTGAAAGAACAATAAAGACAGGTAGTGGGACAAAAAGGAATCCCGATATACAGACTGTACCCCTCTTTATAATGCAGGGCGGAAAGAAGCTCCTTCTCCCTTTTTGCAATTTCAATGGATAAAAGTCCCTTTTTATCACTTATCAAATAAGTATCCTTCATATAGGCCAGAATTTCCTCTTCGCTTTTTTCCTCTTCCAGAAGAGTCATAGGTATCTTGGTAGGGCGGATGCCCGTTAAGGTTCCCCAGGGAAGCTGCTTTCCCGTATACTCTGATAAGGACACATAAATCAGCTGTTTTAAAAGATTTTTGATTTCCGTTCTTTCCATATCAGGGGTGATTATCACCTTTTTGCAGTGCACCCGGGAAATATTTTTCTCTTCTCCCAATGCTGCCAGGGATAAATATATTTCCTTTTCTTCAAAACTGATTAAAAGGTCAGGACAGCCCTCTGAAGAGCTATATTCTGCATTATCACATTTCGGTGAACTGCATTCTTTTTTCTCTTCTTCCGTGCAAATTACCTTTACATCACACTCCGGATAAAAAGCTTTCACCAAAGAATGGATATCATATTCAAATCCCGTTTGATTTACCGATACTGCAACCAGCTTCTGTTCCATTTTCATTCCTCTTTCAGTTTTCAGATTATAAACTTTTTTATAAAAAAGTGTCTGTATCAGACTTAAGACACAGACACTTTTCACCTTGATTTATCTGTTATTGTTTTCCGTATTTTATATTGTGCTGTTCTTTTATTCTACTGTTACAACCTTTGCAAGGTTTCTGGGTTTATCCACATCAAGTCCTTTATCCAAGGATACATAATAGGCAATCAGCTGAAGCACAATGGAAGCGGGCATTACCATAAATTCATCCGCCATAACAGGAAGACGGAAAATTCTGCTCCATATCTTTTCCTGTTCAAGCACCTCATCCCCTTTAATCAGAAGAATCACCTTGGCGCCTCTTGACTGCACTTCCTTGATATTGGAAAGCTCCTTGCTCTTTAGCTTATCCTGCGTTACCACTGCAATGACAGGTGTTTCTGAGGTAATAAGGGCAATAGTTCCATGCTTTAATTCCCCGGAGGCATAGGCTTCCGAATGAATATAGGAAACTTCCTTCAATTTCAGGGAACCTTCCAGCAAAATAGAATAATCAAGCCCTCTTCCTATCATAAATACATCCTTGGCATTTAATATGGTATCCGCAATATGATGTATTTCCTCTTTTGACGAAAGTACCTCTTCCATCACTTCAGGAACCCTTAAAAGCTCAGACATATAACTTTGTGTCTGTGCCTCATCCCACAGCCCTCTTGCAATTGCCATTCGCGCCGTCAGAAGATAAAGTACTGCAAGCTGGGTGGTATATGCTTTTGTACTTGCCACTGCTATTTCCGGTCCCGCATTAGTATAAATGACGTGCTCACTTGCTCTTGCAATGGAAGCGCCCTTTACATTTACTATGGAAATGCTGGGAGAACCGCACTTTCTGGCAAATTTAAGCGCTTCCAGCGTATCAATGGTTTCTCCTGACTGTGATATGGCAATTACCAGTGTCTTATCATCCACTACCGGATCATTATACATAAATTCGGATGCCATAACCACATCCACATGAATACCTATCATGGCCTGAATCAGGCTTTTTCCCACAAGTCCCGCATGCATGGCCGTACCGCAGGCAATCACACAAATTCGCTGACACTCTGCCAGCATACTGTCCTTTATGCCTTCTGCGGACAAATCCGGCTTTCCGTCTTTGATTCTGGGAAGAATGGTATCCTTAATCACCTGAGGCTGTTCCATGATTTCTTTTTCCATATAATAGGGATATCCGCCCTTATCACTGCGGCTTACATCCCAGTCCACAGTAAGCCATTCAATGTACGCCTTATCTCCTGACAAATCATACATTTCGATTCCATCTCTGGAAAGGCACACCACATGAAACTCCGGCACTACAAAATACTGGGTTGTAAACGGTACAATAGCCGCTACATCAGAAGAAAGAATGGCTCCGTCCTCCGTATTTGCCGCTACAATAGGGCTTACGTTGCGTACCGCAAAAATCTTGCCGGGTATATCATCAAACATTACCGCCAAGGCAAAAGTACCTTTCAGCTTCAATACCGTTTTACGGATTGCCGCATAAGGATCTCCTTCATAAAAACGCGATAATACGGCGGCAACCACCTCACTGTCAGTCTGGGAAAGAAGCTTTCCGTCCAGTTCATACTTCTCTGTCAGCTGCCTGTAATTTTCTATAATGCCATTGTGAATTACAGTAACCTTTCCGAAGCGGTGAGGATGCGCATTTTCATCACACACTCCTCCGTGAGTTGCCCATCTGGTATGCCCGATTCCGCAGCATCCCGATACGTCTTCTTTCTCGCACAGCTCACGCAAGTCCTTTACTCTTCCTGCACATTTTGTAATTCTGGTTCCCCTGCCTGCTTCATCTGAAAGAGCAATTCCCGCACTGTCATACCCTCTGTACTCTAAAAGCTCAAGGGCATCCAACATGATTTCACTGGCTTTTTTTGTTCCTGTATATCCTATAATTCCACACATATATTATTTCCCTCATCTTTCTATCGTCAACGGAATTAAAAATTACGCTTTCGGCCTTGCAAAAGCTTTCGCCTATGGCTTATGCAAGAGCCGGAGGCAGAAATTTGTTATGCCGTTGACGTTTGTTCATCTCATTATTATTCTATACTTATTGAGCTTCTAAGGTTCAATATGGTACACTTACTGAGTTACTGATGTTCACTGAACTCAAAATAGGTTTACCATGAATCCGCCCGTATATTTACAAGGCTTCTTCCTTTCTTCCGTTATGCCGTATTTGTTTTGCAGTCGCCTGCATATTTGCCGGCATATCACGCACCGGAAGGATGCGGAAGGGCATCCGCCGAATTTTCGATAACCCTTCTCCTCGTTGTCCTTTTAAACACTGTGTCAAAGGCTCTGGCGCTAAATGAGGAAAACAATAACAGTTAAATTTATTTAATTATCAAGGTTCACCTTCAACATTATACACAAAAGCACTTTACTTGTAAAGTGGCGGGGTATTTCGCCCCGCCCTTCAGCCCTTTTTCAGCTGTCTTTGTCATTTTCCGGACATCTTCCGATAACTTTCCGTCATTTTGCATCCCATTGATATCAGGCTCGAGATTGATTGTTTCATGATTTGCAAAAAAGTTCATCCTTATATTTCGATACTATCTGATTTCCGTTCAGTATTTTTTTACAGGCTGCCACATCCATTACCGCTTCATATCTGCCTTTGAGCTGTTCCATGATGCCCCAGTATTCTTCCGAATCATATTCCACCTCATTATTCCATACTGATAATTGCAGTTCCATATAATCATTATATTCCCGGAACAGGAAATCATCAGCGGTTTCATCCAGCAGCCCTGTAATTCTTCCGTTTTCATCCAAATCAAAACCGATTCTCTGTGCATATCCGTTTCCTCATATACGGATAAGTGATACAAAGCATCAAAGGTCTGGCTGAACAATGCGAGGGCATCTTTTACTTCAAGAGTATCAAGATGCATCCGGTAAATGGTTGCCCTTTCTTCTCCCCTCTTTGTACAGAATCGCAAAAATAAAGAGAATCTTTATAAATTTCCATACCTCTGCTTAACTGATAAGTATTCTGAAAGACAAGTTCTTCTTCCCCGGTTCCGTCCTTCACCCGGTATATGCCGTCTTTCCTGTCCAAATAAACATCATTTTCATAGCAGCGGAGCATTTGATTATACTCATGATTATAATCAAACGAAACTGATAACACTTCTGCATCCTCTGTATCACAATCCGCCTGTCCCGTTTCAGGCTCCTCCTGCAGGGAATCATCAGACACTATTTCTTTTTCAGCTGCATCCTCCGATTCATATCCGCAGGAAACAAGCACAATATCCTAGAAAAACTGTCTTTTCATCAGGTAAACCGGATTAAACCAGTTTATACAGCATACGATTGTCATAAAAGCCTTAAAAAAGATATCCTTCGATTTATAATGATAAAATTCATGCATTATAATCAGTTCAAATTCTTCTTCACTCCACTGTTTTGCAGAAGCCGGGATTTATCAGCCTGGGGCGAAATATCCCAATCAACACAGGGCTTGTAATGTTTCTGCTCTGATATACAGGAACCGGATATGTATCTTCCTTACCTGATTTTGCTGGTATCTGTGTCTGAGCAATATCCTCCGGGAAATTTCTTTCCTGCACGAATCCGGGCATATTCAGTAAAGCTCCTTTATCTAAAAGGCAGCGAATAGTTATAAGGAATCACCAGCCTTACTGCCGCCAGAATCCATACTGCTCCGTATCTTTTCTTTAATTTTCCTGATAACAGACACAGCACCTGAATCATAACGGATACTGCAATGTTAACTTCAAGAACATCATAAAACAGCCCTGTCATACTATTTCATACTATTCTTCCTTTCTTTTCTCGCTGATATAATCTGCCAGTTCCTTAAGCTCTTCCCGGGACAGACTGTCGCCATCAAACAATGCTGCAAGAAAATTTTTTGCGGAATTTTTGTACAGACGCTTTAAAATATTCCTGCTTTCTGTCTGCATATAGCTTTCTTTATCAATAAGCGCTATATAAACATTATTTTTTCCTGATTTCCGTACTTCAAGAGAGCCTTTTTCCCGTAATCTGGAAAGAAAAAAGAATGGTTGTGGGCGACAGTTTTCTCTCTTCTTCCATCTGTTCTTCAATTTCAAATCTTGTCACGGGCTTATCTAGTCCAGTTCCCAGACAATCATCATAATTTTCAACTCCGAATCCGGCAATCGCTTTATCTTTCTCCTCCTTTTTGTTAAAACAGTCAATAACCCCGCCGCAAGCAGTGGGGCATGGAAATTGAAGCGCCCCAAGGGGCGGGGTATTGACCCTCGCGGCATTCGTCAAGGTCATGCAAGCATGACTTTGACTCATTGCACGCGGGAATAAAAGGCGCGCTTGGCAAAACAGCCTCAACAGTTCAATTTTTCCTGCTGGAAAATACCATTTTTCTTCGCCTTATTATATTGCTCCATTGTGACACCTAAGATTTCACATGCCTTTTCCGCTGGTATCTGAAGGTTTTACATTATATTCTCTATGCCGGCTGCAACTTGGAATTCAATTCCCTTACTTTCCGGAAAATCCGGAACTTTCCCTTTTATATCCCGTTTCTTTATCTCATACTCAGAAATGGCATTTCCGATATACTCCGGTCCATTCAGGCATAACCAAATGGAATATACTTTCTTAAGACTGTCAAAATCTTTTCCGGTAAATTCAGTACCTCCCTGCCCGGAGAGCATCCTCCCGCCATAAAAAATACCTCTTGTCACAATTTGATATCCGGGATAATAATCCTTTTGCGCTTCGATATCAAAAAGCACTTTCTGTTTCTTTTCCCACTCAGATATATGAGGTGCATAAGCATGCATCCTGACATCAAAAATATATTCTCCTTCTTTGGGAATACTGCTTACCGAGTCATCCCCTGTAATCTTTTCTGCGTTATCCTGCTGTTCTCCAAGATACTCTGAGGCTATCTGCCCGATAGAAAGCTCTTTAAATTCTTCTGTCACCTCTTTCAGTATCCATGCCAAAATAAGCTTATTGCTCAATATGCTTTTGTCCATGTTCTTTCCTCGTCTGCCCTCTTGATTTACGCCTATGGGTTACGGCTACCTTTAGGGCTTTGTTGCATTTAGTCAACTTACCCGCCATAAACGCCTTAATATCAAGTTTCTGTTCGTAGGGCTGCGATTTCGCTATCCCTTCTTCTCGCCCACATCTCACGATGCAAACCTTGGGAGTCGCTATAAAGTTCGTCGGCAGCTACGCCTATGTGGACTTTCACCACAGAACACGGGCATGCCCGTCATACTAAAAAAAGACATTCCGCATACTATCCGAAATGTCTTTTTCTTTCAGAAAAATCTTCCCATTATCCAGGCAGCTTATTCATAGCTTACAAACTCGCCGTATTCCTTCCATATATTACAAATCCAGGTTTTCCCCTGATTAAAAATAATTTCATCTCCATTTTCATCATAGAACTTAGCAGGAGTTGCATCTCCGTCATACCGCTTCCATGTTCCTTTAATCACCTTTCCTCCGGTAAATACAATGGCATCACCTTCGCCATGGACGCCAAAGGCAAGATAATCATGGTCATCTCTTACCTCTCCGTGGCAGTATTGAAATACTACATTTGACACTGCAAGCTGTGAATTATCAATTTCATCAATCTGCTTCTTCCCATTCTGATAACGATAATACAGGCCATCGTCCTCGTGATATTCAAAATAAGGAGTGTAAGCGCCGTATCCGCCCTGGTTACCGCTCTTTCCGCCGGGATAAATCATAGTCGCCGCTTCAGCATTTCCATAATTATCCTGAGCCTTTACCTCCTCTGCCGCGAAGGTAAAAGGCGGCACATAAGCATCATCATAATCCCAGTCATATCCCAACCTGTCTGCGGCCTTCAGCATGCCGTCAATAAACAAATATCCGGTAAATTCCGTTGCATAGCCGGGACGGCTGACTCTGTCGTAAGCTTCGCTTGCGGGTTTATAAATTCCTTCCACGGCTGCACTGATATTCTGAACCGTATCACGATTAATCAGTTCTTCCACATAGGGTCTTGCAAGACCCCAGTTGCAGTAAATTGCTTCATACCCCATGGCAACATATACAAAATAATCACGGCTGCTCCGGATAGGGCCAATCCTGTCAATGTCATCAAAATCCTCAAAGACTGCCATCAATCTTGTAATGCGCCCCTCCACGGGAGCCTCATAAATGATACTTGCACGGGAAATTCCATACTGGGGCATGGCAGGCGAATTATTGGGAATCATCACGGCAATAGGACGCCTTGTCACCACACTTTCATCCTTCCATTCTCCCGTTAAGTAGCTCTGCATTTTTCCGTTTATTATTTCTCTTTCCTTAATAACAGGAAATCCTTCCGGCTCTGCCGCAAGCTCCGGTGCTGTTTCTTCCTCCGTTTCCGGCGAAGGCACAGGCTGCTGCTGAGTAATCTCCGGCTCTTTTTGCTCCGGTTCCTCTGTGTTTCCGCATCCGCCCAACATATACAGCATCAAAAACAGCATTAATCCCAACCATAATCTTTTTTTCATTTGCAGCCCCTTTCTTTTTATAAGAAACTGTTATTCACCTTCTCATATCCAATAGTGGTAGAAGGTCCGTGTCCCGGATATACCTTCACATCCTCCGGCAGTATCATGAGTTTTTCATTAATGGAACGAATCAAGGTGCTCATGCTGCCCGTAGGAAAATCCGTTCTTCCTACCGACTCCTGAAATAAAGTATCTCCACTGATTAAAATCTTATCCTTTTCAAAATAATAACAACAGCTTCCTCCAGTGTGTCCCGGCGTTGCAATCACCTTTCCTGAAATTCCGGACAGATTAAACTCCTCTCCATCCTTAAAAAGCACATCCGGTTCTACGCTGCAGGCCCTTCCTGCCTGAGCGGACACATTTAAGGTGGAGTCCTTACACAATTTTTCTTCTCCTTCATAGGCATAAAGCTTTGCTCCTGACAATTCCTTCAACTTCTGAACGCCCCATATATGGTCGAAATGCCCGTGAGTCAGCAGGATTGCTCCCACCTGAAAGCCTTTACTTTTCAAGGCCTCGAAAATATATTCTCCTTTATCTGCCGGGTCAAAAAATAAAACCTCATTCCGCCCCTCTTCATATACAAAATAGCTGTTAGTCTGACATACGCCAAGCGTAATCTTACCAATCTTTAAGCTTCCCATTTTCCGTTTTCTCCCTTGCTGCGTTTTTTGCATATTCTAAACTGCATTCCGAAAATCACGCTCTTTGTCTATCCCGTAGTTCTTTCTATATCAATAACGCTGTCTATGGTTCTGATTTTATCAATAATGCGAATCAGTTCTTCCCTGCTGCTGATTTCAAAGGAAGTGGCCATTGTTGCCAGTCCCTGCTTGCTGGTTCTGGTGTTCATGGATAAAATATCAATATTCTTTTCCGTCAGCGCCTTGGAAATATCTGCCAGCAAACCGTTCCTGTTATTGGCATAAATCTTGATTTCCGCAAGATATTTGCCTCCGTGTCCCTCCTCGGGGGAATCCTCCCATTCCGCATCAATCAGACGCTCCCTTTCCATTTCGGGCAGATTCAATATATTGATGCAGTCGGTCCGGTGAATGGAAACACCTCGTCCCCTTGTAACAAAACCAACAATTTCATCTCCCGGTACGGGAGAACAGCATTTGGAAAAGCGCACAGCCAAATCATGAATTCCCTTTACGACTATACCGCTCCTGGAGCGCATTCTCGCCGCCTGGGCCGCATTCTGTGCATTTTCAGCCACCTCTGCAAGCACCTGCTCGTTGGTCACTACCGCTTTATGCTCCTTCTCATAAAGCTCCAGCATCTTATTGATAATCTGTCCTTCCTTTAAGCCGCCGTGCCCCACTGCTGCCAGCACCGATTCCCAGTCGCGAAAACCGTATTTCCGCATAATGGGCTCCATATAATCGGGCTTCATCAATTCCTGAATATTGATGCTTCTGGCCCGGCAGTAATTATTTAACAGGTCTTTTCCCTTAACAATATTTTCTTCCTTGAACTCATTTTTAAACCACTGATTGATTTTATTCCTTGCCTGTGTGCTCTTCACCACATTCAGCCAGTCGCGGCTGGGGCCTTTTGAATTCTGCGATGTGAGAATTTCAATTCTGTCGCCGTTTTTAATTTCATAATCAATGGTAACCAGCTTGCCGTTTACTCTGGCGCCTATCATCTTATTTCCCACAGCACTGTGAATATTGTAGGCAAAGTCAATGGGCGTGGAGCCCGCCGGCAGGTTCTTAACCTCTCCTGTGGGGGTAAAGCAATACACGCTGTCCGAGAATAAATCCAAATCGCTCTTAAGCAGATTCATAAACTCTCTGTTGTCAGAGGTATCTCTCTGCCATTCCAGCACCTGACGGAGCCATACAAGCTTTGCTTCTTCGGAATTATCGGCCTTTTTCCCGTCAGAGGCTTCTTTATATTTCCAATGGGCGGCAATACCGTATTCTGCCGCCTTATGCATTTCAAAGGTTCGTATCTGTATTTCAAAGGGCTGCCCGTTTGTACCGATAAGAGTGGTATGCAGGGACTGATACATATTTTCCTTAGGCATGGCAATATAATCTTTAAAACGCCCGGGAATAGGTTTATACATTTCATGAATAACGCCCAGCGCCGCATAACAGTCTTTTACCGTATCCACAATAATACGCACCGCAAATAAATCATAAATCTGGTCAATAGTCTTATTCTGGTTTTTCATTTTCTTGTAAATACTGAAAAAATGCTTCACCCTGCCGTCAATCTGGGCTTTAATGCCCGCATTTTTAATATGCTCGCTGACTTCATCCACAATACCCTGAATATATTTTTCGCGTACGCTCTTGCGAATCGCAATTTTATCCACCAAATCATAATAGGCTTCAGGCTCCAGGTATTTTAAGGATAAATCATCCAGCTCCACCTTAATTTTAGAAATACCAAGCCTCTGAGCAATCGGCGCGTAAATTTCCATGGTTTCTCTGGCAATTCTCTGCTGGCTTTCCGGCTTCTGATATTTCAGAGTACGCATATTGTGAAGCCTGTCTGCCAGTTTAATCAGAATAACACGGATATCCTTTGCCATGGCAAGAAACATTTTACGCAGGTTTTCCGCCTGCATTTCCAGTCTGTCCGGCTTATCTCCGTTCCCCATAAACTGAAGCTTCTGCAGTTTGGTAACGCCATCCACAAGAAGCGCTACTTCTTCACCGAACTGGGCTTTGATTTCCTCTTCTGTCATAATGGTATCTTCCACAACATCATGCAAAAGGCCGGCAGCAATGGTTTCTTTGTCCATTTCCAAGTCTGCCAGAATAATCGCCACATATAATGGATGGATAATGTAAGGCTCTCCCGACTTGCGCATCTGATCCTTATGAGCCTCGGATGCCACATGATATGCCTTTTCAATCAGGGAAATATCATCAGAGGGATGGTATTTCCGCACACGAAGAATCAAATCCTCATAAAGCTGCTCAGGACTTTGAAACTCCTGGATGGCCTCGATTCTTCCATCATCAATTACCACTTCGTTTTTAATCTGTTTTCCTTCTTCTGTCATATAATCACACCTTTAACCTGCTATCCTGCTTTTCTGCTATGGCATATTGAAATAATTATATATTTTTTTCATAATGTAGTCAATGTTCCCCCTTCACAATGAAAGCACGCCTTATGAATTTTCCATTGTCATGAACTGGGCGGCATACAGTTTTTGATAAAAACCATTCATTGCAAGCAGCTGGTCGTGAGTGCCTCTCTCCACAATCGTGCCGTCCTTCACCACCAGAATCATATCCGCATTCCGGATAGTGGAAAGCCTGTGGGCAATCACAAAACAGGTTTTATCTGCCATCAGACTCCGCATTGCTTTCTGAATCTGCATCTCTGTTCTGGTATCCACATTGGAGGTGGCTTCATCTAAAATCAGCATTCTGGAATCGGAAAGCATGGCTCTTGCAATTGTCAGAAGCTGCCTTTGTCCTTTGGAGATATGAACGCCATTATCGTGAAGAGGCGTATCATACCCTTCGGGCAGGCTCATAATATAAGAATGGATTTCCGCCGCCTTTGCCGCTTTCTCCACCTCCTCCCTGCTGATGTTTTCATTTCCATAGATTAAATTTTCAAAAATAGTGCCGTGAAACAGCCAGGTATCCTGAAGTACCATGGAATAGGCCCTTCGCAGACTATCTCTTTTTATCCCGTAAATATCCTGCTCATCCAAAAGGATGACACCTGAATCGGCATCATAAAACCGCATCAGAAGATTGATTACCGTAGTCTTTCCTGCCCCCGTGGGTCCCACAATGGCAATCTGGCGTCCTGCCGGAGCTTCCAGATTAAAATCATGCAGAATAGGCTGTCCCGCCTGATAAGAAAAGGAAACATCTTTAAGAAGCACATTGCCGTACATCTCTTTAAGAACCCTTGCACTTTCGCCGTCAGGCTTTTCCGGCAGTTCATCTATCAGCCTAAATACCCTTTCCGCCGCTGCAAAGGCCGACTGCAGTTCCCCGATAATATTAGCGGTTTCATTAATGGGTCCGGAAAATTTCCTGGAATACTGTACAAAAGAAGAAACATCCCCCAATCCGATTTTTCCGTTCAGATATAAAAGAGAACCAAAAACACTGATTAATGCCAGCGAAATATTATTCATGAAGTTTACGGATGGTCCCGACAGCGTTCCATAGTACTCAGCCTTCGTATTGGCATCCACGGCTTCTGCATTTTTCTTTTCAAACGCATCAATAACATCCTGTTCCCTTCCATATGCCCTGGTTGTTTTCTGCCCGTTTAGCATTTCCTCCGAAAATCCGTTCAATTCCCCCAGCTTTTTGGATCGTACCCTGTAAAGCGGCCGGGAACGGCTGGTTACAAATTTAGTCATCATAATGGAAACGGGAATTGTCACTACAAAAATAAGTACCATAGACGGTGCAATGGTGAGCATCATGATAAAGGAAAACAATACGGTAATCACACTCTGCAGAATCTGCAGAAAATCCCCTGCCAGCGACTGGTTCACGGTATCGATATCATAAGATACCACACTGATAATATCACCTGTCTGATATCTGTCAAAAAAAGATACCGGCAGTCTTGACAGACTGTCAAATACGTCCTTCCGCATCTGATAAATAACGTTCCTTGTGAGCCGGATTGTCAAAAGGGACAAAGCATAAGAAAAAATGGCGGAAAGCACATAAAAAGCTGCCATCAGCCCCACATAATAAAATACTGTTTCAAAATCCACTGCGCCTTTTTTAATTCCGATGGCATCAATGGCTTTTCCTGAAAGCCTGGGACCAAGAAGGGACAGAAAGTTGGATAACAGCATAAGCACCGCTCCCCAAAAGAGCATGAGCCTGAAACGCGAAAGATATTCCCATAATCTGATAATTAAATATTTTTTTGTCGGTTTTCTCATGACTGCTTCCCTCCTTCTTCCTGAAAGAAAGACTCCGCAGTTCTGCCCGTCTGCAATTCATAAATCTGACGATAGGACTGGCAGCTCTGAAGAAGTTCTTTGTGAGTTCCATATCCAATGCAGCTGCCGTCTTCCAATACCAGAATATGGTCTGCTCCCTGGACGGAACTGATACGCTGCGCAATCATAATTGTTGTGGTATCCGCAAAATTCTCCTTCAACGCCCTGCGCAGGGAGGCATCGGTCTGATAGTCAAGGGCAGAAGATGCATCATCCAGTATCAGAATTTCCGGCTTTGCCGCCAGCGCTCTTGCTATCATAATGCGCTGTCTTTGTCCGCCGCTTAAATTATTACCCCGAATGGCAACATCAGCTCCCATATCCCCTCTTTTTCCCTGAATAAATTCCTTTGCCTGGGCATAGACCGCCGCCTCTTCAATATCCTCCCTGGACAGTCCCCTGAAATAATCAATATTCTTTTCTATAGACTCCGCCATCAGATAATCATTCTGAAACACCACGCCAAATCTTCTGCGAAGTTCCGTCAGCGGAAAAGTCCTGATATCCCTGCCGTCAAGCAGAATTTCTCCTTTATCCGCATCATAAAACCGCAGAAGCAGATTGATAAGTGTACTTTTTCCGCTTCCGGTAGACCCGATAATCCCAAGCGTTTCTCCCTTTTTTAAGGCAAAGCTTAAATCTGTCAGATTATTTCTCTTATGCAAATAGGAAAAAGTAACATTTCTGAATTCCACATGATATCTATTATCCTTCTTTCCCTCATGATAAGTGAGTACCGGCATATCCTCCGGTGCCTCCAGCACCTGGGTAATGCGCTTTGCAGAAGCCATTCCCTTGGAAAACATCATGAATATTTTCGTAATTCCAAGCATGGCATTTAAAATAATCGTGAAGTAGCTTAGAAACGCAATAATTGCTCCCGGTCCCGTTTCTCCCTTCTGCACAAGAAATGCACCTGTAATGATGACCAGCGTAAGTCCCAGATTTAAAACCAGGGTAGTGGCCGGATTGCTGGCAGCTGATATACTGCCTGCTTTCTGTTCTGTTTCCGCCAGCTTATGGTTCACCTGTTCAAAACGCCCTTTCTCATATTCTGTCTTGGATAAAGCGCGTATCACACGGATTCCTGTAATATTTTCCCGAAGCACCCGAACCATATCATCCAGAACTGTCTGCTGGACTCCATAAACAGATACACTTTTACCTGTAATCACCGCTACAATCAGAATAATAAGCGGAAGGGAAGCCACAAGAACCAGGGTCAGCTTTGGCTCCATTGTCATGGTAATCAGTATTCCCCCTATCAGCAGAATCGGTCCTCTTACTCCGATTCGCTGCATTTTTGCCAGCATTCTGTTTACATTATAGGTATCGGAGGAAAGCCTGGATACCACTGAAGGCACTGTAAAATCATCCATTTGCTTTGCGCTTAAATACGTAATTCTGGAAAAAAGGTCATATCTGATTTTCCTCGTCATGCCCCCGGCAGAAACTTCCGCCATACGGTTTGCGGTAACATTTGTTGTGACGGAAACCACGGCGCACAAAATCATAACTCCGCCCCACATAAAAATCAATTTTACATTTTGAAGGGGCACAATATCATCAATGATTTTGGCAAACAGCGACGGAATCAGCAAATCCATCATTGCTGCCGTAAATTTCAGGAATAAAGTTAAAAGCATATATAGTCCGTAGGGTTTGATATACTTAATAAGTCCTTTCATGAATCCTTCTCCGTAAAATTAATAGAAAGCACGCTTTGCGGACTTTCTGTTATTATAAACAATAGAAAGCGCGCTTTGCGAACTTTCTATTGTCATAAATAAAAACCGATATGTTTCATAGATATCTGCGTTTTGCAAATATTTATTATAACATATCGGCTTTTATATATGCTACACTTTATTATTTTCCGCGCTCATCTGCTGCTTCGCTTACGGTATGCTCGTTAATACGGAAAACTCTAAGCACTGCGTGCTTATCGTTAACCCATCGGGTAAAATCAAATGCGGTCCCTTAAGGGGACCGCGCTTGATTTTCTTCCGATAGGTTACATCATTCCGCCCATTCCGCCGCCTGCGGGCACTGCGGGTGTTTCTTCTTTAATGTTTGCTACAACAGATTCTGTTGTAAGAAGTGTAGAGGCAACACTGGTTGCGTTCTGAAGAGCGCTTCTTGTAACCTTGGCAGGGTCAAGAATACCCGCCTTAACCATATCAACATACTCTTCTTTCAGTGCATCAAAGCCCACACCCACTTCAGATTCTCTTACTTTATTGATAATAACGCTGCCTTCCAGGCCTGCGTTTGCAGCAATGTGATAAAGCGGAGCTTCCAGAGCCTTTAATACAATCTGTGCACCTGTCTTTTCATCACCTTCCAGTGAATCAGCAAACTTTGCAACTTCCTTGGAAGCATGGATATAAGCAGAACCGCCGCCGCAGATAATACCTTCTTCTACCGCTGCTCTTGTTGCTGCAAGCGCATCTTCCAAACGTAATTTAGCTTCCTTCATTTCTGTT
Organism: uncultured Lachnospiraceae bacterium; assembly: GCA_964507235.1. Taxonomy (GTDB): domain Bacteria; phylum Bacillota; class Clostridia; order Lachnospirales; family Lachnospiraceae; genus Suilimivivens. Next base: position 15,460 of record CAZDPE010000016.1, read on the forward strand.
TCAGTAGCAGCTCCTACACGGATAACTGCAACACCGCCTGCCAGCTTTGCAAGTCTTTCCTGCAATTTTTCTCTGTCGAAATCAGAGGTTGTTTCTTCAATCTGTCCCTTAATCTGGTTGATTCTTGCGCTGATTGCTGCCTTATCGCCTTCTCCGTCAACAATAACGGTATTTTCCTTCTGAACCTTAACGGATTTTGCACGTCCAAGCTGATCCATTGTGGTTTCTTTTAAATCAAGGCCAAGTTCTTCACTGATTACCTGACCGCCTGTAAGAATTGCAATATCCTCAAGCATTGCTTTTCTTCTGTCGCCATAACCGGGAGCCTTAACTGCAACTACATTGAAAGTACCGCGGAGTTTGTTTACGATTAAGGTTGTAAGCGCTTCACCTTCTACATCTTCGGCAATAATAAGAAGTTTTGCACCGGACTGCACAATCTGCTCAAGGAGAGGTAAAATCTCCTGAATATTGGAAATCTTCTTATCTGTAATTAAAATATAAGGATTTTCAAGAACTGCTTCCATCTTATCCATATCAGTTGCCATGTATGCGGAAATATATCCTCTGTCAAACTGCATACCTTCAACCAAATCAAGCTCTGTCTGCATGGTCTTGCTTTCCTCGATAGTAATAACGCCATCTCCAGAAACCTTTTCCATAGCATCAGCAACTAACTGTCCTACTTCCTCATCACCTGCGGAAATAGCAGCTACTCTTGCAATATGTTCCTTGCCGTTTACCTTGGAGCTCATCTTCTCAATTGCTTCTACTGCAGTATTGGTTGCTTTCTTCATGCCTTTTCTTAAAATAATGGGATTTGCACCTGCTGCCAGATTCTTCATTCCCGCATTTACCATTGCCTGAGCAAGTACAGTTGCTGTTGTAGTACCGTCACCTGCCACGTCATTTGTTTTGGTAGCAACTTCCTTAACAAGCTGTGCGCCCATATTTTCAAACGCATCTTCCAATTCAATTTCCTTTGCAATAGTAACGCCGTCATTGGTAATTAAAGGTGCTCCGAAGGACTTGTCAAGAACTACGTTTCTTCCTTTCGGTCCTAAAGTTACCCTTACTGTATCTGCTAACTGATTTACACCTGATTCAAGAGCAGCACGTGCGTCTGCGCCATATTTAATTTCCTTTGCCATGTTAATCGGCCTCCTTCTATTTCTTCTGATAATATAATACTTCATTTCGAAAGAACGGCTCACCGTCCTTAAAAAGCATCCGCTTTCTGAAGCCCTGTTACTGAAGCGATGTTCCCAAAGCGGTATTACTGAATTACTGCAAGAATATCATTCTGTTTAACAATAATGTATTCAACATCTTCAATTTTTACTTCTGTTCCCGCATATTTGGAATAAATAACCTGATCGCCGGTCTTAACTTCCATCTTCACTTCCTTACCGTCAACCACGCCGCCGGGGCCTACAGCAATAACTTCAGCCTGCTGGGGCTTTTCCTTATTCTGTCCGGGTAATACAATACCTGACTTGGTGGTTTCTTCTGCAACTAACTGTTTTAATACTACTCTGTCTCCTAAAGGTACTAACTTCATTTTAATTGCCTCCTTTTATAATATCTGCTGTTTATCATATCCGTTTTTGTTAGCACTCATTTTGTTCGAGTGCTAATTACTAGAACATATATTAATTTCATATGTATCTGTTTGCAAACGGTATCACGGGCGATTTTCTATATATTTTCTTTATTTTTCTTATTTTTTCTTTCATTTTCTCCCATTATCTCACTTTTGCATTGTAAAAGCGATTTAATAAATAGTTTATTTTTAATAGAATTTCTTTATTAAAGTTTAATTTTCAGCTAAATATTTTCTTTCTAATGTGGGTATCCTGCAGACATTTTTTCTGCGCTTTCCATTAACGGCTGATATCCGTCATATGCCGGACTCAATTATTCCTAAAAAAATAGAAAGCACGCATTGCGGGCTTTCCATTGTTATTAATAAAAAATTTTCAAAGTCTAAACTCCTTTTGACAGCCTCTCCTTATAACCCGGTGCATTTTTTACTTCAAACTTGTTATTGAACATTTCATATTCCGCATCGGACAGCCTGTCTTCTAACTTTTCCTCTATATTAGTCTTATAAACCATGCCTACTGCCACAGACGGCGCCAGAATTGAATCCTCATAGGTATTACAGCTGTTTTGAACCCGTTTCATATAGTCCTCTGCCTCTCCCTCTGTAGCCATGGGAATCAGTACGCCGAAAGCATCTCCGTCAATTCTTCCTATGATAAAATCCGATTTTGCCTCTCTTTTCAATATATCTGCAACTATCTTAATCAGTCTGTCGCTTTCTTCATCCCCAAAATGGTCATTGGCAAATTTCCAGTCATTGATATTCACATTGAGCACCGCCACCGGTACCACCTCGGTTCTGTCAATGGCTTCCATTCTGGAGGCAAAATATGTTCTGTTATAAACATCGGTAAGGGCGTCATCCGTTTCATTCTGAATCAGCTGACGGCGTCTTTCTTTCAGCATTATCTCAAGTTCTTCCAGATATATGCAGCTTTCATGGCGCAGATACGCTTCTTCCCCTAAATGCTCCAAAAGCTTTACGGTACTGTCCACCATCTCATTCATCAAACGGCTGTCCCGGCGGGCATCGATTTCTTTTATGTATAAATGCCCGATGGTCCGGTTCTGCACACGCACTTTTCTCCCCGGATCATTCACCACATCAGGATAAAACCCAAGAAAGCTGTCGCCGATTACAATTTCCTTTTCTCCGTGTCTGTCGGTAAGCAGGATATTAATCTCAAGCATTTCTGCCAGATTCTCCATGTATCCTTTTATAACTTCCATATTATATAAATTGGAAAAAGAATAATTTCTGATATTTTCTTTTATTCTTTTGTCGTAAGGTATTGTCTGATAACCCATATGATAACCTCTCCCATACTCTATTCTGCTTTTATTCACAACAACAGAAGGCCAGAGTGCGTACTTTCTATTGTATTAAAGCATCTAAATCCCCTGCCTATAAGTATACCGTTTTTGCTCCCGGGAATCAAGCAATTATTATTACTTCAGGGGCTGCAGGCACATATACTTCCCCCTCAGTCTTCCTTTTTCTTTTCAGCCGCAGTTCCCGGTTTCTGATAAGTCAGATTATCATTAAGCTGACAGTACTCTCCTTTTTTACTGTAAGAATCCATCAGATGACTGTGAACCAGCACTCTCATGGGAATCTCTTCATTCTTCTTTTTTACCGCTGCCTGTCCGGTTCCGCTTCTTTCCCCTGCAGCAGATTTTCTTCTTTGTGACGGAGTCTGACCATCTGTTAAAGCTGCAAAGGTATCCTTATTTTTTCCAAATCTTTTTAATGCATTTCCTCCATTAATTTTTATCTTCCCCCACATATTCCGGACTCTGTTTATGATTTGGTACTGTAAGGCCGTTTTGATGCCGGCTGCGGCGCCATGGATGCCGGACAGCAGATTTCCTTTTAAAGCATTCATAATTCCGCTGCTGCTCTCCGCTCCCTCATCCCCCAGCGAATCCCACAATCCTTTCAGCAGACTCCTGCCTTTCTTTCCCGCATTTGTTTTCTCTGCCGCATAATAAGCACTCATTTGATAAATATCCCCATCCTTTGAGTACTTTACCGGGCTGCCCTTTGCCGTTTCATTCCCGGAAGCCATGCTTGCACCGTTCTCCGGCTTTTTTATCTGTTCTTTGTGAAGGCATTCCGTAATATGGTGCATATGTGATTCCTGATAGCTTTTGTTCTGAAAAGGGGTATAATCATTCCTAATCTGCATATTGCCTCTCTATTCCGGAGTTGTAAGATAACTGGTAACCGCATAAACCGTCTGTCCGTTAAAATCAAGCCGGGACCAGCCGTTATCTCCGATTCCTGTCCTTGTTAATGTTTCTCCATGATGAAGCACTCCCACAATGGTGTCATCCCTGCCGGTTCCCGGCTCACTGCGCAGATTCGTTTCCTCCTTTGCAGTAACAACATCGTTAACAGCCGTATAGACGGGTCCCTGGGGCGGTGCCTGCTGCCCGGTATCGTTCATATCCGTAGTCAGATAATTGGATACTGCATAATATGTCTGACCATTATAAATCAGACGGGACCAGCCGTTGTGCCCGATTCCTGTCCTCTGCGCGGTATCTCCGTGAACCAGCTTTCCTGCAATACTGCTGTCATTTAAAGTGCTTGGTTCCGTTCTTAAATTTGTTTCCTGTTTGGCGGTTACCGTTTCGTTTACCTCTGTAAAAATAATCCCCACCTCAGGATTGACCTCTACTTTTTCGGCAGGAACTGAATCCTTTGCCTCAGCTTCCTTTGTATATCCAAAATAAGCGACATTGACATCTGTTTTCTTCTGGATTCCCTCTACCGTCCCCTGACTGGTATACTGCCACATATCATGAGCTCCGCTGTAGGAGGATGCCTTTGTTTCAGGATAAGGCACATCCGGATACTGTGCAACCCAGATTTTATATTTACTGCCAAGCGTTGATGCATCCCAAAGGGCATTTCCTTCCATTTCTCCCTTGGCCGCATAAAACATGGGCGTATAACCTCCTGCCTCTATTTCATCAAGAAACGCCATGGCAAGTTCCGTCCTTGCAGTTTTATCAAGACCATACTGCCTGCTGTCCTGTGATTGGAAATCCTCGCAGTTATAGGCTACAGGATAAGTAATTTTGTATTTTGCAATAATATTTTTAGTAAATTCAGCTTCCTCTTTTGCCTCCTGCTCCGTTACCGCCGAAGAGAAAAAATAAGCTCCCAGTTTAATACCTGCCGCCTGGGCCTCCTGGAGGTTATATCTGGCTGCAGGGTCTTCAAAAATTTCTCCTGTGGATTTTGCCCTGTAACCAACACGAATCATTGCGAACTCAATCCCGGCTCCTTTTACCTTCTCCCAGTCAATGGTTCCCTGATATTTGGAAACATCAATCCCAATGGTAATATCTGCTTTCTCACCGGCTGTTTCTTCCCCGGAAGCCGGGGATTTTTTGATATCCGCCACATTAACCTCTGCACCTTTGCCGTTCTCATTGCCTCCCGCCTGACCTGTCTGCGGGTCCTGTTCATCCTCAAAAGCTCCCATTGCAATTTCTTTTTCTTCGCTGTTTCCTTTTAAAGCTTCCGCATCTCCATCCTGCTCTTTTTTCTGCTCCTGAATATCTTCCTGTTCATTTTCCCCTGCATTTTCCCGGGTATCATCCGGAATATCCTCTCCGGAGGCTTCTTCACCCTGATTTTCTTCCGGTCGGAGATTTTCATCCTGTTCCTGCTTCAGAACCTCAAGCACTTCATCTGTATTCCCATCGCTTTTGCTCATAAACAGGAAAAGCATAACGATTAATATAATAATAAGTACACCCGCCGATGCTATCAAAAGCCACTGTACATTCCGTTTCATTTCTTCCGCCTCCGCAAATCTTTACATTTTCTTAACAGCAATCAATTGCCCCGCCTTTCGTAAAACGTTATAATTGTCCTATGAAAAAAGCAGACTCACAAACAACATTTTCTGCCACTCATTTCGGCAGCATAATAAAAAACATACTGATCACCCTTATACTGACCATAGCCGCAACAGTTGCCGCTTTCTGGTTCTTTCGCCATGTGCCGGAAAATCCATCCAATATTGCCCTGGTTTATATTACGGCCCTGGTTCTTACGGCCCGCTTTACCACCGGCTATGCATATGGCATTTTTGCTTCTCTGGGGGGTGTTATCTGCGTAAATTACCTGTTTACCTATCCTTATTTTGCTTTTAATTTTACCCTTACCGGTTATCCCATTACTTTCCTTTTCATGCTCATCATTTCCCCTTCTATCAGTACCATGACTTCCCAGATTAAAACTCAGGGAAAGGTGCTTGTAGAGCGCGAAAAGCTGCTGATGGAAGCCGAAAAAGAAAAAATGCGCGCCAATCTTCTGCGCTCGGTATCCCATGATCTGCGCACACCCCTTACAGGTATTATCGGAAACAGTTCCACATATATTGATAACTATGATACGCTGAGCGAAAAAGAAAAGCTTAATATTGTAAGCCACATCAAGGATGATTCCAACTGGCTCCTGTGCATGGTGGAAAATCTGCTTTCCGTTACAAGAATCGATGAACGTTCCATGGGTATTGCCACTTCACTGGAATCCGTTGAGGAAGTTGCAGCCGAAGCAATCCAAAGGCTGCAAAAGCGCCTTCCCAATGCGGATATTCATGTGCAGGTGCCCGAGGAATATCTGCTGATTCCCATGGATGCCATGCTGATAGAACAGGTTATTATCAATTTACTTGAAAATGCCCTCAATCAAAATTATAAAATTACCACCGCCTCATCCGGTACCGAAGGGCTTCATTTATGTGCTTCCCTCTGTCCCGATGTTGTGCTCTTGGACCTTGGTCTTCCTGACATTGACGGCATGGAGGTAATCAAAAGGCTCAGAACCTGGACTTCTACTCCCATTATCGTCATTTCTGCAAGAAGCTATGAACAGGAAAAAGCAAAGGCTCTGTACTACGGTGCTGATGACTACATCACCAAGCCCTTTAGCACAGTAGAACTGCTTGCACAAAACAGCGGTAAGGTTCTGACCTATTCCTTTATTATGGAGAAAATCTGGGGTCCCTATGTGGACAATAACAATCAGATTCTTCGTGTGAATATGGCAAATATCCGGCGTAAAATTGAAAAAAATCCTGCTGTTCCGGAGCATGTCTTTACAGAAATCGGTATCGGATACCGCATGGCTGAGGGGAATTAATCCTGATATAAACCTCTCAGCAGCTCTATCTCCTTTTGATAACCGGGCAGCTCGTTGGGTGTTTCCAGGTAAAAGGGAAGTTTTTTCAGCCTTTCATCATTAATAACGGCTGTCAGGGCTTCAAGTCCGATACCGCCTTCTCCGATTCTTGCATGTCTGTCCTTGTGGCATCCAAGCGTATTCAAGCTGTCATTTAAGTGTACCGCTTTCAGCCGCTCAAGTCCGATTATACTGTCAAATTCCTTAAGCACCCCGTCTAATTGATTCACAATATCATAACCGCCGTCAAACACATGACAGGTATCAAAGCAAACACCCAGCCTGTCACTTTTTTCAACCTTATCAATAATGCTCCTTAACTCTTCAAAATTTCTGCCGATTTCAGAACCCTTTCCTGCCATTGTTTCAAGCAAAACCGTAGTTGAAAATTCTTCTTCAAACAAACGGTTTAAATGACCTGCAATTAAATCAATTCCTCTTTCCGCTCCCTGGCTGACATGACTTCCCGGATGAAAATTGTACATAGTATCAGGAATATGCTCAAGGCGTCTTAAATCATCCTGCATGGTTTCATAGGCAAATTCACGTAAATTTTCATCTTTTGCCGCTGCATTCAAAGTATACGGCGCATGTGCCAGTATTTTTCCGATTCCCTTTTCCTCTGCAAACAGAAGGTAATTTTCAATATCCGCAAGATCCAAAGGCTTGGCCTTTCCGCCTCTTGGATTCCTTGTAAAAAACTGAAATGTATTTGCACCTATTTTAACCGCTTCTTTCCCCATTGCCAGAAACCCTTTGGAAGAAGACAAATGACATCCTATCCGTAACATTCTTTGTGTCCTTTCTGCTATTCATCTTTTTTTGTCAAGTATACCATATTGCTTTCCGAAGGCAAAGACTGTTACTCACAAAATATTTTCCTTGACATATCCTTTTGAAGCATTTAGTATACAAAATGAACTTTTCACTTTATGAACTTTTTAGGAGAGGTCAAATGAAAAATATAAATGAAGAAGTGCTGGAAGCCTGGTTAAAGCTTACCACCGCCGTCAACAGCTCCAGAATCGTTTCCGACATGCCCTATAATGAAGCGCTTATCTGCAATTTCCTTTACAACAATCATATTCAGTCGCCTGAACACCCCCTTACCGCTACTGACTTATGCAGGCAGACAAAAATGCTGAAATCCCAAATGAACCGGACACTACAGTCCATGGAGGATAAACAGCTGATTACAAGAAAGCGCTCTGATTCAGATAAACGTCAGGTTTTTATATTTTTAAACAAGGATTCCGGGGCCTTTAAAGCCCAACACGAAAAAAGTCTGCAGATTATTGACTCTCTGTCAGATAAAATAGGAGTTCAAAAAACAAAGGATATCATCACTCTTTTTAATACAATAGCTGATTTGGCGCAGGAGAACATCAAATGATAAAAATATTAGTAGATTCATCTTCCGATTATGAAATAAAAGAGATAAAAGAAAAAGGATTTGAATTTATTCCCATCAGCATTACTGTGGGCGAAAAAAATTATGACGACGGCATAGATTTTGAAAAAGAGGAATTTTATGAGCTTTTGAAAAACAGCAATGATTTTCCCAAAACCTCGCAGCCTTCTCCGGAAGCTTTCCTTAACGCCTTCAGAAATGCAAAGGAAAACGGCGACTCCGTCATCTGTATTCTGCTGTCTTCTGCCTTAAGCGGAACCTGTCAGAGCGCAATCCTTGCCAGGAATATTGTGGAATATGATAATATTTATATTATTGATTCCCTGTCGGCCACTTATCCGATTAAAATAATGGCCGATTATACTTACAGACTTGTGAAAGAAGGTCTTTCTGCCGGTGAAATTGTACGAAAGGTGGAAGAACTAAAGCCTCATGTAACCCTTCTTGCCGGGCTTGATACCCTGGAATACCTGTCAAAAGGCGGCCGCCTTTCAAAGTCCGCGGCAGCAATCGGTGAACTTGCCAATATTAAACCGGTGATTACTCTGACTGAAGAGGGCGGCGTAGGCGTTCTGGGCAAGTGCATCGGAAAAAACAAAGCCATTTCCCATATAATAAAGCATATGCAGGAGCTGAAAATAAATCCGGAATTTCCCATATATTCCATTTATACCTGCGGTACGGATAACTGTAAGCGATTTGAAGAAAAGCTCACTGAACTGGGTTATCATTTAGACGGCAGGCTGCAGGTAGGCGCTACTATCGGCGCCCATATCGGTCCCGATGCTTTCGGCATTGTATTTGTTTCTTAGCGCTTTCTATTGTCATGAGTCAATAACCCCGCCGCAAGCAGCGGGGCATGGAAATTGAAGCGCCCCAAGGGGCGGGTATTGACCCTCGCGGCATTCGTCAAGGTCATGCAAGCATGACTTCGATTCATTGCACGCGGGAATAAAGAGAGTATCCCCAAAGCCATGAAATGACCGGAAATACTCTCTTCTTTTCAGAATCATTCTTATTTATACATACTTTTCAAGGGTTTGGCGCACTGCCCCCACACCTTTAATCATTTCTTCAAAGTATCCGCACACAAGCTCTGCCAGTCCTGCTTCATATAAATCAACACCAAAAATTTTGCCGTTTGAAAGAACCGGCTTTAAAATCTTCTGCACATCAGCTTTTTCACCCAGCTTTATTCCGTCCACATACGAACATACCTCAGCCAAAAGAGGGTCAGGACTTAAAGTAAATTTCCTGCCTTCATCATCCACAGCCATAAGGTAACGGAGCCATCCTGCAAACACAAGCGGAATCAGCTTAAGTTCCTCCGCCTTAAGACTGTCCGAAGCGATATAGGCTTTAATCGTTTCGCCGTAACGGATTGCCAGCTTTTGCGAAGTATCCGTAGCAATTCTCTGAGGGGTATCAGGCATAAAAGGATTGGGAATACGCACATTTACTACCGTATCAATGAACTCCTTCGGATCGAGAATGCCGGGATTAACTACAACCGGAAGCCCTTCCCTGTAGCCGATTCCCTCTACCAGCTTCTTTAAAGCTTCATCCTTCATCTCCCTGGAAATCAAATCGTAACCAAGAAGACAGCCGAATACTGCAAGCGCCGTATGAAGGGGATTTAAACAGGTGCAGACCTTCATCTTTTCCACCTTATCCACTGTTTCCCTGGAGGTAAACATAATACCGCCCTTTTCCAGCTCCGGCCTGCCGTTAGGAAATGCATCCTCAATCACCAGATACTCACATTCCTCCGCATTCACAAAAGGCGCCACATAAGTATTTTTAGAGGTAACAACAGGTTCCAGTTCCTCCACGCCGTCTTCTAATAAAATTTCTTCCACAGAAGCATCAGGACGGGGCGTAATCTTATCAATCATTGTCCATGGAAATGACACCTTTTCCCTATCCTTCACATAAGCGGTAAATTCTGCATCCACAAGACCGTTCTCCGACCACTTTTCCGCAAAAGTATTGATTGCCCCGTAAAGCTTATCGCCATTGTGGGAACAGTTGTCCATGCTCACCATGGCAATGGGCTTTTTGCCTGAAAGAAAACGGGCATATAAAAGAGAAGCCACTTTACCGATATAGCTCTCGGGCTTTTCCGGTCCCTTCTTAAAATCTTCCGCTGCCGCAGGAAGGATTTCCCCTTTTCCACTTACAAGGCTATATCCCTTTTCCGTAATCGTAAAAGAGGCCATCTGCAGGGAATCCTTCTTAAAGATTTCTTTTAATCTTTCGTAATTGTCCTCATTTTCCGAATCCAGCACCAAAGCTTCCACCACACTGCCGATCACAGTCTTTTCCACATTGCCGTCCGCCTTTAAGGCAGCCAGAATGGAATAGTTGTCATGAGGAAGATACATCCTTTCAATAATTTCATAATCGTAGCCTTCCGCAACGATAAGCCCCCGGTCAAGGATACCTGCATTTAACAAATTCTGTACCACATTCGCCTGAAAAGCGCGGAATATATTTCCCGCTCCGAAGTGAATCCAGAACGGCGCTTCTTTTGTCGCTTCCATAACGGCTTTCCTATCATATCCGGGAAGGCTGAATCCTGCTTCTGCCCACTGCTGTCTGTTTTTCAAACCCTCTTCATTTAATTTCATAATCTTTATTTTCCTTTCTCTATTGCTTCCCACAAACCATTTAAATAAGCAGCTCCCAGTGCCCTGTCATAAAGCCCGTAGCCCGGCATAGCCACTTCATCCCAAATCATGCGCCCATGGTCAGGACGAATGGGGCCTGTAAATCCAATCTCGTAAAGTGCTTTCATGATTTCATACATATCAAAGCTTCCGTCTGAAGATAAATGGGCCGCCTCTTCAAAATCCGTAGGGGAGTTAAATTTCAGGTTTCTTACATGGGCAAAGTGGATTCTGCCTTTTAAGGAACGAATCATATCGGGCAAATCATTTTCAAGATTGGTTCCATAAGAGCCTGAGCAGAAGGTTACACCATTATGGGGATTATCCACCATGCTCATCATCCGAAGAATATTCTGCTTGTTAATGATAATTCTGGGAAGTCCAAACACACTCCATGCAGGGTCGTCAGGATGAATTGCCATATTTATGTCATACTTATCGCAAACCGGCATAATTCTTTCCAGGAAATATTTCAGATTTTCAAACAGCTTTTCGTCATCGATATCCTTATACATCTCAAATAATTCTTTTACATGCGCCATGCGTTCAGGCTCCCAGCCGGGCATTACGGCTCCGTTTGAATTACCTGCTATGGATTCAAACATCTTTTCGGGATCAAGGGCGTCAATCGCTTCCTGACTATAGGCAAGCACCGTAGAGCCGTCAGGACGCATTCTTGCAAGCTCTGTTCTTGTCCAGTCAAATACCGGCATAAAATTATAGCATACAAGATGAATATCTTCTTTTCCCAGATTTTCAAGGGTTTCTATATAATTATCGATATACTGCTCTCTTTCAGGCACGCCTGTTTTAATGGCATCATGCACATTAACACTTTCAATTCCCGCCACGTGAAGCCCCGCCGCTTCCACTTCATCCTTCATGGCCTTGATTCTTTCACGGCTCCACACTTCTCCGGGCGCCGTATCATACAATGTGGTAATAACTCCTGTTACCCCCGGAACCTGGCGTATCTGCTTTAACGTAACCGTGTCAAACTCAGAACCATACCATCTCATTGTCATTTCCATAAAAATTACCTTCCCTTCCATAGATAGAAATATTTCATATTGCATTTTTATTATAAAAAACAAATTTTTTAAAAGCTATTGGCTGATTTGTTGTATACATTGCAAAAGTTGCAGTTTTCATATATTATACTTATAAAAACAAAAAGGACAAAATGACCATGCGAAAAACCCTGCAGACCCAGTTCAGCACCAGACAATACATGCTTTCAAAGGATTTTGAACTCTATTATTATAATGATTCCACAAAACCTCAAATGGCGCTCCATACTCATGACTATTATGAATTTTATTTTTTTCTGGAGGGCGATGTGAGTATTCAGATTGAATCAGAAACGTTTCCGTTGACGGCCGGGGATATTATAGTCATTCCTCCCCTGCTTTCCCACATGGCCGTTATTCACAGCATGAATCTCCCCTACCGCCGCTTCGTATTCTGGATTAGCCGGGAATTTGTCAATTATCTTTTAACCCTGTCGACTGACTACGGCTATCTCATGCAGCTTGTACAGATTAAAAAGAACTATATCTTTCATAATGATAAGATTGCCTTTAACTCCATTCAGTCAAAAATCCTTCGTCTTCTTCAGGAAATGCAGGAAAACCGCTTCTGCCGTGAGCCCCAGCTTACGATTTATGTCAGCGATCTGATTCTTCATATGAACCGTCTGATATATGAAAAAGGACATCCTGAGAAAGCCGTGGAAACAGAAACTTTATATCAGAATATCTGCAGCTTTATTGAAGGACATATTGATGAGGATTTGTCCTTAGCGCGCCTTTCACAGGAATTTTTTGTGAGCAAATATCACATTGCCCATATTTTCAAGGATAATCTGGGGCTGTCCATTCATCAGTATATTACCAAAAAAAGGCTTGCCCTGTGCAGGCAAGCCATTCTCAGTGATATGAGTATAACCGAAATTTACCATTCCTTCGGTTTTGGTGATTATTCCAGCTTTTTCCGGGCTTTCAAAAAAGAATACGGAATTTCTCCGAAGGATTTTAAAGACAGCTGCACCGCAGCTATACTCCCTTAGTATCAAACATAAAGAAATGCTGCTGCACCAGTACTTCTTCCTTATTTTGAAAGCATTTTTTTATTTTATTGCCGATATTGACAAATTCCGTAACCAGTTCAGGATCAAAGTCGGTACCGCTTTTGGATACAATAATTGCCATGGATTTTTCATGGGAAAAGGGCTTCTTATAGGGCCGCTCAGATGTCAGGGCATCATAAACATCCACAATACTCATAATACGTGCTGTCAGAGGTATATCGTTTTCTTTCAAGCCCTCCGGATATCCCGTTCCATTCCATTTCTCATGGTGATATCTGGCAATCTCCTCTGCAACTTCCCCAAATTCCTTGTCGGGAATCCTTTCCTTAATAAACCTGAAAATCTCTCCGCCTATTACAGAATGCATCTTCATCTTTTCAAACTCCTCTGCATTTAGGGAACCGGCTTTACAAAGTACTGCATCCTCAATTGCTATTTTCCCCACATCATGCAAAGGAGCGCTTCTGCATGCCTTTTTTACAATCTGCGGAGTCAATTGCTCTTTATACTTGTTCAACGTCTGCAGATGCCCGATAAAAGCAGAGTAATAAATGGCCGTATTCTTCAAATGGCCCCCGGTTACGCCATCTCTTGATTCCACCAGACCGGCAAAACTGACTGTAATCAGATCATACATATCTTCAATCTCTTCTACCTTATCTGTCACCTTCTCCTCCAGACTCCGATCATACTCTGCCAACGCAATCTGTGTCTCTATTCTTTTCTTCATAACAATAGGAACAAAGGGTTTTGTAATATAATCTACAATGCCGCTGTTAAATCCTTCCACCTCTGTTTCCGGCCTTGTATCCGCAGTAAGAAAAATCACGGGAATGCTCTTAAATCTCGGACTTTTCTTCAAGAGCCTTAACATTTCATTACCGTCTATTTGCCGCCTTACGATATCCAGCAGAATCAAATCGGGCTTTATTCTCTCTAGAATATCAAAGGCTTCTATTGCTGACAGTGCCTCATACAGTTCATATGTATCTTCCAAAACAGCTCTGGCAGCTTCATGATTCAACTGCACATCATCAATCATAAGAATTATTTTTTTATTCATAGTTTCCCCTTCATCCCCGCGCGTCTGCCATAACCCGTATTTTTATTTTACTTCTTATAGTTAATATCATACCAAATATGTCTTTCTCCCGCAATGACAAACTGCTTTGCTTCCGTGAAAAAAAAAAGAATTTTTTGAAATACGGGAGGATATATGTTAACATAAAAAAAGATGCTTTCCAATGCATTTTTACTAATACATCAGAGGTGAACTATATGTTAAAACAAGTTTCAATTTTTGCGGAAAATCAAAAAGGAGCTTTTCAGGCAATTACCGGAATCCTTCAAGAAGAAGACATTAATATATTGGGCTCTGTAACTAATGACAGCGCCGAATACGGTATTGTAAGAATGATAGTTTCGGATACGGAAAAAGCCTTAAAGGCGCTGACCGGAAAAGGCTATCTTTGCCGGTCTAACGATATTCTCGGTGTTGAGATGGAGGATAAAATCGGAAGCCTTAATCATCTGCTAATCAGTTTATCTGAAGGAAACATCAGCGTAGATTATATTTATCTGTGTTTCAACAGAGATACCGGAAAACCGGTACTGATTCTGCATACCGATGAAATCTTCGAGGTAGAGGAATATTTAAAAGCAAAAGGGTTCTCTGTTCAATAGAGAACCTTTTTATTCATGACAATAGAAAGCACGCTTTACGAACTTTCTATTGTCATGAACACAAAGCCAGAATTAGTTTCCCGGCTTTAATACTTTCATCTGCACTTCTTCTGTGCCACAAGTTTTTCATGATAAAAAAAATTTGTATGCATAATAGAATTTTTTGCACAATATCCTTCAATCTCTGCTGCTGATCCATCCCAATAGTCTTGATTTCCATATACATAAATCTGTTTATACAAATCCATATGCTGCGGATACTTTTCGCTAATAAATTTCAGAATTTTAGCTTTGTATTCCCCTCTAAGATTCAGATTTTCAAACCAATATTCATCAATAAACCTCCTGCTCTCTTCTATAATTTCTTTATAATCGGTT
>CAZDPE010000016.1:30507-31959 GCA_964507235.1 uncultured Lachnospiraceae bacterium
TATTTCAGGAAATATCGGTGACATAAACAAAACGGTATGGATTCCGTTTTCATGTAATACTTTTAGCGCATTTAACCGAGCTTCTATACTGCTTGCATTATCCATATCACTCTTAAAACTTTCATCCAATGTATTAACAGACATAGCTACCGATACATCCCTGAATTGCTTTAGCAATTCTGCATCCCTCAGAATCAGCGATGACTTTGTTGAGATGCTAACCCTGCATTCAATATCCAAAAGCTGCTTTAATATGCTTTGTGTTATGCAGTACTTTTCCTCATAAGGATTATAACAATCTGTAACAGATGAAAGAAAAACCGTCTTCCCTTTTAATTTCTTTTTACTTATCGGCTTTGAACATCTTTTGATATCTATAAAAGCTCCCCATTTTTCACTGTGCCCTGTAAATCTTTTCATAAAACCGGCATAACAGTATTTACAGCCATGCGGACAGCCCACATATGGATTAATTACATAATCACTGGCAGGAAGATTTGATTTTGTCAGATAATCCTTTGACTCAATTTCCTTTTCAATTATATTCATTATCGAATAGCTCCTCCGTGAAAATAGCACTCATATATTTTTTCATTCATATAAAATATTTCTTCATATCCTTGAAACCATACAAATTCGCCATTCACCTTGCAGTGATAACAGTAGCTTCCTTTGGTATAAATCTCCGGTCCACGGAATGGCAAATCTTCCGGAACTTTCTTAAGCGCTTCTTTCAAAAAATCACCATTAAAGCTTTTTCCGATTACACGTCCAGCATAATTCATTCTCCAAACCGGCATATTATGCAACCATACAGCCTCCTCGCCTGCAAAGCATTCTCCGCCCAAATAGGAATCAAGATAGGTATATCCTCCTTTATCCTCATAACAGAAATCATGGGAATTTATTCTGCAGGCATCTACTTTGTTATCTTCTGCAGCATATGTATTCTTTTTTGCTGCAAGAAGAAACTCCGTAATCTCATTTATATTCATACTTGCATTTCTGCACAAAGAAATATTGCATTCATCATTACCTTTAACAATACAATCTATAGTTACTCCGTAAAGATTACTCAATGAAATCAAACCATTTAATTCAGGAACAGCCTGTCCCGTTTCCCATTTGCTAATGGTCTGACGGGCAATGCCAAGCTTATCTGCAAGTTGTTCCTGTGAATAACCATTATACTTTCTCAAAAGTTGTAATTTATCCTTTAATTCCACGAAAAACACCTCCGATTTTCTTACTGCGATTATACCAGACATATTCATATCAAACCACCGCTTCCAAGCTACAAAATTGTCACGATGCAGTTACACAGATGCTATCGGATTTACCAACATCATCTGTCACACTCTCCTTCAGCAGGCTTTTGAATCTGCTCATTTTATTGTGCTGTTTTCTTAATCGGAATCCATATCTCTGAATAATAGCTTTCGTCATTGGTTC
>CAZDPE010000017.1:0-2020 GCA_964507235.1 uncultured Lachnospiraceae bacterium
GGCTGATACCCATTGAGGTCAAATCTGCCGACAACACCAGAGCCAAGAGCTTAAAAGTCTATATGGAAACCTATAAGCCCGACTATGCCATCAAGATTTCTGCAAAGAACTTTGGCTTTGAGGACGGGAAAAAGACGGTTCCTCTCTATGCCGCGTTTTGTATCTGATTTAAAGTAAATTGTGGAAAAAGGAATCGGATTATCCGGTTCCTTTTTCAAAAATACTGTATTTTATTATCTGCTATTATTAGCGGAATAATTTTTGAATACTTTAGAGGTAAATCAAATTTTTTTACAAATTATTTTAATATTAGTTCAGGTAAGAAATATCCTGTTTTTCCGGTAAATTAAAAAATTTAATATCAGTATTTCCTAGTTCCTTTTCCAGCCGGATGGCAGAGATTCGTCTGTTGACCGCAGTGGAAAAGTAATAGGTAAGACTTTCGGCACACATAGCGCTGATACACAACGTTTGGTGGTAAGAATCTTTTTCTTTATCTGCTTTCAGAATTCCCTCAGGAATATCCACAGGCGCAAAATTATGGAACATTTTTGTAATGCCGTCAATTTCATTTTTCCCTTTTACGGCAAAATTCTTCATCATTGCAAGCCTTACAAAACGGGAACTGGATGAATAGTCCCCGGGAAGGCCGAAGCTGCCGCCGGTTCCGCGGCCAAAGCTGGAAAATTCCGTGTTTATGATGGTATGGGGAGGCATATGAATATTAGTTACCGGCACATAATTCCGCAGATTGGTACGCTGCCACAGATAATCAGGACTGTTTGTCATAATTCCCAGCGTATTGCGGTGAATATGGATACCCTCTGCATCCGGTTCGATAATAATGGTTTCTCCGGTAGTATCGGAAAAAATATAGTGAACCGTCATTTCCTGATTGAATATTTTTTCATTAGTCAAATTAATGCATGAAATTTTCTTTACCGCTTCTTCAATTGTAGCGCACTGTCCCAGAAGATAGCCAACCAAAAAGCCAGGGTGAATGTTAAGACAGTTTTTGTGCAGCTGTGTGTCATAAACGGCATAGCCAGGATAATTCAGAAGCGCTCCCATTAGTCCTTTTTCATTGATTCCATCCACCATGACGGGGGTCTGAAGCCCCATAACTGCCATCCCCAGAAAGGCATATTTTACTTTTACAACGGAATTGCTGCCTTCATTAATTTCTGTTTTCATATGAAAGGCGCGCGGAACTGCTGTGATGCGGTTCCCGCACAGATCTCCGAATTGGTCATAAGTCCGGCCGAGTAAATGTTTTTTGTCTTCGGTTTCCCATGAAAAGCTGCTGCATCCAAAATTCATTATTTTCCTCCATATTTAAAAGCTCAGGTTTGGGTGTTAACTATAGTATACCCCTTTAAAGCTGTATTTTTTCAAAAACTTCGTCTTTATTATCCTGATCGATACATAAATAACGTTTTGTTATCTGATAAGTGTAAATGTCCCCATAGGTTAAATGAAGAATGTCTGAGATGCGGAGAGCGGAGTTTAAACCAATGATAATCAGCATATAG
Source organism: uncultured Lachnospiraceae bacterium (assembly GCA_964507235.1). Lineage (GTDB taxonomy): Bacteria > Bacillota > Clostridia > Lachnospirales > Lachnospiraceae > Suilimivivens. The sequence goes on from CAZDPE010000017.1 coordinate 1,533, forward strand.
TTTCTGGCGTTTGGTTTTTCAATGCATTGGATGCTATCGAAACTATTAAAGCGGCTATTCAGACTGTATCAAAGCAGCATTCCGCTCTTGGTGCAATTCAGAACAGACTTGAGCACACCATCAACAACCTGGATAACGTAGTTGAGAATACAACCGCAGCAGAAAGCCAGATTCGTGATACAGATATGGCGACAGAAATGGTTAAATATTCCAACAACAATATATTTGCACAGGCCGGTCAGACAATGCTTGCACAGGCAAATCAGGGAGTATTGTCCTTACTTGGTTAATATCTGTGGGCAGCTTGCAGGAGTAAAATGACGGAAGGTTTCAAAAACTATAGTAAAAACGGCAAAGAAGGCAGAAAAGAAAGCAGTAGAAGAAGCCAGAAAAGAAATAATGGAAACTGCAAGACGAATGCTGAAAAATGGTAAATTGACGTTAGAGGAGATTGCAGAATGTGTACCTTCCCTTAAGCTTTCGGAAAT
>CAZDPE010000017.1:2120-7008 GCA_964507235.1 uncultured Lachnospiraceae bacterium
TTATCGGTTCCTTTTTAAGATACAGTTACTAAGATAAATGTCAGCAGTATTCCCGCATGCTGACCAGGTTGTAAAAAGGAAGTGCATTTTTCGTATATCCGCTGTTAATAATGTGAATATCTCTTTGCTGCTCCTTCTTACATGCATCTTCCAATATCTCTCTGAAAGGATTTTCTGAAAAAAGATTGGAAGCGCTCTGCTTGGACTGGTGTTTTTTCTCCTGCGAAGAAATCTTTCGAAGGGGCGGTATCACCATAACCGCCTGAACTTTATAAAGCTTTTCATCTCCGTATGCTTTGATTATCCCTCCCTGGACAACTTGCTTTTAGTTTCATTAATATTATCGTCTTTTTTACGGATTTTCTGAAGCTTATGCGGATGAATCTGTCATTTTTCATGTGGGGGATTGTCAGCAGGATGCTTACGGTATTACTGATAATTATATTGTTCGGAGCCATTGGCTTTATGTTTTATGCAAGCAGTTATCCTGATGTAAAGGAAAAAGCTGAGACGCTGATAACGGGAAGGGATAAGCTTGAAACAGCGGAAATAAGGGATTTATCTCCCGGCTATTGACTTTGACGTTGCGTCAAGTTGCAGGATGTATATAGAGCAGTGATAAACAGCAATAAAAGCTTGCCCTGAAGCAGGAGGAAGAAATGGAAGAATACAGTATAAGAAACTATCAGAACTGGCAGGAGTAAGTGCACGTACTCTGCGCTATTATGATAAAGAGATTTCCGGCTGTGCCGAATTTTTGAAAAACGCAGTGGAGTATTAGAGTAAAATATAAAATAAATCAATAAAATTGATTAAAATCACTCCTTGTAAACATCAAGAAAGTATGATAAGATTTATCCTGCAGAGCAAAAACAGAATATTTTAAATGCAAAGAAGAGGAATAGTAACTGGAAGCCGGAAATCAGAGAACTGCCGGAAGATGCAAGGCAGTCATTAGCGGAAAGCGAACTCACCTTGGAGCAGCTGGCTGAAGATGACCGGTCAAATGCAGGAAGAGTTAAAGCAGATATCGGACAGGTGATTGTGTAGGCACAGACGGAAATTCCGCCGTAAAAGGGAGAGGACATGACAGTGTCTGTTGAGTGCATGGCAGAATATGCCGTGAAATAGAGTGGTACCGCGTAAGCTTTTACGTCTCTATGAAAATGTGAGAAAGCATTTTCATAGAGATTTTTCATTCATGACAATAGAAAGTTCGCAAAGCGTGCTTTCTATTGTTTTCGCGGGCAACGGGCCAAGTGACTGTTACATTAATGCATGAAAGCGCTCAGCTTTCCTGTGAAATAAAAACATTTAAAATGGAGGAGAAGAAATGAACGCAGCTAAGAAGTATGGAAAATCTTATTTTATGCCCCCGGTGACAACCTACGACTGGGTCAGGAAGGATACAATAGAAAAGGCGCCTATTTGGTGCAGTGTGGATTTACGTGATGGCAATCAGGCTTTGATTGAACCCATGGATTTGGAGGAAAAACTGCAGTTTTTCAATATGCTGGTAGAAATTGGATTTAAAGAAATTGAAGTGGGGTTCCCTGCAGCCTCCGATACGGAATACAATTTTATCCGGGCTTTGATAGAGAGAAACATGATTCCGGAAGATGTTACCATTCAGGTGCTGACACAGGCAAGAGAGCATATTATCAAGAGAACCTTTGAGGCAGTAAAGGGTGCTCCGCATGCCATTGTACACCTTTACAATTCCACATCTGTGGCGCAAAGAGAGCAGGTTTTCAGAAAAAGCAGGGAAGAAGTGAAGCAGCTTGCTGTGGACGGAGCCAAACTGCTGAAGAAACTGGCAGATGAAACCGACGGTAATTTTACTTTTGAATACAGCCCTGAAAGCTTTCCGGGGACGGAAGTGGATTATGCGCTTGAGGTGTGCAATGCGGTGTTGGATGTATGGCAGCCCTTAAAAGAGAATAAGGCGATTATCAATATACCTACCACAGTGCAGATAGCAATGCCTCATGTGTTTGCTTCTCAGGTAGAATATTTCCATAAAAATTTAAAATACAGAGATTCTGTTGTTATCAGTGTGCATCCCCACAATGACAGAGGATGCGGCGTCAGTGATGCTGAGCTTGGCGTGCTGGCAGGTGCTGACAGGGTAGAAGGAACGCTCTTTGGAAACGGTGAAAGAACAGGTAATGTGGATATCATTACTTTAGCTATGAACATGGTCTGCCATGGGGTGGAATCCGGACTTGATTTTTCCAATATATCTAAAATCCGTGAAACCTATGAGCTGCTTACAGGCATGAGGGTATATGAGAGGGCTCCTTATGCAGGAGATTTAGTATTTACAGCCTTTTCTGGTTCCCATCAGGATGCTATTTCAAAAGGCATGGCGTGGTGGAAGGAAGGAAAGAGCGGCGGACGCTGGGATGTACCTTATCTGCCTATTGACCCTGAGGATTTGGGACGTGAATATGAATCCGATGTAATCCGCATTAACAGCCAGTCCGGCAAGGGCGGTATTGCCTTTATCTTAAAACAGAATTTTGGCATGTCCCTTCCTGATAAGATGAAGGAAGAAGTAGGCTATCTGATGAAAGGTGTTTCAGACAGAAAGCACAGCGAGCTTGCACCGGCAGACATTTATCAGATTTTTAAGGATAACTATATTGACCAGAGAGAAATTTTCAATGTTCCGGAATGTCACTTTAAACAGATTGACGGCGGCATAACTGCGGAAGTAACCATTGAACAGAATAAAGAAAGAAGAGTAATTGAAACCTCCGGTAACGGGCGTCTTGATGCGGTCAGCAATGCGATTAAACTGTATTTCGGCATTAGCTATGAATTATCCGTTTATGAAGAACATGCGGTTTCCAGAGGTTCTTCCTCTAAGGCAGCTGCTTATGTAGGCATTATGAAGGACGGAAAGATGTACTGGGGCGTAGGAATTGATGAGGATATTATCAAGAGTTCCATTGCGGCTTTAGTATCAGCCGGAAATAAGCTCGCCCAGAATGAAAATATTAAAGAGGGCAGGGAAGAACGCATTGTTGATATTATGAATTACCTGAAAAATCATTATAAGGATGTTACCCTGGATGAGCTGGCAGAAAATTTCAATCTTTCCAAGCCTTATCTTTCTAAATACATTAAGGAAAATGCAGGTATTACATTCCAGGAAGCCGTAAAAAAAGCAAGAATGAAAAAAGCAAGAACGCTCCTGAAGGAATCCAATCAGACCGTGGAAAGCATTGCGGCTTCTGTAGGATATGAAAATGTAGAGCATTTTAACAGATTGTTTAAAAAATCCTACAGCATGACGCCTGTGCAGTTCAGACGTGAAAGCAAATAAAAGCGGTGTATATCTTATTGAACATTGGAAGTTTAATAAGCATGAAATGAAAAAAGGTCTTGCAAGTCAGCATAGTTTATGATATAGTGAGTGTTAGCGAGCTGGAGCAAGCGCAGCCTGTTCATAGCGAGCGGCGAATGGCGATCATGAACGAAGTTCATGATATACTGCTAACATAATGGCAGGCAGGAGCCTGCATCAGGAACCGAAGTTCCGCAAGATAAGAGTTACAGATAACAAAAGGATTGAAATATAAATATTTTGAAACAATGAAAGTCATGAAGGCTGGGGTGTACTGAAGTGCGCAGTATGAACAGGATTCATGACTTTTTTAATATTAAATTATCCCGCGGCAGAACTGCAGAGGAAAGATAAACAGAAAGGAACTTTATACTACATGAATAAAAAGGAATTGCAGGAGCTTTTGACACAGGTATCGGAAGGTAAAGTGAAACCGGAAGAAGCATTGCTCCGGATAAAAACAGAGCCTTATAAGGACATGGGATTTGCCAAGCTGGATACTCACAGGGGAGTCAGGCAAGGAGCTTCCGAAGTGATTTACGGAGCAGGAAAGACCAAAGAGCAGATACTTTCCATTGCAAAGGAAATGGTAAAGGAGCATGAAAAAACAGTGCTGATTACCAGAATGTCCCGGGAAGCGGCTGATTTTGTAGCAGAAGAGCTGCCGTTAAATTATGATAAGGCCTCCCGCATTGGAGTGGTGGGCGAACTGCCGCCCAAGGATGGCAAAGGAAAAATTGTGGTGGCAACAGGGGGAACCAGTGATATTCCGGTGGCGGAGGAAGCCGCGCTTACAGCTGAAGTCTACGGAAATGAAGTGGTCCGGCTTTACGATGTAGGAGTGGCAGGAATCCACAGGCTTATGAGCCATATGGAAGATATTATGAGTGCCAGAGTTATTATTGCCATAGCGGGAATGGAAGGCGCTCTTGCCAGTGTGATTGGCGGAATGGCGGATTGTCCGGTTATTGCGGTGCCCACCAGCGTAGGGTACGGAGCTAATTTCGGAGGCCTTTCGGCGCTGCTTTCCATGTTGAATTCCTGTGCCAGCGGTGTCAGCGTGGTCAATATTGACAATGGTTTCGGGGCAGGCTATCTGGCAAGCATGATTAATCATTTATAACTGATAATTGAAAAGAGGAAGACACAACTATTTGTGCCGGAGCGTCACAAATAGCTCTGAGGGCAGAAGAGAAACCGCCTTCGAGGATTTTTTCCCTTGTCGCTAACGCTCCGGAATGGAGAATAAAAATGAAGACTTTATATCTGGAATGCAATATGGGAGCGGCAGGTGACATGCTGATGGCGGCACTTTTGGAGCTGCATCCCAATAAAGAGAATTTTTTGTCAAGAATCAATAAAATCGGGATTCCGCATGTAACGGTCACTGCGCAGAAAGCGGAAAAATGCGGCATATTGGGAACTCATGTAAAGGTAGATATTGCAGGCCGGGAAGAAACCTGTGAAGCCATTCATGCACATGAGCAAGAAAGCGCTCACAGCCATGAGCATCACAGTCCTGAGCAAGAAAGCGCT
>CAZDPE010000017.1:7108-30557 GCA_964507235.1 uncultured Lachnospiraceae bacterium
AAGAAAGCGCTCACAGCCATGAGCATCACAGTCCTGAGCAAGAAAGCGCTCACAGCCATGAGCATCACAGTCCTGAGCAAGAAAGCGCTCACAGTCATGAGCATCACAGTCCGGAGCAAGAAAGCGCTCACAGCCATGAGCACCATGGTCCTCCTGACCAAGAAAGCTCCCATGCACATGAGCATTCTCATGTGCATAGAGGGATGCAGGAAATTATGGCGATTGTAGATGGACTGGCGCTGCCGGAGGAAATCAAAATCGACATAAAAAATATTTATCAGCTGATTGCCCTTGCGGAGAGCAAGGTGCATGGGAAAGCTGTGACCGAAATACATTTTCATGAGGTGGGGATGATGGATGCCATTGCCGATATAACGGGCTGCGTTATGCTGATGCATGAACTTGGCATAGAAAAGGTTATTACATCACCTGTCAATGTTGGCTTCGGACAAGTCCGCTGCGCTCACGGAATCCTTCCGGTTCCGGCGCCTGCAACAGCTCTTTTGCTGGAGGGCATTCCCTGTTATGCAGGAAGGATTGAAGGGGAACTCTGCACGCCCACCGGAGCCGCTGTCTTAAAATATTTTACTGATGAGTTTACCAAAATGCCTCAAATGGTAATTCGTAAAATCGGATATGGAATGGGCAAGAAGGATTTTGAGGCAGTCAACTGCGTCAGGGCTATATTAGGTGAAACAGAGGATAAAAGAAATCAGATTACGGAGCTTTGCTGCAATCTGGATGATATGACGCCGGAGGAAACGGGATTTGCCGCCGGGCTGCTCCTTCAAAGCGGAGCGCTGGATGTATATACGACAGCCATTGGGATGAAAAAGGGAAGGCCGGGCATACTGCTTACCGTTATGTGCAGGCCGGAGGATAAGGATAAAATGGCAGAACTGCTTTTTAAACATACGACTACAATCGGCCTTCGGGAAACGGTTCATAACCGAATGACCCTGGAACGGAGAGAATACGAAAAAGAAACAGAGTTCGGAGCCGTCCGGATAAAGGAATGTATGGGATTCGGTGTGAAAAAGGTAAAGCCGGAATATGAGGATTTGCGGAAAATTGCAGAAGAAACAGGTATGTCTATAAGGGAAATAAAGGAAAAAATATAAAGAAAGCGGAGGATTATCGTTATGCACATGTCTGATGCGCTGGTGGCTCCTGCAGTGGCAGGCACCATGTATTTATGTTCTGCGGCAGCAGCAGGATATTCTGTTAAAAAGGTGAAGCTGGAAAATGATGCGAAAAAAATACCCGTTATGGGAGTAATGGGGGCTTTTGTATTTGCGGCTCAAATGATAAATTTTACTATTCCGGGGACGGGTTCTTCAGGACATTTGTGCGGCGGCATGATGCTGTCTGCCCTACTTGGGCCTTATGCGGGATTTTTGACAATGATAGGAGTGCTGCTTATCCAGTGCCTCCTGTTTGCCGACGGCGGTATACTTGCCCTCGGCTGTAATATATGGAATATGGCATTTTACGGCTGTTTTCTGGGTTCAATGCTGATTTGGAAAAATGTGATGAAGGGCGGCGCATCAAAGACGAAGATAATGACAGCGTCCGTCCTGGGATGCGTAATCACTTTGCAGCTTGGTGCATTTTCCGTTGTTCTGGAAACTCTTGCCTCAGGCATTACGGAACTGCCTTTTTCGGTATTCGCAGGATTTATGCAGCCCATTCACCTGGCGATCGGTTTCGTGGAAGGACTGATAACTGCCGCAGTGCTTTGCTTTATTTATGAAGCAAGGCCGGAGATGTTATGGGGTGTTACAGAAACGGATAAGAAAGAAGGCAGGTTAACACGGAAGAAAACCATTGTAATACTGGCGGTGATTACGGTGTTAGCCGGCGGCGGATTATCCTTGGCGGCATCCTCCGCACCTGATGGACTGGAATGGTCAATAGAAAAAGTAACGGGTGAACCGGAGCTGGAAGCCGGAGAGGGAATTTACGGCAGGGCAGCAGCTGTTCAGGAGCGGACGGCACTGTTGCCGGATTATGCTTTTCACAATTCGGAAACGGCAGTGGGAACTTCCTTTTCCGGTATCATAGGCGCCCTGGCGGTTGCAGCTGTCTGCGTGGGCAGCTGTTATCTTTTTAAGTTTTTCAAAAAAAGGAACGAATCATGAATAAGCTTGAAAATGCCGTTTATGAAATGAATCTGCTGGAAGAACAGGCGGCAGGATGCGGCAGGCTTAACAATCTGCCTGCTCTTTTTAAAATCCTTCTTACGGTATGGTATATTCTGCTTACAGTGTCGTTTCATAAGTATGATATTTTCGGGCTGCTTGGCATGGGAATTTATCCGCTTGTGATGTTTCTTATTTATGAGATACCATTCAGGCAGTGTATAAGAAGAATCAGAGTGATTCTGCCTTTTTTGGTGCTTGTGGGAATTGCCAATCCTTTTATGGATAAAAATATTATCGGAGCTTTGGGTGAATGGCAGATAAGGGGCGGAGCAGTTTCCATGGCGACCCTTATTTTGAAAGGTTTTTTTGTGGTGCTTGCGGGCTATCTTCTGATTGTGTCTACAAGTATTGAAAAAATATGCAGGGCGCTCAAAAGACTTCATATGCCGTCCGTTTTGATAACCATGTTTTTATTGATATACAGATATATTTCTCTTTTACTCAGGGAAACAAACCGGGTAATGCAGGCGTATGCATTAAGGGCGCCAGGCCAGAAGGGCGTGCAAATGAAAGCCTGGGGTCCTCTTGTGGGAATACTCCTCCTAAGAAGCATGGACCGTGCGGAAACAGTATATGAAAGCATGTGTCTTCGCGGCTTTGACAGCAGCGGAAAAAAGACATTTCAATATGCGTCGGAGCAAAAAGCGGGGACTGGGGATTATCTCTGGCTTCTGTTATGGAGTGGGGCGCTTTTGCTTTTAAGGATAGTGCCGCTGATAGAGATAGCGGGAAGCTTTTTGGTAAAATAAAATATTGGGACAGGAAGCCGCAAGAGGCGGAAGGTGGGCAGTTATGAGCCGTATTCATGTTGTAATGTCAGAAGTCAGCTTTGGATATGAAAAGAATCAGGAAATACTCAGAGATATGAATCTTACTTTTAAGGAAGGCGAGTCTGTGGGAATTATTGGCGCCAACGGTGTGGGAAAATCCACTCTTTTAAAGCTGCTTGTGGGGCTTTACACTAATTTTGAAGGAAAAATCAGCATAGAGGGGATCCCTGTAGAAAAGAGGACGCTGCCCAAAGTAAGGGAAAAAGTCGGATATGTATTCCAGGACTCCGACAGCCAGCTTTTTATGTCTACCGTTTATGATGACGTGGCCTTTGCGCCGCAGAGCTACGGTTTTTCAAAAGAAGAGGTGGAAAACAGAGTGAATAAGGCATTGGACGCGGTGCATATTTCTCATTTAAAGAATAAGCATACCTATAAGCTTTCCGGAGGAGAAAAGAAACTGGCATCGATAGCCACAATCCTGTCCATGACGCCGGATATCATTTTAATGGATGAGCCAAGTGTGGCGTTAGACCCTAAAAACAGAAGAAATCTGATTCATATATTGAACAGTTTTCAGCAGCTGAAGATAATTGCTTCTCATGATTTGGATTTTATTATGGATACCTGTAGCAGAGTAATTTTGCTGAATCATGGAAGCGTTATCAGGGATGGACTGGCGAAGGATATTCTTACGGATAAAACGCTTCTTGAGAGCAATGGCATGGAACTTCCGCTGAGGCTTATGGGAAGGGGGACATTTTCCGTAACAGTTCAGCCATACCATTCATAAGTTGGCGGAATGTACATTTCCACCCCCAAATGTAAGTATAAACCGCCAACTTATTTCATGTCGGGCGTGCGCCCTATAGAAGCAATTGTGCAATATGCCCTTAGCGGGCAAGCTCTCACGGTCATATTGTACAATTGTTTCTGCATGGCTGAACTGTTACCACCTTCCGGCATTTAGCAGTTGAAAAAGAAGACAAGTTCATGTAAAATATTTATCAGGTAAGCGCTTAAAGAAAAGAAAGGAAGTAATAAGATGGAATTCTTTTTATTGGCAGGGGGACTTTTAATTATTCTTATTGCAGTTGTAATTGCAGTGGTATCTTCCGTGGTTTCGGCAGTGGCAGCTGAGCAGGATGATGAATCTGAACAGTAGGGATAACGGTTTAAATGATAAAAACAGCTGAAAGACGTATTCGCGGAGAATATGTCTTTTTTTGCGCGAAGGCACAAGACAGGCGGAAATGCCTGCATTTCCATTTGTATTTTAGAAATTCTTTATATTCCTTTATATTGGCTTAATTGATTTATAGCTTTAAGAGGAGTAGGATTATTTTATTGATTATTGATAATGCAAATAGTGATAATGAAATCTGAAAGGTGTGGCTTGCATGAAAGAAAAATTATACCGCTTTATGATGGGACGCTATGGGAATGACCGGTTCAACCGCTTTTTGATGATACTGGCGCTTATCTTTTTTGCTCTTTCCATGTTCCGGATTCCTTTTGGATATCTGCTTGGGCTTGCTTGCCTGATATACGCTTATTTCAGGATGTTTTCCAGAAATATTTATAAGAGAAGTCTGGAAAATAACAAATACATGCAGTGTGAGTATAAAGTAAAACGGTATTTTTCGACTTTAAAAAGAGATATGCATCAAAGAAAAACGCATCATATTTATAAATGTCCTTCCTGCAGACAGAAAATCAGGATTCCGAGAGGGAAAGGAAAAATTGAAATCAGATGCCCGAAATGCAGTCAGACCTTTATTAAGAGAAGTTAGTATGGGAGAAGCGGAATGTTCGGATATATTATTATTAATAAAGGAGATATGAAATTTAAAGAATTTGACATCTATCATTCCTATTACTGCGGACTTTGCCGTTCTTTAAAGGAAAGATATGGTGCGCTTGGACAAATCAGCCTTGCTTACGATATGACCTTTCTGGTCATGCTGCTTTCCAGCCTTTATGAGCCGGAAACGAGAGAAAGCGTGACAAAATGTATTGCTCATCCGTTTGAAAATCAGACTGTCAGACGGAATTTGTGTACGGATTACGGCGCTGATATGAATGTACTTTTTACCTATTATAAGTGTCAGGATGATTGGAAGGACGATAAAAAAGTATTAAAGCTTGCTTATGGAAAACTGATGAAGGGAGCTTACCGCAGACTTTGCTCGGATTACAGCGAAAAGATAAGGAAAATTGATTCTCTGATGAGGGAACTTTCTGTTGAAGAGAGAAGACAGAATGATGATATTGACAGAATGACAGGACTTTTCGGCGAAATTATGGGAGAAATCTTTGCAGTGAAAAAAGATGAATGGGAAGAGAGTCTTCGTACCATTGGAAATTATCTGGGAAAATATATCTATCTTTTAGATGCTTATGAAGATATTGAAGAGGATATAAAAAAGGGCAGATATAATCCTTTAAAGAAAAAATATGAGGACCCCGATTTTGATGAAGAAACCAAGACGATACTCACGATGATGATGGCGGGCTGCTGCAAAGAGTTTGAAAAGCTGCCGGTGATTGAAAATGTGGAAATATTGAGGAATATTCTGTATTCCGGCGTCTGGTACCGTTATGAATTGGTAAGGAAAAAGAGAGAAGGCAGGGAAGAACATGCGTGACCCATATCAGGTTCTCGGCGTGAGCAGGAACGCTTCAGAGGAGGAAATCAAAAAAGCATATAAAGCGCTCAGCAGAAAATATCATCCTGATGCCAACATCAATAATCCCAATAAAGATCAGGCCGAGGAGATGTTTAAAGAAATCCAGCAGGCTTATCAGCAGATTATGAAGGAACGGACAGAAGGCTACCGTTATCAGGAAGGCAGCTACGGAAATGGAGGCTACGGTAATTCAGGAGGAAGCTCCTACGGTGGGTTTTGGGGTTTTGGCGGCGCTTATGGAAACGGCGGCAATTCCACAGGATATGAAGAAGATAATTACCTTCGTGCAGCAGGCAATTATGTGCGCAATGGTTATTATAAAGAAGCAAGAACTGTTTTGGATAACATGCCGGAAAGCGGCAGAAATGCCAGATGGTATTATTATAGCGCCCTGGCTCATGCGGGACTGGGTAATCAGGTTTCGGCTTTGGAGCATGCCAGAAGAGCAGCTTCGTTGGAGCCGGATAACAGCGATTATGCCAATCTGGTATTTCAGTTTGAAAATGGGGGAAGCTGGTACAGGCAAAGACAGTATACCTACGGACAGCCTAATTCCATTGGAAACGGCTTATGTATGAAGCTGTGCATTGCAAACCTTTTATGCAATCTCTGCTGCGGAGGCGGAGGCTTGTGCTGTGGCGGCATACCTTACTATCGATAATCAACAGAGATTTTTTTTGTACCCCTTGACAAAAGAGGGAGTCTATACTAAAATATTTTTTGTTGCGATACTCGTAACGAAGTGTGCGTTTAGCTCAGCTGGATAGAGCGTTTGGCTACGGACCAAAAGGTCGGGGGTTCGAATCCTCTAACGCACGTTTATGTATGAGCCCTGTAGAATCTACAGGGCTTTTTGTGTATCAGTATAATTTTAGAATGGGTGAGATTGATTATGGAAGAAAATAAGGCGCCGGTTATACAGAAAAAAATTGCGGCAATCAATGACTTATCGGGGTATGGGAGATGCGCCCTTACAGTTGCCATACCGGTGATTTCCCATATGAAAATTCAATGCTGTCCGGTACCTACTTCCATTTTGTCCAATCATACGGGATATGAAGAATATTTTTTTGATGATTATTCGGACAGGCTTCCGGAATATATTGCTATGTGGAAGAAATTGAATCTTCATTTTGACGGTATCATGTCGGGATTCCTCGGTTCCAAAGCACAGATAGGAATTGTGGAGGAGTTTATCAGGCTGTTTGGCGGTGAAAAGACTAAAGTAATCATTGATCCGGTAATGGGAGATCATGGGGAAATTGCAGGAACCTATACAGAGGAAATGTGCATGGAAATGCGGCGGCTTGTTTCACTTGCGGATATTATCACCCCGAATTTAACCGAAAGCTGCAAGCTTACAGATACCCCTTACAGAAATTCAGGCTGGAAAAGGGCGGAACTGCTTGCCATGGCAGAAAAATTAAGCGGCATGGGTCCTGAAAAAATTGTAATTACAGGTATTCCCCAGGGAGAATATATTGCCAATTTTGTATATGAAAAGGGCGAGGCTGTCAGGATTATTAAGACTCACCGTGTGGGCGATGAAAGATGCGGCACAGGAGATTTGTTTGCCGCCATTGTCGCCTCAGATGCCGTTAATGAGGTCCCTTTTCAGCAATCTGTAAAAAAAGCTTCTGATTTTGTCAGAAAAAGCATGGTAAAATCAATAGAGATGGGAATAGACAGAAAAAACGGAGTATGCTTTGAGGAAATTCTGCATACTTTGAAGGTTATTTAGTGTTTCGGATAAAAGAACAGACGTGCAAAAGCACAGGAAGAAGGGCAAAGCATATGAAACGCTTTATAGATTGTGCATTTAAAATTATTTTCAGCCGGACTTTAATTATAATACTGATGATTCTTTTACAGATTCTGGTATTATTCAGCAGTTTCACATGGCTTGGAAATTATCTGCATTATATTTGGGAAGGTATGAGCCTTTTAGGAGCGCTGCTGATTGTTTATATCATTAACCGCGATGAACCGACGGAATTTAAACTCAGTTGGATTATTCCAATCTGTGTATTCCCCGTATTGGGAGCATTGATTTATCTTTTTGTGATTTCTAATGCAGGCGGCATCGGCTTGAAGAAAAAGATGGGTATCCGGATGAAAGAAACGAAAGGACTGCTTTATACCAGTGGGGAAACTCAGAAGGAAATTGACAAGTGCCCGGAATATTTCAGAGGCTTTACACGGTATATGGAGCAGGAAGCAGGATATCCCGCCTATCATAATTCCACAGCGGTTTATTACCCCATCGGAGAGGATAAATTTGCGGAGCTGCTGGTGGAATTGCGGAAGGCAAAGAAATATATTTTTCTTGAATACTTTATTGTGGAACGCGGCATTATGTGGAACGCGGTTCTTGATATATTAAAGGAAAAGGTAAAAGAAGGAGTGGAAGTCCGTGTTATGTATGACGGGATGTGCTCTATTTTAAAACTGCCTTATAAGTATCCTGAAGAACTCCGAAAATATGGAATCAAGGCTAAAATGTTTGCGCCCATTATGCCCTTTCTTTCTACGAACCAGAATAACAGAGATCATAGAAAAATAGTTGTAATTGACGGAAATGTTGCATTTACCGGAGGAGTAAATCTTGCAGATGAATATATTAATAAAACGGTAGTTTATGGCCATTGGAAGGATGTAGCAGTAAAAATAACGGGAGATGCAGTCAGAAGCTTTACAGTCATGTTCCTTCAGATGTGGAATGTATCTGAAAAGGGAAGTGAAGAATATGAAAGATATTTGAAGGATATAGAATGTGAAGTGCCGCTTTATCATGATGGCTTTGTAATTCCCTATGGAGAAACGCCCACTATGAAGCAGGAGGTGGCAAAGACCGTATATCAGTCCATTATAAACAGTTCGGTGAAATATGTGCATATTATGACGCCGTATTTTATTGTGGAAAGAGAATTTCTTGACAGTATGCGCTTTGCTGCCGAGAGGGGAGTGGAGGTAAGCATGATTCTTCCGCATATTCCTGATAAAAAAATTGTGTATTATATAGCCAGAACCTATTATCCTGAACTTTTAGCGGCGGGAATACACATATATGAGTATACGCCCGGCTTTGTTCATGCCAAAGCCTTTGTATCGGATGATATCAGTGCAACGGTGGGAACGATTAATCTGGATTACAGAAGCTTTTATCATCATTTTGAATGCGGGGCCTATTTCTATGACAATAAGGTAGTAGGAAAAGTGGAGGAGGATTTCCAAAATACCCTGCAGAAATGTAAGGAAGTAACCATGGAATACTATAAGGATATTCCGATTTATCAGAAAATCATAGGCGTTGTATTTAAGCTGGTTGCGCCCCTTATGTAAGAAGAAGCCCCGGCTGGAAAGAAAATAGAATTGTACTAAAAATGAGTGGAAGTATCATAGTAATCAGCATGAAGCGATGGTATCCTTTTCCTATAACGTTACGGTATGCACTGCGCAGCAGTGCCGGACAGCAGGCTATATATTATGTATTGGAGGGTACTATATGGAAAGAATAAGAAACAAGAGTATTGCAGAAAGAATGAATAAAATGAGTTATCAGAATTTTAACGTCAGTGTTTATTGTCCGGCTGCCGATGTTAACAGTATCACTGATTTTGAAGATTTTGATAAGAAATTCAGGCTGCTTTACGGCAATGTGAAAATCGGCCGCGCTTATCTGGAATGCTACCGGGGTATGGAATGGTGCGATAAGGAGCAGCTTCTTAAGGTAAAATCCTACTTTGAAAGCAAAGGGATCGCCACTTCAGGTGGTATTACCACCTGTGATGACAGCAACAATGAAGGATATGTATCTCTGTGCTATTCAAGAGAAAAGGGTCAGGAAATTTTAAAGAAGGCTGTAGCCCTGAACGCAGAGGTTTTTGATGAATTTATTTTTGATGATTTCTATTTCCTTAACTGCCGTTGTGAGGAATGTGTGAAAAAGAAAGGCAGCCGCAGCTGGTCGCAGTTCCGTTTGGAGCAGAAAAAGTGGATTACGGAAGAAATTGTCATGAAAACGGCTAAAGAAATTAATCCTGATATTAATGTAATTGTAAAGTATCCCCAGTGGTATGAGGATTATAATGAAACAGGCTATGATTTGGTCATGGAGCCTGCGCTGTTTGACTCTATTTATACCGGTACGGAAACCAGAAATCCCACTTATGCGCAGCAGCATCTGCCCAAATATTTAAGCTACTTTATTATGCGCTATCTGGAGAGCGCCGCACCGGGCAGGAATCTGGGAGGCTGGTTTGACCCTTATGAGTGTACCTATAATCTGACTTCTTACCTGGAACAGGGATATCTGACATTGTTTGGAAAGGCAAAAGAAGTAACCTTATTCTGCCTGAGTTCCCTGATTGACGACCCTGCTTATCGGACTTTTCCACCGGCATTGGGACAGCTGTTTGAAGAGGTGGACGGTTATCTTGGGAAATTAGGGAATCCGGTTGGCGCTGCAGCCTACAGGCCGGGAAATGCCAGAGGAGAAGATAATCTTCATAATTATCTGGGAATGTGCGGTGTTCCGCTTGAGGCGTATATTGACTATCCTGAAAAGGAAAAGGTTATTTTCCTGACTGAGGGCGCTGCGGATGACAGCGCAATTGCAGAAAAGATGAAAAAGAGTCTGCTTGACGGAGCGGATGTTATTGTAACAAGCGGATTTGTAAGAAAGCTGGGCAGGGAATTTGAAGAATTTGCCAATGTAAAATATTCTTCAAGAAAGGCTCTTGTAAGCGAATACGCCGATACGAAGAATAACGGCGTGTGTGTCAGCGGCAAATACATGGGTGATGCCGGCATTCTGATCCCTCAGCTTGATTACTGTACCAATGACATCTGGGAACTGGCAGCGGCCTATGGAACGGACTGCAACTTCCCGATTGTGCTGCGCTGCAGCTATGGAAAGGGACAAATCAGCATTATTACAATACCTGACAATATGGGTGATATGTATCATTATCCGGCGCAGGTGCTTAATGTAATCAGAAAGCTGTTTACAAAGGAAATGCCGATTTCACTGGAAGCTCCCTCTAAAGTACAGCTGTTTGTATATGATAACAATACGATAATTGTACGTTCTGACCTGGATTATGTCGAAAGCATAACATTAGAGTTTGCAGAAGGGATTTCTGAAGTGAAGGATATGATAAGCGGAATTGTATTTCCTGCAGTAAATCACAGAGTAACCCTGCAGATGCAGCCTGCCGTGAATTATGTTCTCGAATTAAAATAGAACAATTGCTCATAAAACAGAACAATTGCTTATAAAAAAGGGATTGGCGAATGCCAATCCCTTAAATTATTCATGACAATAGAAAGTTCGCGAAGCGTGCTTTCTATTGTTTAACCCATTGTTACAACAACATCGTAGCTTTCTTTTCCCTTTACATAAGGAATTATGCATCCTTCCACGGCTGTTCCGTCTACGGTAATGCTCTTAATTCCCTTTTCAACATTATCAGGATTTACAACCCTGATGTTGTAGGTTCCTTCCCTGAACTTTCTTGTCAGTTCAAAATCACCAAAGCCTTTCGGTACACAGGGATTGATGCTTAATCCTGTATGGGTAGGATATACGCCTAAGATATACTGTGATATATTGACAAAGGTCCATGCAGCAGTACCGGTAAGCCAGCTGTTCTTGGCCTCGCCATAGAATTTGGCGTCACGTCCGGCTACCATCTGTGAATATACATAAGGCTCTGTTCTGTGGATTTCACTGATTTCCTCCACATAGGCAGGACAGGTCTTCTGATAAATTTCAAAAGCTCTGTCGCCTCTGCCGATTACGGTTTCTGCTATGGAAACCCATGGATTATTGTGGCAGAAGATACCGGCATTTTCCTTATATCCGGGGGGATAAGAGGTAACTTCACCAAGTTCGACATGATACCTTGTGTAAGCGGGCTGCAGAATCATAACGCCGTATTTGGTATCCAGCTTTTCCTTAACGGAATCAAGCGCCTTTTTTGCAAGACCTTCTTCAACGCCTACCCCTGCCAGTACGCAGAAGCCCTGGGGCTCAATATAAATCTGGCCTTCTTCGCATTCTTTGGAACCGACTTTGTTGCTGTAAGCATCATAAGCACGTATAAACCATTCTCCATCCCAGCCATCCTTTAAGATAGCATCGTACATAATCTTTACTTCTCTGCGGGCTCTTTCCGCTTCGGCTGTATCGCCCATAAGCTCGCAAAGCTGTGCATATTCTTCCCCGTATTTTACAAACATACCTGCAATGAATACGGATTCTGCAACAGGACCCTCGCTGGGGCCAAAGGTCTGGAAGGATTCGCCGGGATGCTCTGAAAAGCAGTTCAGATTCAGACAGTCATTCCAGTCAGCGCGCCCAATCAAAGGTAAATTGTGAGGCCCTTTATGATTAACAATGTAATCAAAGGAACGTTTCAGATGATCCATCAAAGGCGCTGCTACAGATTCATCATTATCGAAGGGCACCATATCCGTAAGAATTGTAGTATCTCCCGTTTCTCTTACGTATGCGCTGGTCCCGGCAATGAGCCATAAGGGGTCATCATTAAAGCCGCTTCCGATATCGGAGTTGCCCTTTTTGGTAAGAGGCTGGTACTGATGATAAGCGCTGCCGTCCTGAAACTGGGTAGAAGCGATATCAATAATTCTTTCCCTTGCCCTGTCGGGAATCAAATGAACGAAGCCGAGCAAATCCTGGCAGGAATCTCTGAATCCCATACCGCGGCCGATACCAGATTCATAATAGGAAGCGGACCGTGACATATTGAAGGTTACCATACACTGATACTGGTTCCAGATATTAACCATTCGGTCAACCTTATCGTTGGAGGATTTAACAGTATATTTGGAAAGAAGCTTCTTCCAATAATCATTAAGCTCTGCAAAGGCCTTGTCCACATCTGCGTCGGTCTTATATTTATCAAGCATAGCATAAGCGCGTTTTTTATTAATGATACCGTAGGATTCCCACTTGTCGTCTTCGGGGTTTTCTATGTAACCAAGCACAAATACATAGGATTTTGTTTCACCGGGTTGTAAGGTTACGTTAATCTGATGGGAAGCGATTGGCTGCCAGCCGCTTGCCATGGAGTTTGTGCAGGCACCCTTTTCAACAGCTTCAGGTTCACCGGCACCTCTGTAAGAGCCCAGAAATGCATCGCGGATAGTGTCAAAACCATCAATCCTTGCATTTACGGAGTAGATTGCATAATGATTACGGCGTTCCCTGTATTCTGTTTTGTGGAAGATGGTGGAATCAATCACTTCAACTTCACCTGTGCTGTAATTTCTCTGGAAGTTTCTGCTGTCATCATCTGCATTCCACAGACACCATTCAACATAAGAAAAAACAGAAAGCGTTTTAGCTTCAGGGGAATTATTTGTAATTTTTAACTGGCTTATTTCGCAGGTATCATTCATGGGAACGAAAGTAAGAACGGAAGCCTGTATGTTATTTTTGGAAGAAGTAAAACGGCTGTAGCCGATGCCGTGACGGCATTCATAGGAGTCAAGCTCTGTTTTAACAGGCTGCCATCCGGGATTCCAGATAGTATCGCCATCCTTGATGTAAATGTATTTACCGTTAATGTCTGCAGGAACATCATTGTAGCGATAACGGGTAAGTCTTAATAATTTTGCATCCTTATAAAAGGAATAACCGCCGCAGGTATTGGATATCAGGCTGAAAAAGTCGTTGCAGCCAAGATAGTTGATCCAGGGAAGCGGTGTTTTAGGGGTGGTGATTACGTACTCGCGGTCCGCATCATCAAAATAACCAAATTTCATAGCTTCTTCTCCTTTTCAGAAAACGATTAAGTTAATACTATAGCATGAATTATACCTAAATTATCCGGCTATTGCAATAATAAAATTGTGCAATCTAATTATATAAATTGCTTTATTTAGATAACTGAAACTATGAAAAAATACAAAAATGGGTAAAAAACTGTGGAAGTTTGCTAAAACAGTAAAATATGACGAAAAAATTTTAAAAATCTATTGCAAATGTATAAAAAATGTTATATATTTAAAACACGAAAACGATTAAGTACGTTTTCGCAGTATGACTCATCTGTAGCAGATGTTTGGATGAAATAATTGAATAGCCCGGATATCTGTCACAGGGGAGGGGAAACGATGGCATCGATGAAAGATATTTCGATGGCTTGCGGTGTATCAATAGCAACTGTCAGTAAGGCGTTGAATAATCATAAGGATATTGGAGAAGAAACAAAGGAGCGGATCCGCCAGGTGGCTAAGGAGATTGGATATTTTCCTGATTCGGCTGCCAAAGCATTAAAGACAAACCGGACTTACAGTCTTGGCGTGTTGTGTGTGGATGACAGCCAGAGCGGGCTGACTCATGATTATTTTGCGAATGTGCTTGACAGCTTTAAATGTTTCGCAGAGCAGAAGAGCTATGATATTACTTTTATTAACTGCTGTAAAACAAGACCCGGCAGAATGTCATATCTGGAGCACAGCAGGTATCGGAGGTTCGATGGAGTTGTTATTGCGTGTGTGAATTTTAATGACCCTGAAGTGGAAGAATTGGTCAGAAGTAATATCCCGGTAGTGACAATAGATTATATTTTTAATGACAAGAGCGCAGTCCTTTCGGACAATGTAAAAGGAATGAGGGATCTCGTTCAGTACATATATAAAAGGGGACATCGTAAGATAGCATATATTCATGGAGCGGATTCGGCGGTTACCAGAAGCCGGCTTTCTTCTTTTTATAAGACCTGTGAAACGCTGGATATATCAGTACCGCCGGAATATATATGGGAAGCCCAATATCGTGATACGCAAAAAGCATATCTGAAGACCAGGGAGCTTCTCAGTCTTAAGAATCCGCCGACCTGTATTTTATATCCGGATGATTTTGCGTGCTTTGGCGGAATTAACGCCATACATGAACGGGGGCTGAGAATTCCGGATGACATTTCCATTGCCGGTTATGACGGAATTCAGATAGCCATAAATTTTGAACCAAAACTGACAACGGTGATTCAGGATACCAGAAGCCTTGGCAGACGGGCGGCGGAAAAGCTTATCAGCCTGATAGAAAATCCCAAAACAACTCTGACAGAACAGATAGTTGTTGAGGGAAGAATTTTTGAAGGCGGTTCGGTTGCCGAAATTATTAATTGAACTGTTGCATGCAGGATGCTGGCATGCTTAAGCGGTTATAAATTAAAAAAGGAGAGATTGTAGTATGAAGAGCTTTTTAGAAAATACGTGGAAACACAGGGCGCATGTAATCATGGCATTACCTGCCTTTTTGATCCTGTTTTTTATCATGTATGTTCCCATGACCGGTCTTGTAGTGGCATTTAAGAGCTTTGACTTTTCGAAAGGTATTTGGGGAAGCCCGTGGAACGGAGTGGACAATTTTAAGTTCCTGCTGGCGTCAAAGGACACCTTTGTTACGATGACGAGAAATACAATTATGTATTATATTATTTTTACGGGACTCGGAACGTTTTTGAATGTGGTTCTTGCAATTGCCATTGACCAGTTCGTGTTTAAGAAAGCGGCCAAGGTAATGCAGACTATTATGATTATTCCCGTATTTATTTCCTATGCTGCAGTTCAGTTTATTGTATATGCGTTCATCAGTACAGATACAGGTATTTTAAATAATACATTTAATGTAGGAATAAGATTCTATTCAACGGCTTCCTGGTGGCCTCTCATCTTGACTGTTGTAAAAGTATGGAACAGCGTGGGCTACGGTTCGGTTCTTTATATGTCAGTGCTGGCCGGTATTGATACGGAGCTTTACGAGGCTGCCCAGATTGACGGGGCAAATAAATGGAGGCAGATCTGGCATATTACGCTGCCGTCCCTGATTCCCATGATTACGGTTATGCTGCTTCTCTCTGTCGGAAATATTATGAGATCCGATACCGGTTTGTTCTATCAGGTAACAAGAAACAGCGGAGTGCTTTATTCAACTACGCAGGTTATTGATTCCTATGTGTTAAATGCTATCTTTAAGAATTCAAACTTCGGATTTGTTTCTGCGACAAGCTTTTTCCAGTCTGTCGTGGGGCTTTTACTGATGCTGCTTGCCAATGGTTTAGTCCGCAAGGTTTCACCGGATGACGCGTTGTTCTGATTTGAGAGGAGATTGAAAGATGAGTAAAAGAAAAGGTAATGCTGCCGATTTGGCGCCATCTAAAAAAGAAAAAAAAGGTTTAGGACAATACATACTCGGCTTTTTCCTTCTATTATATACATTGTTTTGTGGACTGCCGGTTTTGCTGGTATTTATTGCGGCTTTTTCCGATGAAAAATCCATTACCCAGAATGGTTTCAGCTTTTTCCCGGAAAAATGGTCCATGGCCGGCGTGAATTCCGTATTGAGATATGGATCCCAGCTTTTAACTTCTTATGGAGTAACGATTTTTGTTACGGTATTCGGAACATTCCTGGGCCTGCTTGTTATGAGTATGTTTGCTTATTCCATCAGCAGAAAGGATTTCCGGTTATCCAAGTTTTTGTCCATATACCTGTTGATTCCTATGCTGTTTAACGGAGGTACGCTTTCCGGATATATTATCTTTACAACGTGGTATGGTTTAAAAGACAGCTTGTGGTTATTGATTCTGCCGCTTTGCGTATCTACCATGAATGTTATTATTTTAAGAACCTACATAGCGAACAGCATTCCGAATGAATTGATGGAAGCGGCTAAGATTGACGGTGCCGGCGAGTACCGGACCTTCTTCCAGATTACGCTGCCGCTTTTGAAGCCTTCACTTGCAGCAGTAGGCTTCATGATGGCTACGGCATACTGGAATGACTGGCAGAACGCGCTGCTTTATATTACAAGCGACAATAAGAAACCGCTGCAGCTTCTGCTTGTAAACATTCAGAAGAGTATTGAGTTCTTATTGAATAACTCCAACGTTCCCGCATCAGCAAGGGCAGCCATGGGAGGAAATATTCCCCAGTACTCATCAACAATGGCGACAGTGCTGGTAGTAATCGGACCTATTATGATAGTGTATCCGTTCTTCCAAAAGTATTTTGTCAAAGGTCTTACGGTTGGTTCCGTAAAAGGCTAAATTTCAATTCAATCAGGTTTCAATCCGAGGCAATAGTGCGGAGGATTAGAAATAAATAAAAAAACGGGAGGATTTTTAAAAATGAAAATCAAAAAACTCTTGGCTTTGGTTTTAGCTGGCGTTATGACGGCATCATTACTTGCTGGATGCGGCGGCAGCTCAGACACAAGCACAGCTGACACAAGCACAGAAGCAGCTGACACAAGCACAGAAGCAGCTGACACAAGCACAGCTGACACATCTACAGAAGCAGCTGACACAGCAGCCTCCGGAGATGCTGTAACTATTAATGTTACCAGAGCTACATTTAACCTTGCAACTCCTGATTCTGCACAGGTTCAGAAGGTTCAGGATGCAGTTAACGACTACATCAAAGATAAGATTAATGTTCAGATTAATCTGACTGATATCGGATCCGGTGAGTTTACT
This sequence comes from uncultured Lachnospiraceae bacterium, assembly GCA_964507235.1. Classification (GTDB taxonomy): domain Bacteria; phylum Bacillota; class Clostridia; order Lachnospirales; family Lachnospiraceae; genus Suilimivivens. The sequence continues at coordinate 24,283 of CAZDPE010000017.1, forward strand.
GACAAGGCTAACGTTTCCCTGGCAGCCGGTGAAATCAACCTTCTCTGGACAGCTTCCTGGGAAAGCACCATCGGAACAAATGACCTTGTTCCCAACAATGCCGTTTATGACATTACAGATTTACTTCCCGGCACGCCTCTCTATGAATCCATGGATGCAGGGCAGTGGGAAGCAACTAAGTACAACGGAAGAAATTATTTCATTCCTGTATACAAGGACAACGTAGAAGGCTATGATATCATGGCCCGTAAAGAACTTGTTGACAAGTATGGCTGGGATCTTTCCACAGTTACGACGCTTGCTGACCTTGAGCCCATGCTTGCTGATGCAAAGGCAGAAGGACTGAAGTATCCCTGGTTAACACAGAAGACAGCTATGTTCTACAGACTTTACATCAATGATTTCGATTTCTTCACTGCTGATGCTACAGCTAACTGGGTTGCAGTTGACAGAGATACCGATTCCGTAGTAGATGTGGTTCTTACTGATGAATACAAAGAATTCTGTACGTTAATGGCTAAATGGGCGGAAGCCGGTTATATTTCTGAAGATGATGTTACAAAGACAACAACCGATACAACAACCCAGACTCAGGATTGGGCTTTCTCCTGGTGGACAGATATCCCGGTTAATGATGAAGCAAACAGCCGTTATGGCCAGGAAGTTGTTATGACTCCTATCACAGACAGATGGGCGCACTCCACATCAGCTCTTGGTTCCTGCTACTGCGTAACGTCAAACAGCACAGCGGAACAGGCACAGGCTTGTATCGATTTTATGGGTCTCCTTTATACAGACAGCACACTTGCTGATCTTTGGACATTCGGTATCGAAGGCGAAGACTTTACCTACAACGCAGACGGTCAGGTAGAGCAGACCAGCGAAAAGTACAACCACTCCATGTGGGAGTCCGCTTCCGCTACCATCGTTACTCCTCTTGCTAATGAGCCTGCTAACAAGGCAGACCTTTATGAGGATTTCAACGGCGGCGCCAACACATCATGTGCAGCTGGTTTCCGTTTTGATAAAGAGCCCGTTGCAGCACAGTTCAGCGCATGCCAGAACGTTTTTGAAACCTATGGTTTCCCTCTTGAAAACGGTGGATTTGCAGAAGCTGATGTAGAAGCTACTATCGAAGCATATCAGGCAGCTCTTGACGAAGCTGGATATCAGGATATCTTAGCTGAGTTCACAGCACAGTATGATGCTTGGAAGGCTGGCAACTAATTCGTAATCATAATAATTGAATAGTTGAAATTATAAGGTGTTCCGTACTATAATACATAGTGCGGAACACTTTTTTTCATGACAATGGAAAGTTCGCGAAGCGTGCTTTCTATTGTTCATGACAATAGAAAGTTCGCAAAGCGTGCTTTCTATTGTTGGCCTATGATAATAGAAAGGAAGATATTTTATGCAGGGGATTGTATATGATGCATCGAAGATAAAGGTCTGTCAGGGGTTATATGATATTTGTGAATACGCGGAGCTGGATAAAGAATGGGCGGATAATCTGTGGAAAGATATCATAACCTGTGGGGATATTTATGATGAATTTGTTTATTATATTGAACATCATACCTTTATGGACAAGGTAAAAGTAAAAGGCTATTCCCTTTCCGATATTTATGTCTGGCAGATGGATAAATATAATCTTATCCGTGAAATCGGTAAGAATCCGCGGACATGTAATAAAGAGAGAATGGTGATGCGGGCATTCAGAACTATAATTGATATGCAGCAGAATCCTGATGAATATATAAAAAGGCTGGAGGAAGGCCGCGGTGAAGATAAGCTGTAAGCACCGGATTATCATGAGTAAAACCTGCCAGGGGGGCTGGCAGGTTTTAGTTTTGACAATAGATGCACGGGAACGTGCAATCCTATTGTTGGGGAGTATAAATAATTAATATAAGGGTTGTAAATAGGAATATGAAGGGGTTTCCTGTTTACGAATACATTATAGCGCAGGTATGAATAAAAATCAATGAGGGAATAGTACAAAAGTACCGGCCGAAATTTAAACAAAAATTGTGCAAAATAAATAAAAAACAGGTACTAAAGTACCATAATGATATTGAATAAATACATGTGAAAAGGAAAATACTACTCCTGTAACCTAAAGAATCAGGAGGAATGAAAAATGTCTAAAAACGATTATAATCAGAACAATCAGAATTGTGACAACCAGAAGCAGGAGAACAAGAACAATCAGGAATGCAAGAACAGCCAGAAGAACAGTTCTTCTAACAACAGTTCCAATAGCAATAAGAAAAATAACGAGTATTAAGTCCGATTAAACGGTCATATGGTTTTGTCACGGAGAAAAGGGATGCTGAGGCATCCCTTTTTCGCATATGGCATGTACAAAAGAGGAAAAAATGTGTTATACTAACTCTAAATGTTTGATAAATAAAATAGCGGGGATACTTGAGATGAAAAGATATGAACTGATTGCTCCGTGCCATTTTGGGCTGGAAGCAGTGTTAAAAAGAGAAATAACTGATTTGGGGTATGATGTTTCAAAGGTTGAAGACGGCAGAATTACTTTTATCGGCGATGAAGAGGCAATTTGCCGGGCAAATGTATTTTTGCGCTCGGCAGAAAGAATTTTGATTAAAATAGGAAGTTTTCATGCGGAAACCTTTGAAGAATTATTTCAGGGGACCAGGGCGCTTCCTTTAGAAGAATTTATACCATCTAATGGAAAGTTTTGGGTGACAAAGGCTGCCAGTGTAAAAAGCAGGCTGTTCAGTCCTTCCGATATTCAGTCTGTCATGAAAAAAGCAATGGTAGAGCGCCTGAAGGAAATTTATAAAGTGAACTGGTTTGCAGAAGATGGTGAGCCGTTTCCGATTCGGGTCTTTCTGATGAAGGATGAGGTCACGGCGGCTCTTGATACAACAGGAGAATCTCTGCATAAAAGAGGATATCGTAAGCTGACGGCAAAAGCGCCCATTGCAGAAAATCTGGCGGCTTCTCTTATTATGCTGACGCCCTGGAAGGGGGACAGAATTTTGGTGGACCCTTTTTGCGGCAGCGGAACTTTTCCTATTGAGGCTGCAATGATGGCCGCGGGGATTGCACCTGGAATGAACAGAGAATTCACCGCTGAAAAGTGGCAGCATCTGGTTCCGGCAAAGGAATGGTATCAGGCCGTGGATGAGGCGAGGGAAATGGTCAACCTTCACGTGGATACGGATATCCAGGGATATGATATAGATGAGAGGATGGTGGATATTGCCAGGGAAAATGCAAAGCTGGCAGGTGTGGATTCTTTGATTCACTTCCAGAGAAGAGATGTTTCGGAACTCAGTCATAGTAAAAAATATGGTTTTGTTATAACGAATCCTCCATACGGAGAGCGAATGGAAGAAAAGAAAAATCTTCCAGTGCTTTACAGAACAATCGGTGAAAGGTTCAAAACGCTGGACTCCTGGTCAATGTATTTAATTACTGCATATGAACAGGCGGAGGAAGCTATGAAAATGAAAGCGGCCAAAAACAGGAAGATTTATAATGGTATGATGAAAACATATTTCTATCAATTTCCGGGGCCGAAGCCGCCCAGGCAGAGGTGATTATGAATCAGGTATTGATGAAAAAAACGGCGTTTTTGTGTTTTCTGTTCTTTTGCGCCTCTATGGGAGTAATGATTTGGATGTCAGCAAATAAGGTAATTACCATTACTGACGTAGCACAGGACGAGGTTCAGGAAAATCTGGCAGTAAAGGAAAATTCCTTCGGAAATGCAGCGGTAAAAAACCTTACGTTTAAGCTGGGGGAAGCTGATACCAGTTATTTAAGGATACCGCTGCCGGAAGGCTGCAAGGCCGATGATATTATTATTGAAAACCATTATATGGACAGAGATTTATGGATTTTGGTTCCTAATGCTGATGAGAATTTTTATGAGGAAAATGTTATTTCAGGAAACAGGGAATCTGTCAGCCAGGGCTTTTTTGAAGCAACGAAAGAAGGAATTGCTCTTAATTTTCAGTTGACAGGTATTTATGAATGCCGTACTATTTTAGAAAATGAAAATTTGTATATCAGCTTTCTGGCGCCGGCTGAGATGTACGATAGGATTGTGGTAATTGATCCGGCCTGCGGCGGCAGCAATTTTGGCTCTGCGGCGGATAATATTCTGGAAAAAGATGTTAATCTGCAGATTGCCCGTAAACTGAAGGAGAAGCTGGACGGAAGCGATATTAAAGCATACTACACCAGAATGGATGATGTAAATCCTTCTGAAGAAGACAGGGCAGCGCTTGGGAATGAAACCAGGGCGGATATGTATATCCGTATTCAGGTGGATGCATCGGAGGATTCTTCCATATATGGAACGAGTACTCTTTATAATGGAGATTATTTTATCCCGGGATTTGGCAACGTAGAACTGGCGGACTGCCTTGAAAGAGAAGTGGTAACTGCCATTAAAGGCAAGGCCCTTGGACTTATCGATGCGGGTGCTGAAGAATATACGCTCCGTCAGTCTGTCATACCGGCTGCAGCGGTCAGGGTTGGTTATATTACGAATAAGCAGGAAGCCGCCTTGCTGGGCAGAGAAGAATATATAGATAAGATAGCGGCAGGAATTTATAACGCCATTCTGAAAGCTTATGAAAAAATTCAATAATACCAGTAAAAAGAGGATGAAAGATGCGAAGAATTATTTTTGCTACCGGAAATCAGGGTAAAATGCATGAAATAGTAAAAATACTGAAAGATTTGAAAATAGGCGGAGAGGAAACGGAAATTCTTTCAATGAAGGAAGCCGGCATTAATGTAAATATCATTGAAAATGGCAGGAGCTTTGCGGAAAATGCCGTCATTAAGGCAAGGGCTGTTGCGCTGAAAGCGAAAGATGCTGTTGTGCTTGCCGATGATTCGGGCCTGGAGATTGATTATCTGGATGGAGAGCCCGGAATTTACTCTGCAAGATATATGGGAGAGGACACCTCCTATCATATCAAAAATGCCGATTTGATAGAAAGGTTAAATGGAGTAGAGGACGAAAAAAGAACAGCACGTTTTGTGTGTGTCATAGCAGCGGTGACGCCGGACGGAACTGTTTTTACTGAAACGGGTACGATGGAAGGCAGAATAGGATATGAAGAAAGAGGAAGTAACGGTTTTGGTTATGACCCTATTTTTTATGTTCCGGATTATGGAAAAACTACAGCGGAATTATCAGAAGATGAAAAAAATGAAATCAGCCACAGGGGAAAAGCACTACGGGCTATCAGAAAAAGACTTGAGGAGAGCATATAAAAACAGTTTATATGCATAATTGGGATAAAGTATGAAAGTATTGATTGTCAGTGACACACATCATCATAATGATAATTATATTCGGGTAATAGAAAGAGTTGCACCTGTAGATATGGTCGTCCACTGTGGGGATATTGAGGGCAGTGAATATTTGATTGCAGAATGTGCCGGATGTCCGGTACAGATGGTCATGGGGAATAATGATTTCTTTTCGGATTTACCCAGAGAGAAAGAGTTTAATATCGGAAAATATAAAGTCTGGCTGACCCATGGACATACATATTATGTATCTATGAGTAATGAAAACATAAAAAGAGAAGCGAGGGCAAGGGGAGTGGATATTGTAATGTACGGACATTCCCACAGACCTGTAGTGGATATTGAAAGCGATATTATAGCAATTAATCCCGGAAGCCTTACTTATCCAAGGCAGGAGGGAAAAAGACCTTCTTTTATTATTATGGATTTGGATAAAAACGGGGATGCTCATTTTACGATTAATTTTTTATAAGAGAGATTCGGATGCCGATAAGTATGCTTTCTGATGTTGGATTCCTGAAGAACAAAAAACACATTTCAAACGAAATGTGTTTTTTAATGAGCCACCCGGGACTCGAACCCGGGACAACTTGATTAAAAGTCAAGTGCTCTACCACCTGAGCTAGTAGCCCATATATAATTATAAAATAAACTGGGCTAGCTGGATTCGAACCAGCGAGTGCAGGAGTCAAAGTCCTGTGCCTTACCGCTTGGCGATAGCCCAATATACACCAAGCTCATCCCTGGAATAATAGCTTGCCCAAAGGCAAGCTTGGCAAAGGGTGGATAGAGGGACTTGAACCCTCGGCCTCCAGAGCCACAATCTGGCGCGCTAGCCAACTGCGCCATACCCACCATATGAGAGATAGTACATAACAGTCAATTGACTACATCCATATCTCAAAACGTGCTCGAAGGGATTCGAACCCCCGACCCACGGCTTAGAAGGCCGTTGCTCTATC
>CAZDPE010000018.1:0-30136 GCA_964507235.1 uncultured Lachnospiraceae bacterium
CATATTATTTTGCTGTATTGCTGTGTGGATTTTAAAGCACTGGGATGTGAAGGCTTGAGCATTAAAACAGGCTTTGTAAAAAAAACAGCCGGATGCGAAGCTTATTTGTTGTTTCGCACCCGGCTGCTGCTTTTTACCGCATAGATTCTATTTCATTAATCTTCATATCCGTTAGGGTTATTACTCTGCCATCTCCAGGAATCAGCACACATTTCCTTAATTCCGTACTGCGCTTCCCATCCAAGCTCTTTCTTTGCCTTAGAAGCATCGGAATAACAGGTTGCAATATCTCCCGCACGTCTGTCTTTAATTACATAGGGAATTTTTACTCCCGTGGCTGCCTCAAAGTTCTTTACAATATCAAGAACGCTGTAGCCTGTTCCTGTTCCCAAATTGTAAATGCAAAGACCTGCTTTTTCTTCAATCTTTTTCAATGCTTTTACATGGCCTGCTGCCAAATCCACTACATGAATATAGTCACGCACGCCGGTTCCGTCAGGCGTGTCGTAATCATTGCCGAACACCCCAAGCTCTTTCAATTTTCCAACAGCCACCTGGGTAATATAAGGCATCAGATTATTCGGAATACCATTGGGATTTTCTCCTATGGTACCACTCTTATGCGCGCCAATGGGGTTAAAGTAACGGAGCAGGATAACATTCCATTCCGGGTCCGCCTTCTGCATATCGGTAAGAATCTGCTCCAGCATGGACTTGGTCCATCCATAAGGATTGGTGCACTGCCCCTTGGGACATTCTTCAGTAATAGGAATGACAGCGGGATCGCCATATACCGTAGCAGAAGAGGAGAAAATAATATTCTTCACTCCATGCTGCCTCATGACATCCACCAAAGTCAATGTACCTGCAATATTGTTTTCATAATACTCCCAGGGCTTCTGTACGGATTCCCCTACAGCCTTAAGCCCTGCAAAATGAATACAGGAATCAATTTCTTCTGTATCAAAAATTTTATTTAACGCTTCCCTGTCAAGAATGTCGGCTTTATAAAAAGTAACCGGCCTGCCGGTAATCGCTTCCACTCTCTTAAGACTCTTTTCACTGGAATTTGCCAGATTATCAACAACTACTACATCATATCCTGCATTCTGCAGCTCCACAACTGTATGGCTCCCGATATAACCGGCGCCGCCTGTAACCAATATTGCCATATTTGCCTCCGTTCCTACCTCATCCGGTTTCCTGCTTTCTTTCTAGGGTAAGTTTACTTCAAAAACCCACTGCTTCACAAGATATGAATGTTATTCATACCTGTCAAAATGTTAACTACAGGACAATTCCGTTTTCTGCGCAAAGCGCTCTTGCACTTTCTACGGAATCCACTCCCGTCTTGTTTTTTATGGGTGCAAATTCCTTATTTCTTTCCACCTCATAAGGAAGGCAGCTGTCAAGTTCATGAATCATATCCAGCACCAGCTGTTCAAACTTATATCCGTTAGGCTCTTCCGGCTTCACAGTTTCCCCGTTCTCATTCAAATAAGGTATTTTCTTCTCCACAACATGAAGCGGAAGATTCCTTTCTCTGATTTTTTCAAGGTCTGCAATTCGGAAAAGATAATTCAGAATAACGCCAAAATAATATGCCGGATCTCCGTTATCGTCTTTTGCATCCATCAGTTCCTGTGTCAATTCGTAATATTCAATAATGGACGGCCTGCCGTCTTCCAGACACATTACACCCACCTTTTCATCGGGAGTACATTTTTTTACTACCTTGGCGCCTGCTGCACACCCGCCGTCAATCACCGCTCCCACAAAGCAGGGGTCTGCAATTCTCTGAAGCACATTATCCACAGCAAACACATTCAGCCATTCCACACCGTCCGCCATGGCCTTCCGGTCTATCCCCCACTTATGCATGGAAGAATACCAGCCGCCGTTACCATTAGGGGAAGTGGAAATCTTCCATTTTTCCTCCATATAAACTTTGCCTTCATAATCCGATGCCGGAGCCATTTCCTGCATGAAAAAGGTAACATAATCCTTGTTATATCCAAAATAATTATGCTCTTTTAAAAATCCCACAGTAGCTTCATGATTTTTGTCACTGGTCATAACATACAGCGGAATCCAGCTTTCTGACTGCCTTACCACATCCATCAGATTTTCAATCAGCCGCTGAAATATATATACATCCTTTGTAAGGCCGATGTTATACATTCCCTTAGGGTCATCGGAACCGAGCCGCGTTCCCATTCCCCCTGCCAGAAGCACAGCGCCCACTTTTCCTGCCCTGATAGCCTCAAGGCCAAGCGCCGTAAACCTTTCTTTATTCGCTTCTATTTCCGGAAGCTGCATTGCCGCCAAGGGAGCAATGACTCCTCTTCCTGCCGCATCACTTTTCTCCCTGCAGGAAGAAAGTACGGAAAAATCCGTTGCCTCTATCTGGGCAAGCAGCATCTCCTTTTCCCTTTCCGTCAATTCTTCGTAATAATTAAGCACATGCTCCTGTCCGAAATCCTTTAATTTTTTTAATGCTTCTTCATACCCCATTACCGCTTCCTCCATTCCGGAAATTATCCTTTATTTTATTTACATAATACCTGTTCTTTCCCGCTTTTTTTGCACGATACATAGCATCATCCGCCCGGTTGAACATATCCTCAAATTCATCATATTTGGATGCCCTTGCCGCTATTCCTATACTGCACTGAACCTTATAACTTAAAACCGTAATCTCCAGCGCAAGCTTATGCATAAAGGAATCGACCCTGTTCTCCACACTACCAATGGGCTCATCTGCAATAAAAGCAATAAATTCATCTCCTCCGAATCTTGCCGTAAGATTATCCTCTCCAAAGCATATCTGAATCAGCCGGGCAACTTTCTTCAAAACCTCATCTCCCAGCGAATGTCCGTATAAATCATTGATATTTTTAAAATTATCAATATCAATCATTATCATATGCGCTTCACTGGTAGGATTTGCTTTCAGCCACCTGTCCACTTTTTCAATAGCTGCCCCTTTATTATAAAGGCCTGTCAGAAAATCCGTTTCCACCCGGTGCATCATTTCCCTCTGCACCGTAGCGGATTCATGAATATTATGAATCCTTCCCAGAACGCTGATTACCCTTCCCTGCTCGTCCGAAATACTGGAATAATAGGTTCTGTGCCACTGGAATTCACCGGTGGATACTTTACTTAAGTATTCAATTTCTCCCTTTAACGGAGTCATACTTGCCCTTAAAAGAACATTCATAAACTCCTGTACATGACTCGGATGCACCAGGGGATTCTCCTTTACAAATTCCTTATATTGAGGGATTTCACGCCGCTTTTTATTATCGGGAAAATTATAAAAGAAAATCATGGCATCATCTTCAGGACGATACTCAAACAGCAGGGCAGGCGTTGTTTCTGCCAGTATCCGGTACCGTTCCTTCATTACCTTGATTTCTTCTTCTAATGATTTTATTTTTTCTTCATATTCATTCTGATTCATATTGCTGCCCTTTATCATTTTAAACTGCACCTATACGCAATTTAATTATAATTTTTTTTTGAATAATATGCAACCGCTGCTTTCTTTTCAAAACCTGTTAAGAAACCGTTAAAAGAACGTTAAACTGTTGTTAAAAAACTTTTAAATTGCTTCAATCTCTTTTTTCACTGCTAAAATAGCTTTACTAAAGAAAAGGGAAGGTGCAAAATCATGGCAAACTTAAACATCGGATTAATACTCATTATGATTATAGGAGGCGCTGCCGGTATCGCTTCCACTCTGTATCTATTATTCTCCTTACCGGCTATTTTAATATGGAAAATTTACAGAAGAATCACCAACCAGGGGAATTTCTTTAATGAAATAATTCACCATATATGCATTTTCTGAATAACTTAACATAAGAAAACTGGATGGTAATTCTTATGGAAATCTATGTTGTTAAACCGGGAGATACTGTAGATGACATTGCTGCAGCCTACGGTATCAGCCCGGAATCAGTTATTTATAATAATCAATTAATTTATCCTTATGCCCTGGCTGTCGGCCAGGCTCTTCTTTTATCCACATTCCAGGACGAAGCTCCGTCTTATTCCGCCTATACAAACGGATATGCTTATCCTTTTATTGATGAAGCAGTTTTAACAGAAACGCTGCCCTTTTTATCTTCTCTGTCCGTCTTTTCCTATGGATTTACCACAGAAGGAGAGCTGGTGTCTCCCACGGTTGATGATGATTTTATGATTGCCGCAGCCATAAGCTCAAAAACCCGCCCTATTCTTACTTTGACCCCCTTCGGGCCTGACGGACAGTTTAACAATTATCTGATTACCACCATGGTAAACAATGAAACCGTTAAAAATACCCTTCTCCAAAATCTTCTTTCCACACTTCAGGAAAAAGACTTTGCCGGAGTTGATATCGATTTTGAATATATACTGCCTGAAGACCGGATCCCTTTTGCAGAATTCGTTGCAGATACCAGAAATTTTCTTGCTCCCTACGGTTACCCTGTTTCCGTTGCACTGGCTCCCAAGATTACAGACAATCAGCCCGGCCTTTTATATGAGGGAAAAGATTATGCCCTCCTCGGCCAGGCTGCTGACAGCGTACTGCTTATGACATATGAATGGGGATATACCTACGGCCCTCCTATGGCGGTGGCTCCCATCAATAAGGTTCGTGAAGTTGTGGATTATGCCGTCACACGCATTGATCCGTCTAAAATAGATTTAGGCATTCCAAACTACGGATATGATTTTACTCTTCCCTATGAAAGAGGCGTTTCTAAGGCCAGAACCATCAGCAATATAGAAGCAGTTCAAATTGCCGTCAGCGCCGGCGTTCCCATTTCCTTTGATGAAACCGCCATGTCACCCTATTTCAGGTATGAAAAAAACGGCATTATGCATGAGGTATGGTTTGAAGATGTAAGAAGCCTTCAGGAAAAATATTCCCTCCTTCCCGAATACGGGCTTCGGGGTATCGGCGTATGGCAGATTATGCGCCTGTTCCGGGCCGGCTGGCTGCTTTTCCGGGACAATTTCATAATCAATAAGCCATTTGCCTGACCCGGCGTGGGAGAAAAAGCAGCGATTCGGATTAATCCACTGATTTCAGGGATTCCGCCATGTTAATTCCGTCAATTTTTACGGACATTACCCTGTTTACCCCAAAATTAAAAATAAAAGTCAGAATAACGCTGTATAAATAGCTTACAGGACGGATATGCACATCAAAGGATACCATATCAACGTTAATTCTGCCCATAATGAAACCATGCAGAAAATATCCCAGTATCAGTCCCACTCCTGCTCCGATAGCTGTTAAAACTATATTTTCCCTGAAAACATATGAAGCTGTTTCTTTTTTGTAGAAGCCTAAAACCTTTATGGTTGCTATTTCTCTTATTCTTTCCGTAATATTAATATTGGTCAGATTATAAAGCACGATAAAGGCAAGAGCCGCTGCACACATAATTACCAGAAGAACCACATAATTCATACTTCCCATCATATTATCGAAACGCTCCCTGGTATCCTGGTTTACTGTTACGGCAGAAACGCCGTCCAGTTTCATAAATGATGCCGCCGCCTCATGAATATCCTGCCCGTCTTTATAATTTACATAAACGGTCTGATATTCCGGCAGTTTGCCAAGCTGGTCTTCATAGGTTTCCGGTGCAATAATAATATAATTATAAACAAAGTTCTCAAAAATCCCTGAAACAGTTACCGTAATTTCCTGCATATCGTCATTCCGAACCGTAATTACATCACCAACAGCAATATGATAGGTATCGGCTATTTTATTATTAATAACAGCCTGCCCCATGACCGGATAAGCAATCGGCTCGTCCTTCACTGTATGAAGATTCATAAATCTGCCGATTTCCTCAGGATTTTCCATGATTACCATGTTGAGGGATTTTATTTTTCCTTCATACAAAAGATCCCAGGATTCCTCACATGCAAAGGTATAGTCCCTGGTCAATTCCGCAAGCTTTTCTGTTAACGTTTCCTTCTTTCTTTCATCTACAGGACTTTTCAGACTCACGCTGCCGCCCGAAATCTGGATTTCATCAAACTGCTGGCTTGCCAGTCCTGTTACGGAATCTTTCAGACCGAGCCCTGTTACAAGCAGTGCGCTGCAGCCGCTTATGCCGATTATCATCATAAAAAACCGCTTTTTGTATCTGACAATATTTCTCACAGATACCTTCTGCAGAAATTTCAGCCTTTTCCAAATGAACGGAACCTTCTCAAGAAATACTCTTTTTCCCGCTTTAGGTGATTTAGGCCGCATCAGCCCTGCAGCCGTTTCCAGAAGCTCATAACGGCAGGAAAACCATGTGGCGCCTATACTGCAGAGCAGAGAAACAATTACGGACAGCACCGCAAGAGTTAAATCAAACCGATACGCCAGATGCGGCATATTATACATAATGCCGTAAGCTGTCCAGATAACCTTAGGAAATGCCAGCGTTCCGCCCACATATCCGCCGATGCAGCCAATAAAGGCAGCACTGCCGGAGTAAATCATAAATTTGCTCATTATAGCGGATTCCCTGTAACCTAATGCTTTCAGTACACCGATTTGAGTCCTCTGCTCCTCCACCATACGGTTCATGGTGGTAATACACACCAAAGCCGCTACCATGAAGAAGAAAATCGGGAAAACATCTGCAATTCCTTCCACAATACTGGAATCATTTTCAAAGCATACATAACCAATGTTGGTGTTTCTGCCAAGCACGTAATAATCCGGCTCTTCTATGTCATCAATTTCCTTCTGCGCATCTTCAAGCTCTTTTTCGGCATCGGCTATCTTTTCCTCAAATTCCTGCCTTGCCTCCTCATAATCCAGCCAGCCTTCCTTTGCTTTCTCCTCCGCATCCGACAGTTCTTCCTCTTTATCAGCCAATTCCGCCCAAGCATCGGCTATCTGATTTTTTCCTTCCCTAAGCTGCGCTTTACCCACGCTAAGCTGTTCCCTGGCCGCTTCTATTTGCGCTCCGGCCTCTTCCAGCTGTGCTTTGGCTGTTTGCATCTGGGTCAGGGAATCCGCAAAATTGCCCGGGCTTCCTGCCGGAAACCGGTCTGCCTGAGCGGTCCAAAGCTCCGTTTGCTGCTGCATTTCCTGTTCTTTTAATACAAGTTGGTCTTCCTGTTCATTCAACAGCTTTTCCTGTTCTTCCAGCTGCTTCTCCGTATCATTCAACTGGTTTTCTTTATCAGCCAGCGTTATCTTCGCATCGGAAATTTCTTTTTTTCCATCCGTAATTTTTTCATCCGCCTCTGTCAGCTCATCAAAAGCATCCGCAAGCTCCTTTTCCGCATCCGCCCTTTGAGTATCCAGCTCATCCCTGGCATCTGCAAGCTTATCATTCGCTTCCGCCAAAATATCCTCATAACGGATATCTACTCTTTCCTCGCAAATCTCCTCCCAGCGGGCCGTCATACTGTCCATAAAATCTTCGTATTCATCGGAATAGATTTCATAATCATGGTCAAATTTAATAAAGACTTCCGTATAATAATCACTGTCAAAGGCTTCAGGCAGAACATAAAGAAAGCCTGATACCCGTCCATTTCCCAGGGAGGTGGTTCCTCTTTCAAAATTCATATAGTAGGAAGCATCCACAATTCCCACTACCGTATATTCTCTTTCCCTAAATACATCCAGCGTATCTTCCTCATTGGAATCCGTCAGCGTAATTACCGTACCTATCTGCTCTTCACCCATAAGACGGGAATCCACTACGCATTCCTTTTCATTTTCCGGCATTCTCCCTGCCTTCAGCTCCGTACCATTAATTCCTTCCGTCAGGGAATGAACCTTCATAGCCGTTTCATTTTCACTGATTCCTGTGCAAAGCACATCATAAGTATAGCTTCCCGCTGCGGCCTTTACCCCTTCCTCCAACAAAAGGGCTTCCACGTCCTCCTGCACAAAGCCCAGGGTTGACAACAATCTCAGGTCATACAGATTTTTTTCTTTTATATACTCGTCTGCGGTTACAATCATAAGGGGCTTTGCTGCCTTCAGTCCTGCAAAAAAGCCAACCCCCAGCGCTACAATGGCAAGAATGGCAAAAAACCTTCCGAAGCTTCCTTTTATTTCCCGCAGAGTTGTCCTCTTTAACATTGATTTCATATCCTCTGCCACCTACCATTCAATCTCTTCTACATTAACAATCCTGTCATTCATCATCATTTTTTCCACGGTTCCGCTTTTTACGGTAATCACCCTGTCAGCCATGGCAGTCAGCGCCTGATTATGTGTAATTACCACTACGGTCATGCCGCTTTTTCTGCAGGTATCCTGCAGCAGCTTAAGCACTGCCTTTCCCGTATTATAGTCAAGAGCTCCGGTAGGTTCGTCGCAGAGCAGAAGCTTGGGATTTTTGGCAAGAGCCCTGGCAATCGCAACTCTCTGTTGTTCTCCTCCCGACAGCTGGGCTGGAAAATTAGCCATTCTCTTTTCCAGCCCAACCTGTTTTAATACCGTTGCCGCATCCAGCGGATTTTTACATATCTGTGATGCCAGCTCCACATTTTCCAAAGCGGTTAAATTCTGAACCAGATTATAGAACTGGAAAACAAAACCCACGTCATATCTTCTGTATGTTGTCAACTGCTTTTTGTTAAGCCCTGAAATTTCCTGTCCATCCAGAAAAACGCTGCCTTCCGTAAGTGTATCCATACCGCCGAGTATATTTAAAATAGTTGTTTTTCCCGCACCGGAGGCTCCCACAATTACGCTGAATTCTCCTTTTTCAATTTCAAAATTAACATTTTGCAGGGCCTGTATCTCCACTTCTCCGGTTTTATAAGTCTTTTTTACATTTTTAAACTCCACAAATGCGCTCATCTTTACCGCTCCTTTTAACTTACTGTCTTTATCTTATCATGGTTTTATTTTCCATTACTAATTAAAAATATATAAAGAAAGTATTAACGAAAAACAGTTTTAAAATAACGGAGGAAATTTCCCCCAATCACCCCTGCCGCCGTTTCTTCATCCATTCCCCTCTGCAATAAAGCCGCAGTTAAAAGGGGAATCTGTCCGTGATGCAGCAGACAGTCACATTTTTCCGGCTGCCTTACCGGTAATTCCGGCGCTGACTTTTCCCCACTTCTTCCTTCTTCGGCCGCCCTCCTTTTCTCTTCCAGCGCCCTGTCCGCTTCATCATAGGAATCACACAAATCAAAGCCGAAGCCAACATGATTCTTCCCAACTTTTTCTATTTCGTACTCAGCATGGCGGCAGAGCATTTCCAGATGATTTCCGGTAAGGGAGCCTGCAATATATTTGCATCCGTTCAGTCCCATAACACCGCCCTGAGCCGCTAAATATTCCATCTGTTCATCTGTCAGATTCCTGTAGTTTTCATAAACAGCCTTTGCCGAGGAGTGAGTTGCACAAAAAGGTTTTTTCGCCGCTCTCTTTAAATCCTCGAATCCATCATCATTTAAATGGCTGACATCCAGAAACATGGAAAGCCTCTCCAGCTCCTTAACTGCTTCCTTTCCTTTTTCCGTCAGCCCTCCCGGTATCTGAATTCTTTCCCCCGCCTTACAGCATCCTGCTGCAAGCGCATTCTTCCTGCTCCAGGTAAGGGAGGCTCCCCTTACGCCCATTCCGTACAATATTTCCAGCCGTTCCAGTTTTTCCCCGATGCAGTCAAGTCCTTCCATATATATTAAAATACCTGTTTTCTCTCCCTGTGCAGCCTGTTCAAGCTCCTTTTTACTTCTTACGAGCATCAGCTCTTCTGTTTCCTGAATTTCCTGCTTAAGAGCTTCAATCTGCTCTAAGGCATTCTCCCACGCCGCCTCACTTCCTCCCTGTTTCAGAATTTTCGTGGGAACATAAACAGAAGATACTACCAGATTCATACCGGCATTCTGCCAATGCTTTAAATAATGCTTCCTGATTATATTTTTCTCTCCAAGCTGCCTGCGAATCAGAATTTCCCCTGCCAAATCAAGATGCGCATCCACCACCGGATGATTTTTATGCAGCTCTGCCGCCTGCCTTACAAATTTTTCTTCAACCGGAATATCCATAAAACTCTCTCCTCAACTGAAATACTATCATTATTTTATTCCCCGAAACGCAATTTGCTAATATAAAAGTGCGCCGCATACACCACGGCGCACCCAAACCTTTCAATATCCAATTATTTTTCCAAATCCACTGTCTTAAGCAGCTCCCTGATTTGTTCCACAGAAAGCCATTCTGTATTGTTGCCCGAGCTGTAGGAAAAGCCTTCCTCTACCTTTTTGCCGCTTGTATTGATTTTCTGTTTCTCATTCCATACTACCTGAGGATAAACAATAAAGTGCTTATCATATTCATAAGTAGTAGCGGAATCTTCCACCGTTACCATGATTTCATGCAGCTTTTCACCGGGACGGATGCCGATTTCAAGCATCTTGCAGCCGGGAAGCATAGCTTCAGCCAAATCAGTGATTTTAAAAGAAGGTATTTTACTGATAAAGGTTTCACCGCCTGTGGCTTCCTCCAGAGCCTTGATTACAAGCTCCACCCCCTGGGTCAGGCTAATCCAGAAACGGGTCATGCGGTAATCCGTAATGGGAAGTTCATTCCCACCGTTTTTGATAATATTGTGGAATACCGGAATAATGGAGCCCCGGCTTCCTGCCACATTGCCGTAACGCACAATAGAGAAATTAATATCCTTGGAGCCCGCATACGCATTTGCCGCAATAAAAAGCTTGTCCGATACCAGCTTAGTGCCGCCATACAGATTAACCGGATTAACCGCCTTGTCTGTAGAAAGGGCAACCACCTTTTTTACATTGGTATCAAGAGCTGCATCAATAATATTCTGTGCACCGTTTATGTTGGTTTTAATTGCTTCATTGGGATTATATTCACAGGCAGGCACCTGCTTTAAGGCTGCTGCATGAATCACATAATCCACACCCTCAAAAGCCCTGGCCAGCCTTCCCTTATCCCTCACATCTCCGATAAAGAATCTCATCTTATCCGCATATTCTTTAAATTCCCTCTCCATCATAAACTGCTTGAATTCATCACGGGAATAAATAATAATTTTCTTCGGATTATAGTGAGTTAACACATATTTCGTAAAACATTTGCCAAAAGAACCAGTTCCTCCAGTAATAAGAATTGTTTTATTATCCAATAACATAAAAATACCTCCAACCGTTTATTACTTTACATAGTGTATCATTATTTTCACCTAACATCAAATCATTTTAAAATTCGATTCTGTTTCCGTTAAGATCTACCGGAACACTGCCTTCCTCTATCATCTGCAGCATCACAGGAACAATCTCAGCATCAAACTGCGTGCCGGCTCCCTTTTTCAATTCGCTGATAATATCCTCCGTTTCAAGCGCACGGCGGTAGCACCGCGCATTAGACATTGCGTCATAAGCATCGGCAACGCCGATGATACGGGCCACAAGGGGAATCTCTTTTCCTTGAAGCCCTATACAATAACCGGTTCCGTCATAACGCTCATGATGATACCTTGCCCCGTCAGCTATTCCCGGAAAAACCGTACAATCCTTCAAAATTTCTCCTCCGATTTTCGGATGCGTCCTGATTACATTCATTTCTTCTTCCGTCAGTTTTCCTTCTTTTTTCAAAATACTGTCAGGAATACCGATTTTCCCAATATCATGCATCAGCGCAATATAAAATATCCGTTCCTGGTCAAGTTCCGGCAGCTTCAGTCTTTTTGCCAGCTCGCGGGAATAATAAGCGACCCTGATAGAATGGCCGTTTGTATATTTATCCTTGGCATCTATGGTTTTGGCAAAGGCTTTCAGGAACTGGTCAATGATATCCTGATACTCCTTCTGCCGCTTTCTGATATTTCTGATTTTCGTACGGGCAATCAGGTAACAGCTTCCCGCAAGGACTGCCAATGCCGCAGCCATGGCCAATATCCAGAAAAGCGGATATTCCTCCAGTTTCTTTTCCTTATAGATGGGAATGCGGTATTCATTCATCTCTCCTTCATCTGACGGATTATATATCTTTAAATGAAAAATATAATCTCCCCCCGGAAGATTGGTATAGCTGACGCTGCTGCTCTTTTCTTCTTTAATCACCGTTTCCTGTTCATCAAAGCCCTGAAGATAATAAGACATATTGCTTCCTGTGGTTCCGGTATAGGAAAGGGTTGAAAAATCAATCGTAATACGGGTTGTGTTTTTATCAACAGCCACCTCTGCAGGATGACTGTATACCTCATCATCCACTCTTATTTCATTGATAATCCCTTTGGGAAGAGGATTGTGTACCGCAGAAAACCGGAACATGCTGATACCGCTCCTCGTGACAAGATAAATCGTGCCATCCTCATCCACATAATTCCAAGTATTGGCGTTTAAAGAACCTGTCAGGCCAAAGGAAAAACCATATAATACCGTTTCCGCCTGCTCTCCCGCAGCAAGCGCCGCCTTGTCCACAGACAGGATCCCATTATTCTGCATGAGCCACAAAAGACCGTCTTTTTCATAAAAATCAAAAATACTTCCCGCGCTTTTTTCAAAATTTGTCAGTTTTCTGAAGGAACCTTCTTCAAAATAGTAAAGGCTGCTTCCCGCACTGACAAACCATCCCTTCCCTTCAGCATCCCGAAGAAGCCTTAATACTACCCCTTCGCCCAGGCCCTCTTCATAGCCGTAATGAATGATTTCTTCTCCTGCAATTTTATAAATTCCGCCGCCGTCAGTTCCTGCATATAAGGCTCCGTCCTCATCTTCCGAAAGACACAAAATAGTGCCGTTTGCAAGACCGTTTTTATCATCCCTGACATAATTTCTGACAATTCTGCCGCCTTGGATTATACTGATCCCCTCCTGAGTGCCGACTGCCACCGAACCGTCCGAGAGGGGCAGGATAACTCTTACTCCCTCATTTACCAGCCCTTCTTCACTCCCATAACAGCAGATTTCCCCGGTTGCCGGGTCATAGCTTACCGCGCCGTTTCCGTAATAAGTGGCAATCCAGACAAGTCCGTCATCCGACACCGCTATATGCCTGATTCTGTCACCCGCAAGCAGCTCCGTTAAAGCATTTTCTACAGGCTCCCAATTTTCATCATACACAAGGAGCCCGTCATCTGCACCTGCATAATATGCATTTCCCTGCTTCACAACCGCATTCAGGGCTTTTCCGTCAAGACCGGCTGGTTCATTAGGCGTTTCAAAACAGCCCTTAGAATATTTTACAACCCCCAAAGCAGTTGATGCCAGCCAGATATTCCCTTCATAATCAAGCGCCGCCGCATTGACGGAGAGAGCCTTTTTATCCTCGCCGAATTCATAAAAGCTTCCGTCCGGCATCAGCCGTCCAAAACCCATAAGCCCTGATATCAGTACAGAACCATCCCCACACTCGCGAATCTGGTTATGTGTCGTTACCTGTCCGGTTTCATAAAGTGCCACCTCAAAGGAATCCTTATTAAAACCCTTATCCCGGCAGACGATTCGTGCAAACTCATTTTCAGAGGTTCCCAAGTAAATTTCTCCCCGGCTGCCCCCTGAAAGGCAGTAAATATCCTTTCCGTCAAAAAACAGGTCGGATTTCAGTTCTCCCGCCACTTTTTCCTGCTCTATCACTTCGCAGATGCCCCCATTTAAACAGCACCATATTCTTCCATACTGATCGGCAGCTACAGAATAAATAATATTTCCCGACAATTTTTCATCATCAACAGGAGTCAGTACCCCGTTTTCAATCTTTCCAAGCCCTGAATTAGAAGCTGCGTAAATGATGCCGTCCTCCCCTTCCGCAAAATCACGGACACACAGGAAAGAACGGTCTTCCGGTCCCTCTACTTTGGCAAACTGTTCATTCTCATAGACAAAGACGCCCGCGTCATTCGTTCCAATCCAGAGCCTTCCCTTTGAATCCTCATAAAGGGAACGCACTGAAGATGAGGAAATCCCAGGCCTTTCCTCACTGAAATTTTTAAAATTTGTTCCGTCATAACGAATCAGCCCACCGTAACTGCCAATCCAGATATAGCCGTCATCCGTTTGAATGACAACATTGGCTTCTCCTGTCGGCAGTCCGCTTTGTTCATTATAGATAGTAACAACATAATCCCCAAAAACAGTTTCTTTTTCAGCTGCCCCGACAGCTTCAAAATCCCCAAACGAAAAACACAATATTATTATGGTCAGAAATATCCGTAAAATTCGCTTTTTCATAATACGCTCCCTGCAGAAATCTTCAGTTCATTTCATAAAGTGTCCAAAGTCCTTTTTCCGCAATCACTCTGAAACTGTCCAGATTTTTATTGCTTGTAAGAAGCCCCATAAGGCACTCCTTCTGATTATCATGGGCAGCTACATATACCAGCAGCTTACCGCTGTCCGTAATCTTCTTGTCCGTAATCCTTTCCTGATTTCCCTGGCTGGCGAGATAAACCTCAGGGAATTCCATTAATTCATCGGAAAGCCGCCAGACATTATCCGGCGAAGCTTCGTTATAAAACACCACCACAGGCACATCCTTATTTTCTTTCACATATTCCATGGTCTGCTTTTCTTCTTCATACAGGAAAAAAACCTTTCCGCTTTTCAGCGCCGCCCCATCGGTCAGAAGAATCGCTCCGAGCAAAACCAGCGCGGCCGCTTTCCTCCCTTTATCCTTCTTTATGAATAAACCGGCCGGAGCGCATAAAAAATATAAAAGCAGAAAGAGCAGAATACCGTAAACAGGAAGCTGATAACGGTTAGAGGTTTCCCCAAGAAGAAGCGCCGTTTTGGAAACGGTAAAGAAATAACCGGCACAGGAAAAAAGCAAAAGAGAAACTGCCTGTTTTGTTTCCCGTCCCTGACAGATATTGAAACCATTCCCCCGGACCGCTTTCTTTTTCAGGAAATAGGCAGCAATCCCCACAAGGCAGACACCAAGCAGCCATATACACAGCCATCCGTTTACCACATAGTCATCAAACAGCCCTGTAAAAAACCGCAGCCTTTCCAGGGTATTTCCCACATCCCAAAATTCGCTGACAGCTTCCGTTCCCCGGTATCCCCGGAAAATATGCGCCATGCTGGAGGGATAATAGATCATTGCCGCCAACAGCCCCGCCGCGCAGGAAAGCACATAGAAAAAGAGTTCTTTCCTTTTTTTATTCTTTAAAAAAAGGAAACACATTCCCACGCCCATAAAGAAATGGAAAATAATATAGTAATACTGCGTCATGAAGCCTAAGAATACTGTCAGCGCCGTAGGTATTAAAAATCGGACGCCAAAGTCCTGTTTTTTTATTGCCCGTACATGAAGGCAGGCAAGCAGCAGTACAAACAGCGTAAGCCACTGATACATTCTGATAAACATAACGC
Source organism: uncultured Lachnospiraceae bacterium (assembly GCA_964507235.1). Taxonomy (GTDB): domain Bacteria; phylum Bacillota; class Clostridia; order Lachnospirales; family Lachnospiraceae; genus Suilimivivens. The sequence continues at coordinate 15,334 of CAZDPE010000018.1, forward strand.
CTGAAATCACCGCGGCGCAAAAGCCCCAGAACAAACATACCGCAAACGCCATAAAGATACGGAAGGACTGCGGCTTTTCTTCTGCCAGACACCTGGAAACAAGACAGGCAAGCAGGCAAAAGCAGGGAACGTAAGCCAGTATATTAACTCCTATTCCAAGCCATTTGCTGAATACTCCCGGAAACAGGGAACAGGCGGTATGGAGAATATAATAGTAAAGGGGCGGATGCACATCCCATGACTGCATCTGCTTTACCACCTGATAACGGAACCTTTCCCCCTCAAGAACCACAAAATCATTGCGGAAACTGTCCCTTGACAGCCACTGCCTGTCGTTTACAAACAGGCCAGCCGTTTTATTGGTAGAATAATAAGAATAAAATTCATCCTCATGAAAGCCTGCCTTTTTGTTTCCATAATAAAGTAATACAGCCAGCTGCGCAAGCAGCAGAGCCAAAAAGGCTGCCGCAATGATTCTTTTTTTTCTTCTATCCTTTATCTTTCCTAATGAATTCATTCTTCACTCCAGATTCTTTAATTTTGCATGTACCTTTCTGACAAAAACCGGCGCGGCGGCAAACAACATCAGATATCTTTTATTCTTTTCCGTCAGATAAGGATTCTGCTTTATTTCCTTTCTGTGCCTTTTTAAATAAGCGCATACCTGCATATAAAATTCATTTTCCCTGTTCATCATGGGTATCGGAATATGCAGCATATAATCAAGCCGCTGAAACAAAGCAAAACGCACTGCTTCCTCCTTTAAATCAGGATAATCCTGTTCCACGATTTTTTCCACTCTGTCCGCATTATTTACGATATCCGTAAAAACTCTTGGAAACTCATTTTTATTCCTGGTCCTGGTATTGCTTCCATAGCGGTAAAACACATGATAATCCTGCTCCGGCAAAACAGCAATTACAGGAATCTTCGGCAGAAGATTTACAAGAAGCCTGAAATCCTCGTTCAGTTCCCCTTCAGGAAATCTCTCCGTCTTAAGTAAAGATGCTGCCGTCAGCTTCGTGCAGAACGAACAGTCCCCCCTGTGCAGAAGCAGTTCCCTCATAAAATGCCTGCTTTCCCAAAGCTCTGCCTGCTTTGGCGGCACACAGACGTCCCGCATCCTGTTTCCCCGCTCGTCAATTTCATCCCGGGATGCCTGAACCATCAGCAGGTTTTCCTGTATGGCCGCCGCAAGCAGCCGCTCATACATAAAAGGTTCTATATAATCATCACTGTCTACAAATCCAATGAAATCTCCCCTTGCCTTTTCTATCCCCAGATTTCTGGCTGAGGAAACGCCCCCGTTTTCTTTATGGAATACCCGGATACGTTTGTCCTCTAAAGCAAATTTTTCCACCATAGCTCCGCTGTTGTCCGTAGAACCGTCATCCACCAATATAATTTCCAGATTCCGGCAGGTCTGCCCGCGTATGGAATTCACACACCTGGGCAGATATTCTATACTATTATATATCGGCACAATTACACTAATCAGTACCGTTTTTCTCTCTTTATCCATAATTTTATCCATGAATTCCTTTCCCATTCCCTCCTTGAAAGCCCTGCTTCCTTCATCATGATTCCATACATTTTCCCCGGCGCGATTACCGGCGCAGGACTTAAGGGCCCTTCCTTTGCAGGCTCTGCTTTTCCTTCCAGGATTCCTTCTGCAAACCGCAGGAACTCGCCTGCCGCATGCTCTGCATTCCAAAGTCCCGTTATGGTTTCATAGGCTGCCCGGCCCATTTTTCTGCATTTTTCTTTATCCCCGGCTAAACACAAAACTTCTTCCGCCATTTTTTCAAAGCTTCCTTTCGGATAAACAAAGCCGTTTATTCCATGGCGGACTAAATAAGGAACCGCCCCTGCCTGTACATTGGCTATCTCCGCACAGCCGCTGTTCATGGCTTCGTTGACCACCGCTCCCCAGCCCTCCAGATAATTGCTGGTGAATACATGGACATGGCAGCCCTCCATGATTTTCCTCACCTTTTCCGGTTCCTGGAAACCGCAAAAAACAAGCTCCTGTTCCACCCCTTCCTCCGCAGCCTGTTTTTTAAGCTCCGCTTCCATTTCGCCGCTGCCAACCATATGAATGCGGAAGCTGCGAAAGCCTCCTTCCCTGCCGGCCCACAGCTGTCTTTTTTCTTTTAATATCCGGGCAAGCCTTATCATGAACTCCGGATGCTTTAACGATATAAACCGTCCTGCCCAGACAATTTCCAGTGTCTGCCCGAAAACCTTAAGGCTTTCCCACTGCTCAGATGTATAGCGCACCGTTTCCGGAAAATAACCCCATTTATACATCTTTCCTGGATATGCCCTGATAAGATGAAAATCCGAAGGCACATAAGCGCCGGCACAAAGGAGATATACCTTTCCCTTTCGGTATCTTGTATGGTCTTTATACTTACGGATCAGCCCCCTTAAAGAAACCGCCTTCCACTGGCCTTCCCGGTACAGCCTTTCGCTGATTCTTATGGTTGCCTTCCCGGACTTCAGCCTTTCATCGATCAGCTCTTCTCTTTGGAACCATCCCGCAATCAGAATATCGCTTTCCCTGATCAACTGCCTGCATCTTGCTTCCTCCTCATACAGGCATACCACATAGGGAAGAAAGGCGCCGTCCGTATGCCAGCCCATGGCAATTCTCTCCTGTTCCATCGGCTCCGTCTGAATAAAATGAAATCCGGATCCAAGACGCTGATAGCAGGCATTTGAAAAAGGAATCTGATGATGATTCATGTAATTTGATATAAAAGTAACTGTCATAATGATGCTCCCACAATATCCCCATATATTTCCATCAGTCTTCTGTAATTTGTTTTCCCGTCATGATCCGTTTTTGCCCGTCTTCTGCCCGCACCTGAAAGACGCTGTGTAAGGGAAATGCCTTTTTCATCCTTCTCGTCCTCAAAAACTGTTTCAATGAGCCGCGCCAGTAAAAGAATATTTCCAGGTTCAAAAAGCAGTCCTTCCTTTCCGTCAATAAGCATATCGGGAATCCCCCCCGCCGCAGAAGCGACTACCGGAACGCCCAGAAGCATTGCCTCGCCCACTGTATTGGGAGAATTTTCAAGTACAGATGCACATACGAACACATTAGAACATAAATAACGCCGCTTCATTTCTTCTTCTGTCAGCTTTCCCAGCATCACTATCTTATCCCTGAGATGATAGCTGCGGATCAGCTTCAGCAGGTATTTCCCATAAGCGGAGAGCTTTAGCTTTTCTTTCAGGGTTTTGTCAGAAATAACGCTGTTTCCCGCCACATACAAAACAGCATCCGGATATCTTTTCAAAATAAGGGGCATTGCCTCGAGAATAAAGTGAAAGCCTTTTAAGGGATAATCTCCCTGTCCGAAAAAAATACTATGCTTTTCACATCGTTCTTTCTGCCATTCCCCTTCATAAAAGCTGCGGCGCATTGTTTCATTCATGCTGTAATAAACAGCCCTCCCGTTAACCCTTGCAGTTCCTTCCCTGTCAAAACGGGTTCTTCCCGTAATATGGCCCGTAAGCTTTAAGGCTTCCTTTTCATTTTCTCCCCGCAGCCTGAATTTCTCCTGCTGCCGCTTCAGGGAATCCTTCTTTATGAAATCCCGGAATGTCACATGGCTGCATACCTTTTCGGGAAGTCCCGCCATGTAGGCTCCGGCAATTTGATAACACAGCCCCTGAATACCGATCAGCGTTCTGTCCGGCCTGTTAAATGTTTTTACTGCTGCCAGGGCATGAGGAAATTCCGTCCCGAAGATATGCAGGATATCCGGCTTAAAATCCGCAAAAATTTCCCGGAACCGCACTTCCAGCCGCGGGGTATAGCGCTCCGGGCAGCTTAGCTTTTCTTGAAAAGCATAACACGGGACTCCCTTTACGGGAAAAGCCTCCGGCCCGTTTACTGCAGCATACAGCTCCGGGCTTTCTGTGGGAAAGCAAATTCCAAGCTCGATTTTTCCGTCCTTATCCTCACTTGTCAGCTGCTCAAATATGCCTGAAAGCCAGCCTTCCCGATTGCTGTAGGGAAGCTGCCGTTCCCTGGCGATGACAGGAAGCATAATATTACAAACCCACAAAACCTTCATATTTTTCCCTTTCTTCCATAAAACATCCTTTTAAAGCTGTTGTACCATCCAGCTGTATTCTCATTTTCCGCCAGTTTTGTCCTGAGAGGCGCCAGCGTTACCCACAAAATGACCTTAAACTTCAGAATCTGTCCGCAGCTCATATACTTACGCACAATTTCTTTATGCTCTTTAGCGGATTCCTTCCTGCTTTCCTTCGTTTCCGAAAACCCGCCGCCCTCATAGTCCGCAATCAGAATTTCCCCATAAACGAACCTGACTCCGTCCTGAAAATCATGATTAAAAAAACACCATAAAAACTGCTCATAATCCGCCCTTACTCTATACCTGGCCTGGAAGGGATGGGCAGAAATAAGCTTTCTGTCATAAAAACAGGCCTGATGGCAGGGTACATTCCGGTAACAGCCAAAGGCGTCCAGCGCCGGATTGGAAAATACCTCCTGCCGGGTAAGCCTCTCATAAATATTTCCATAATATACGCCCTGCCCAGAAGGATTTTCTTCGATAAGCCCCGCCATTTTAAACAGAACGTTTTCATCATAAAAGACATCTCCGCAGTTCAGGAAATAAATATACCTGCCCTTTGCCTCCTCTGCCGCCTGATTCATGGCATCATAAATACCCTTATCTTTCTTCTGAATCACTTTGATTCGGGATTCTCCCTGTTCAATCAGGCCAAAGGCATATGAAAGAGAATCATCCTTTGACAGACCGTCCTTTATAATCACTTCAAAATTCTTATATTTTTGCCCTAATATACTATCCAGGGTACTTTTCAGCTTCACTCCCGGATTTAAACATACCACAAGAACGGAAAAACTTACGTCCACCTTATAAACACCTCTAATTCACATCTGACAGAATCGGCACCATCTCATGAAACATAAAGGTTTCATAGGGCAGAATCCGAAGTCCCGCTTCTCCTGCCCGCATCATAAAGAGAGCAAAATACAAAACTCCTGCCGCCACTGCACAACCCGTCATAAGCTTTTTCAGTTTCTTATTTTCAATCCCTTCAATCAGCACAGGGATAAAGAAAATATGCGTAATAGTCAGATAATATCCGATTCTGGAAATAATCGGCAAAAAGGAACAGCATACATACATCACAAGCGCGCCCAGATTACAGTAAAAATAAAACCGGTTTTTTCTGCTCCCGGCCACCGTCTTTTTATAGCAGATAAGGGCAAAAATAAGCACTGCCAGGCACCTTGCTATATTTACAAGGCTGGTGCCGCCCTCCAGATATTCCGTATTCTCATAGGCAGGATACAAAAATACCACCACCCTCAGATAAAAGTCCTGCAGGAAAAAGAAGGTGGTGCAAAACAGCGCCATAAGTCCCAGCTGCCACTTTTTCCAATTCAGTGATGCCAGAAAATACAGGGGAATAACAACCAGAATTGATTTATGTAAGGTGGCTCCAATCAGAATCAATAACAGGAACTTCGCCCATTCCTTCCGAAGTACATAAGGAATAGCGCACAGCGCAATTGCAAGGGCAAGGTAATACCTTACCGTATTAAAGGACTGGAAATAATAACCGAAGGCCATAAACAGGAAAAAAGAAAATCCAAAATTATCTGCCTGGCGGTAAATTGCCCCCAAAAATAACAGTACTGTAAAAAAGGCAAAAAACGCAAAAACCAGCAGATAGTTTTCAAACCCGCTGATACCGTAAATAAGCTTTACAATAAAATTAAATCCGCATTCTGTGGGAACATAGGCGTTGCAGTTTACAAGATGCATAAATTCCACATATTTTGCATAATCGTTTCCCACGTTCAGCCTGCAGGCGGAAAGGGCAAATAAAACCAGAAAAACAGATACCAAACATAACCCGTTAAGTACCTGCTGTCTGCTGATTCCGTTTTCAATCCTTTCATAACAGCTGTTCACCATAAGTCCCAGTAAAACCGTTGCCGCCGCCGCCAAAATATATAAGACCATAATTACCTCAATCTACCTTCCCGGATTCCCTTTTTCATCATCCCATAAGCATCCTTAAGCGGAATTTCACTGCACATTTCCCACCTGTGGGCATATAAAAACCGCAGTGAAAACGTCTTTGCCATTTTTCCGTACAAATGATGATAAAGCACTCCTCTGTCCACAAAAAACTTCTCATTATATCCTTTAAACCAGGTGGACTCCCGGTATATCTCTTCTCCGATTTCCTCTGTCGAGGTGTATAAATGCATGCCCTTTTTCAGACAATCATGCAAAAACAGGCTGTCCTCTCCATTGCTGTACCTGGCGCCTCCGCCGAACAAAAGCGAAAAGCCGACATTACATTTCCTGACGGAATCCAGCTTTACCGCCACGCTGTAAGTAGGATACCTTCCATAGTTGTACCAACGGATTCTCCTTGTTTCATTATTGTAATAGGTTGCCCTTCTTTTATCCACTTTAAGATTAAAGGTAATCAAATCCGCATCCGGATTTTCTTTAAAGGCATTCAATATCTTTTTTTCATAATCATCATAAAAACAGATATCTTCATCGGAAAACAATACAATATCACTGTCCGCATGAAGAAGTGCCGTATTTCTGCTGAGCCCCACTCCTCTTTCCGCCATGGAAAAGACACGGACTTGTTTTCCCTTATATTCAAATTCTTCATATCGGCAGCCGTCGCACTGATTTACAATAATTGCATCCGTATTGATATTCATGGACTTAACCAGTTCTTCTGCCTCTTTATTTACCGCCGCCGCAAGTACCTGTAGCCTCATCGCCCTTCCACCTAACTGTAATATCTGTTCAAAAATTCTTCATCTGCCTGGGAAACCACCATTCCAAGCACTTTGCAGTCCTGATTCTTGAGAAGACTTAAAACCCTCTGGGTCTTTCTTCCCACATCTTCTCCAAAGGGAATTAAAATAACTGCTCCTCCAAGTTCCCTGATACGGCTGCACTCTTCTTCCGCCAGATTATCAGCGTCAAAAGGAACGGCAGTCCATCCCTCTCCCTCGTTTTCATCATCATCATCATTTTTTTTGGGAATCGACCAGGTAAGGCCTCCGGCCTCACCATCTCCTCCGATGAAATCATATTTATCAATATTTAACAGACGTTCAACCTCTTCCTTGCGCAGGGAAGCATGATTTTCCATATCAATCATGGCAAAGCTTCTCATATCTCCCAGCGTATAAGTAATATTGGTCCTTAACTCCCTGGCATAGGGCTGAAGCCCTTTCTGGCTTTTCGCTATCAGGCCAAGCGCCTTATAAGGATACTTTCCTTCCACGTCAGACTGTGTATAGATTGCTTCATCAAGCACATAGAAAAATGCCATGAACAAACAGGATACCACCGCAAAAATAACCGCTCCCGTTACACAGGCCGTTACCGTTTTGTCATCCCAAAACACCCGGTAGGGCTCCTGCGTTCTGATAACTTCTATCCGCTTAATTTCCTCGCTGTCATCCGCATAAGCCGTAAGACCGCTTTCCGCTGCCGCCTGAACCTCCCTCACAAACTTTTCCGTGCTGCCGTCCACCGTAATCGTCAGCAGCCGGATATCTGACAGGATTTCCGCTTTTGTTGCAGCCGCTACCTCTTCCCTGCTGACGCCTTCCGGCACATATTCCATGATTCTGTTAAGAATGGGGTCTGCATCCAGCAAATCATTCCAGGTATAACCGTTATAATATTGGTAGATTTCTCCGCTTTCATCCGCCCCAAAGCTGATATAAAGCTTGGACACTGCCTCATAGGTTACCGGCATACGGGTGGCTCTTGCCACCTGATAGGCAAGCCCTCCTACAACGGCCCCCGCCATGGTCAGCATCAAAAGAAGCCACACCTTGGTTTGAAAACGCAGATACATGCGTTTTAAATCAATTCCCTTTTTGACATATTCTTCACTCATTTTTCTGTCCCTTTACTTTTCCGATTCATCACCGGACTTCATAGCAGTTACCTGTGTGCTGTCCACGCCTTCCGTGCTTTCCGCCTTTATCAGAATTTTAAGCGTAAGCAGCATCAGTTTTATATCCATCCATACGGAATAGTTTTCAATATAAGACAAATCCAGTTTCAATTTATCATACGGCGTCGTATTGTATTTCCCGTAAACCTGCGCATAACCTGCAAGTCCTGCTTTCACCTTCATGCGGAAAACAAATTCCGGCATATCCTCCACGTACTGCTTAATAATTTCCGGCCGCTCAGGCCTCGGTCCGATAAAGGACATATCGCCCTTTAAAATGTTAAACAGCTGGGGAAGCTCATCAATCCTGACAGCCCGGATAAATTTGCCTACCGGTGTAATTCTGCTGTCATTTTTGGTCGCAAGCCTGGCCACTCCATCCTTTTCCGCATCCACCTTCATGCTCCTGAACTTCATGATTTTAAATTCCCTGCCGCCAATGGTACAGCGAATCTGCTTATAAAATACAGGCCCGCCATCATAACATTTTATGCAGACGGCCGTTATCAGCATGACAGGCGAAGTTATGACAGTCAAAACAAGAGCGCACACAATGTCTATCAGCCTTTTGGCAATTCTCTGTTCCACGGTAAGCGCGTACTCCCTGGTAAGCAGAATAGGCGTATCAAACAAATGAAGCTGGTCAGAGCCTTTAATCAGTACATCCGGTATCTTGGGCATCATGTAAACCCTGACAGAACGGCTGTAACAGAATTTCAAAAGCTTGTTTCTTTCTTCCGTGGGAATATCCCACAAAACTACTGCCTCATATTTTTCGCTGATTTCCTTCTCAATGCTTTTCAGTCCTTCCCTGATATTGATGCATCCGGTAATAACATATTTATCCTTTCTGGAAGCAAATTTGCGCATAATATCCTCAATAGAACGCTCTCCGTAAACAAGTAAAAGCTTCCTCGGGGGAAATACCTTCCTGTAGCAAATGTTGCAGATATAACTCCATACAACCGCAATCAGCAGTTGCACAACCGTCGCCGCCAGAAAATACTTCGGATCCAGCCACCAGTTATTCATCAGTGACATCTGGAAATAGGTAAGTACATTTACAAACAACAGTGCAAACATCTGCGAGAAGAACAAATCCATGGGTTTTAAATAACCGATTTTTAAACCGCCGTAAGTACTGGTAAAAAAGAACAGCAGTACAATATAAATGGCAAACATGCCTAGATGCCCGTTTTTCTCAAATTTCAGTCTGGCAGTAAATCTGCTGATGGCAGGATAATAATATTCCAGCCAGATATAAGCATACACCGCTGTCTGAAACAGCAGCCCCAAATAGCTCAGCCAAAGCACTATGATTCTTTTTACAGACTCAAACTTTCTCACTTGCGCACCTCATATATCTATACAGCCCCAAATGCTGCCCGTAATTTTCTATATTCTTCTTATTGTCGCCCTGAAAGCCCAAAAAACAAAATTATATGCACTATACAGGAGTGAAAGCTTCTCCTGCTCCCTGTATAAATGCCAGATTCGCTTTACTGCCTCCAGCTTATTGGAAGATAAGGATTGAGCCGGCCTTCTGTAAATGGCAAGCACTTCATCAAGGCCATAAACCGTAAAACCATTTCTCAGCAGCTTCCACCAAAGCGCAGTATCCTCACTTTTTACCACCGGCATATGAATAAGTTCCCTGCCTGTCTTAGCCGTATCCAGCAGAACCGTTGTCGTAAAAATAACTGTTCTGGACAATGCCTGACGGTAGGTCATGGAAGACGGAACATGAACAATTTTCCCTATTCCTCTTGCAGCTTCATCTCCAAACTCATAAGACGTGCAGACAAAAGCCGCCTGCTTTTCCTTCATAAAGCTCATTTCCTTTTCCAGCTTTTCACTCATCCAGATATCATCCGCATCCAGAAAAGCAATATATCTGCCTCTTGCCGCATCAATTCCCGTATTCCTTGCCATAGCGGCTCCCTGATTGCTTTTCTTTTCAATCAGGCGAATCTGCTTCTTTTCTCCTTCACCGGTTTTCTCTTTCTCCTGCTCCGCTTTTATCCTGCGCTTAGCAAGATAATCCTTTATTATCTGCCTGCTGCCGTCCTCCGAGCAGTCATCCACAAGGAGTAATTCCCAGTTTTCAAAGGTCTGGCTTTCCACCATGCGGATAGTTTCCTCTATATATTCACCGGCGTTGTATACCGGCACAATAATACTTACAAGCCCGTCCACATAATTCATTTAAATTTCCTCTTTTACAAGATAGATTGGACGTTTTTTTACTTCCATATACGTCTTGGCTAAATACTGTCCCACAATTCCGAGGCAAAAAAGCTGCACGCCGCTGATTAACGAAATAATACAGACTAAAGACGGCCAGCCTGAAGTCGGATCCCCAAATAAGGTTTTCCTGACAATTGTAAAAATAATCAGCGCAAAAGAAAGAAGACAGAAAAACACTCCCATAAATGCCGCAAATGCCAGGGGCGCCGTGGAAAAGGACGTAATTCCCTCCAGGGAATAAATAAACAGCTTCCAAAAGGACCACTTGGTTTCTCCCTTTTTTCTTTCCACATTTTCAAATTCCAGCCATTTCGTCTTAAAGCCAACCCATCCGAAAATTCCTTTCGTAAAACGGTTATATTCAGGCATGGATAAAATGGCATCCACCACCTGTCTTGTCATCAGCCTGAAATCTCTGGCCCCGTCTACAATCTCTGTTTCGGAAATCCGGTTCATCAACCGGTAAAACATTCTTGCAAAAAAAGAACGGATGAGCGGTTCTCCCTTCCTGGTCACTCTTCTTGTTGCCGCCATATCATAGCCCTGGCTAAGAGCTTCAAACATTTCCGGCAAAAGGCCCGGCGGATCCTGCAAATCGGCATCCATACAGGCAATATAATCACCGGAGGCTTTTTGAAGTCCTGCATAAAGAGCCGCTTCCTTGCCGAAATTTCTGGAAAAGGCTAAAAGATGAACCCTTTTATCTTTTTCTATCAGTTTTTTTACTTCCTGTGCCGTATTGTCCTTGGAGCCATCGTCAATATACCACAGTTCAAAGTCTAATTCATTTTTCTTAAAATAGTCTTCATTTTTCATGAATTCTTCATAAAAATAAAGCACATTTTCTTCTTCATTATAGCAGGGTATTATTGCACTGAGAAGTTTCATGGGTTTACCTCTGAAAAATATAATATATAACTGCCGTTCGCTATGAATAAGCTGCGCTTGTTCCAGCTCACTAACGCTCATTATATCATATTAAAATAAAAGAAGCCACACTTTTTAAGTGCGGCCCCATTCTCCCCTTTTACTTGATTTTCCATTTCTGTAATACCAGCACAAACGCGCTGACAATTATTGCTGTCATAACAGCGCAGCTATAGCTTACTTTGCACAGGAAAAGAAGGATTGCCAGTGCCATTTCCACGCCAAGCAGCATACGCGTCCGTTTCTTAAATACCTTCTCTTCCTTTTCCGAAATCGGCTTATTTTTATCTGCAAGCGGTGCAAGAGCAAAAATAACGATTGCGGAAAGCAAAGACAACAATAATATTAAAATTATCATCTGCCTTTTGAGCACAAAGAATTTAAGAAATAAAAGCGCCGCAGTAAACAACCCACAGGATTCAATGTAACAGCTTATATAACCTTTCGCATGATATCCTCCTGCATAGGACCTCAATGGAATAAAGGCTGCCAGGAATACAATGCCATGCTGCTGCATTCCGCAAAGATATCCTATCAGCAAAGCCGTAATTAAGCTGATGCACGTAGCCAGAGTAAGCTCCATGGCTTTTGCATACAGCTCCACATATTTTTCCTGTATATTTCCGTTACAGGCCAGCTTTGCGGCCGCTTTTCTGAAAAATCCGCTTATCATAACTTTTTAAAATCATTGATTTCATCAGGCATTTCCGGCTGATGCAGAATAAAACAGCAGGTAAATTGTGTAGTTGTTACAACCACTGCTGTTAATACTGCTGCCACTGCGGACCCCAAAAGCTTATTGATTTTATTCATGGAACTCCCTCCTTCACAGTTTTTTACGTAAATTATCATAGTATGAATCAGGGGTTCAAAAAATAAAAATGTCAAAATCAGCCTGTATATATGTAATAATTTGTCATTTACCTTCTTTTTCTTTGTAATACAATATAGCTTTGACAGTAAAAATATTATTCTCCTGCCTTAAAACAACAGTGCCGTCATATCTGTTTACAATTTCCCTGACTGCCTTAAGCCCTATCCCATGATTTTTCTTATCCGCCTTGGAGGTTTCAGGCTCTTCCTCTGAATTTTCAGATAATTTTCCGTCAAATGTATTACTGATTTCAAAAAGAAGCGCCGTGGCGTCTGAGCTGATTTTGAAGTCAATTTTCCTTTCCCCTTCAGGAATTTTAACGGACGCTTCAATAGCATTATCAAACAGGTTTCCCATTAACATATTCAAATCCCCGTTATCAATCCGTATTTCCCCTCCTGCTCTGACTTCCATTTCCACCTCTATATGCAGTTCTTTTGCCAGCTCCAGTTTAAAGCTGACAATGGAATCAATTCCGATATTTCCGGTATCAACGACGCCCTTCGGGTTTTTCAGCCTGCCGATTGCATCCTGATACAGTTCATGCAGTTCTTCATACATTCCATTTTCAAGATAACTGAGTTCAAGCACATAACTGTTTCCCATGTTGTGCTTTATTTTCCTTAAGGTTTCCCACTGCTTCTGGGTTTCCTCATACCTCGCCTTATAGTAGGCATTCTGCTGCTTAAGCAGCTCATGATTCATGGCTTCATCCGCCTGCAGCTGTATTTTCTGATAGATATAATAGTTGAGAATATTAATGACAAACAGAACGCCGAAAATAATGACTTCATCGATTGTTGCCATAAGATAATGCTTACGGACCGTCAGATAAAAAATAACAAGACTCCCGACAGGCACCAGAAAAATATCAAGCCATTCCGTAAAACCGGTTTTTTTCTGCTCATGATTGGAAAGCCGGGCTATTATTTTGACAAAAATAAACCAGATAATTTTTGATGCCGCGTTTCCCAGATAAATGCCTGCTTTACTTTCTTCTATGGCAATATTCATTATTCCCATCATAAAAACCGTAACAAGCTCCGCCACAAATCCCAAAGCAACCACAAGAAAAACAAGTATAAGCTTGTCCCTCAGATTTCCTTTATATAAAGCATGCATAACGGAAAAATTAACCAGCAATGTAAAAACGCCGTTATACAGGGGTAATTCCGCAAAAAGATAGCTGCATAGATTCCATGCAAAAAAACACGCACTCCATCCAAGCAGCTGTATCATTCTATTTTCTGTTTTTAGCCCTAAAACCTTTTTATACAGTATATGCAGCGTAAAGATAAAGAAAATATCCATCAACCATGAAAAAATATGAACTTCCATACTATATCCGTACCATCCCTGTTTTCTCTGTCATTGTTCCAGCATCAGCATATGAATATCCCTGATTTTACGCCTGTTATCCTTACTGATTTGCAGTTCATCCCCATTACTCATAACAAGACCGGAATAGCGATATTCCTTTACATGCCGCAGGTTCACCAGAAAAGACTGGTGAATCCTGATAAATTTACATTTTTTAGAGGTTACGTATTCTTCCACATCATTTAATTTTCCGTAAAATACATGAATTTCATCCTTGCAGATAATATTAATATGCCTGCGTTCACTGCTGAAATACAGTATATCCGAAAGATAAACCGTATGCTGTGCTTTATTCACATTAAAGGTAAAGGTTTCCTGATCCCTTTTCTTCATCTTCATGTAGGAATCCATGATTTCATTCAGCCTGGCCTGACTTACAGGCTTATTCAGAAAATGAAAGGGATGAACATCATATGCCTCTTTATAATAATTTTCATATTGGGAAATAAAGATAATGGAAGTGATAAAATCATTTTCCCGGATTCTGGCTGCTGTTTCCAGACCATTCATTTTTTTCATTTCCACGTCCATAAAAACAAGATCAAACATGCCGTTATCCCGGATACAGTACAGAAGTGATGTTCCGTTATCAAATTTTCTGACAGTTACATTAATTCCCCTCTCCGCTGCCCAAATCAGAATAGTCTTTTCCAGAAGCTCCATAAAGCTGATGCAGTCGTCACATATTGCAATCTTAAGCATTCTTTTATCTTTCGTACCTATATAAGGCTGTCCTTTCCGTTATTTCATTGCTCTTCGCTATCCTTATCGCTTTGCATTAATTGATACAGATAATTAACACTTCTTAAGAAATTCGGAAGCACACGAATTTCATTATCAGAAAAATCCTCGATAATTTCCGCTATCTCACTGTGATATACTGCCCTTCCTTTTTTCAGGCTGCCGCAAACAAGTTCATCCAGGGAACAGTTTAATATATTGGCTATTATTACAAGCTTATCAAGTCCTATTTTACTTCTGGCGTTTTCCACATTACTGATATGCTGAGTGGATAACTGCGCTTTTCCTGCCAGTTCTGCCTGGGACATACCGCTTGCTTCTCTCTTTTTCCGTATTCTCATACCCAAATCCTTGTAATCAACTGCCAATTGCTTCACCCTGCACTTCCACTGCTATGAATAAAATATAACCTGGTAAATATTGTATAAAATGATGATTTTTCTGAAAATCAACTAAATAAATAGATTATTTATATAGTTATAATTTTCTCAAATTTTTATTCACTATTTGTTTGCACAAAAAATCAGACCACATCCCGACAGGCTTTTTATTGCTATAAAAAGACAATGAGCAGGGTTTCCCCTGCCCATTTCAGATTATTGCGTACGCACT
>CAZDPE010000019.1:0-29078 GCA_964507235.1 uncultured Lachnospiraceae bacterium
AATAAACTTATCAGTGTTTTTCGTTCTATATTGCCTTTTTGCAATACGTTGGTTTTAATGCTCAGAGGAACAGAAACTTGTGCAGAACTTTATATAGGAGTCCGTTCAGGAAACAATATTGTAATTGCGGGAGAGATATTGAGGGATTCCTTCCTGGGTAATTTTCCGGGAAGTCAGATAGAAGCTGTCGGCGGAAATTCGCTGGAAGAAATTTTTGAAGGCTATGAATTTGATAAATGCTCCGGCTGCAATATTTCAACAATTAATATGATTCCTTCCCTAAAGGAAGATAAGGAAAAAAAATTTGTTCAGGGTCTGGAAAAATTTATTGATACCATGAAAGGAACGGAATATTTATGTGAAATTCTGGCAGAACCGTTAGCAAAAGAAGCGGTGGAAAAAAGAATATCAGGCTTTGAACAGTTGTATTCAGCATTATATCCATTTTCAAAAAGAACAATGTCCCATGGGCATAATGAAGGAAAAACATTGACAGAGGGAATTAGTGAAAGTATTTCGGATTCTATCAGCACAGGAATTTCCCTTGCCTCCGGCGCCACAAGTTCTTTTTCACAGGGCACAAGTAGTGGTTTTAATGTGGGCGCTCATATGCTTTTAGGTTTTGGTTTTTCTAAAGGAAGCAATGAAGGGAGTTCTTATGGAACATCGCTTAATGAAACAGATTCAAGAACAAGTTCTCATCAAAGTATGACAGGCCGGAATAAATCAGAATCTCTTACTGCAGGAACAACTGACAATTTAACTATTGAATACAAAAATAAAAATATTGATAATCTGTTAGAAAAAACGGAAAGGCATCTTAAAAGATTAAAGGAAGGAAATGCATATGGAATTTGGGAAGGAGCAGCATATTTTATGGCAAAAGACAAAAAAAACGCTGCAATTGCTGCCAGTACATTTTCTTCATTAATCATGGGAGATGCTTCGGGAATTGAAAGCAGTCATTTTAATGTTTTTGGCAGTGAGCTGCTTCAGACAAGACAGCTTTTTGAAAGTCTTCAGTTTTGTAAGCATCCCTGTTTTTCGGTTCCGATTTTTACACAAAAAGATGATGTACAGAGTGTGACACCGACTACTTGCATCAATGGAAAAGAATTGGCATTGCTTTTTGCACTGCCCCGCAAATCTGTGAGCGGAGTGGCGGTTACAAATATGGCAGAATTCGGCCGTAATATTATTTTCAGTGGAAATGAGTATGATAAAATGCTTCGTTTGGGAAGTATTTTTCATATGGGAAAGACAGAAAAGCTTCCTTTGAAAATCAACGCAGAAAGCCTTACTTCCCATTGTTTTATTACAGGTTCTACGGGAAGCGGAAAGTCAAATACAGTATACCGGCTAATAGAAAAAATTTCTTTGCAGGATGCAAAAATACCTTTTTTGGTTATCGAACCGGCAAAGGGGGAATATCGCAATGAATTCCGCAGAGTGCCGGGAATTCATCTGTTTACCACTAATCCATGGATAGATCAACTACTGAAGCTGAATCCGTTTTCTTTTTGCGAAAAAATTCATATTCTGGAACATCTGGACAGGCTGATTGAAATTTTTAATACCTGTTGGGAAATGTATGCGGCAATGCCCGCTATATTGAAGGAAGCAATAGAACAGGCATATGTAAATAAAGGATGGGATTTGATGAATTCTGTTTATGCAGGAACAGGGAAACCGGTATTTCCCACCTTTATGGATGTCTTAATTCAATTACCTGAAATTATCAACAGTTCGGATTATTCCTCGGACACAAAGGGCGATTATATAGGAGCTCTTGTAACCAGAGTAAATTCCATGACAAACGGTATATGCGGACAAATATTCTGTGATGAGTTTGAGATAGAGGAAAAGGTGCTTTTCGATGAAAATACCATTGTGGATTTGAGCAGAGTAGGTTCTTCAGAAACGAAATCGCTGATTATGGGAGTATTGGTGTTAAAACTGACCGAATACAGAATAGCAGGTGCAGAGAAAGGAAATTCAAGGCTCAGGCATGTGACTGTTTTGGAAGAAGCGCATAATCTGCTGAAAAACTCTGAAAACAGCAAGGGCACAGCGGGCAACAGCATTGTTTCAAAATCGGTGGAAATGATTGTTAACAGTATAGCTGAAATGCGTACTTATGGAGAGGGATTTATTATTGTGGATCAGTCACCCACGGCGGTTGATATCGCAGCAATCAAGAATACAAATACCAAAATAATTATGCGGCTTCCTGAGAAGGAGGATTGTAAGCTGGCGGGATATGCGCTCTCATTAAAGGACGCACAGATTGAAGAACTTCCTAAACTGGAAACGGGTGTAGCGGTGGTTATGCAGAGCAACTGGAATCAGGCAGTGCTCGGAAAAGTGGACAGAGCCTCAAAGGAATATGAGGGTTATGAAAAGGAGGTTGGATTCCACGAAATGAAAGCATTTAAAAGCGCTGTAATTAGTGAGATTTTAAGCCAATACGTGGAAAGCGATAATGGAAATATTGAAAAGGTATATGAAGTAATTGACCGGTATGAAATTACAGCCGGAAAGAAGGAAGAAATGAGGCGTATAGCAGGCAGACTGTGCAGTCAGCTGGGGCAGGAATTTAACAGTATTCTCTTAGGACGCAGTTTAATGAGAATAACAGGCTGTAAGGAGGCTTTTGCGTTGGCTGAAAGAGAAATAGCAGTTGATCCGGAAGGAAATTTTAAAGAAGATACTCTGCATAAATGGGGAGCAAGAATAGGAGATGCTTTAAATCAATATGTAACCCTGAAGGAAGAACATAAAGAGATTCTGCTTCAATATATTCTGCATGCAAAACGATATGAAAAAAGCAGAATAAGCTATGATTTGTTATACAGGGAAATATATCAGGTCAGATAGGAGAAGAGAAATGAATTACGTAAAAATCGAATATTCTTATATAAGCAGTAAAGCAAAAATCAGTATAAATGGGGAAAAGATAAGCTCATTTAGTGATATGGCATCATTAATGAACAGACCCTTTTATGAAATTGAAAACAGCATTATGGCAGTTCTTGATAAAGAGATTTTTGATAATTATGAAATTAATCTTCAGGGAATGACCTATCAGTATGAAGTCTTGAAGTATTACCAGAAAGAATCGGAATATTGCGTAAATATTAATTTTACAGAATTGAAAATGGATACTGAAAGAGAATGGTATTGCGCTTATGTACAGGAACTGGCAGAGAAGTATCATTTACAGACGCTGTCCGCCGGTCTGGTTAAAGTATATATTCTGCCGGAAAAAGTTTTACCGGAGTTTGAAGGTGAAATCAGTATATGCAGCCCGGAGGATGCAGGACTTGGTGTCTATGTTAATCAGGAAGAGGCACAGAAGGCGCCAATGGAACACACGGTAGTGTTATGCAATAAATATGATTTTGCTGCGGCAGGTAATAAAAAAATTTTTTATTTGCCGGAAGAAGGACTGAGTGCATTTATAGACTATTACCGGAAATATTGTCTTGAACTGCCCCTGTTTGAAAAAAATATTGATAATTTAAAATATAGGAAGCTTGATGAAAAAGACAAGATAGGATTGAATGCCTGTTTATCGGGAAAACCAGCCTTTTATTTTGGTGAATTGCCGGAAATTATGGAAAGCGGGCAGGAAACAGAATTTCAATTTAAGAGTTTTCCGGAAGGAGCGTTTTTCGTTAGAAGCAAAGATGAAGAAATTCTTGTTTATAGAAATTCTGTGCTCAGCGCAGAAAAAAGCGGAACAGGTTTTATTGAAGTGGTCAACACAGAGGGAGAAGTGGCGGAAACCAGAGCAATTACAGTAGTCCAACATAATTATGTAAAAGAAATAAGAGTCATTTCGGAAATTTCTTTTCTGAATATTAATGATAGAAGTAAGGTGGAAATTTTGCCCATTCCGGCTGATGCGGAAGATGCAGTCAGTTTAAAATGGGAAATTGAAAATCAGTCTATTGCTCATGTCAGCAAAGAAGGAGAGATTATTGCGCTGTCTGCAGGAAAGACAAAACTGCGGATCAGCGGGGTGAAAGCGGTAAAGGAATTGGATATAGAGGTAAAACCTATAGTAAAGGAGCTGCGTTTCCGCAATTCTCTGATTCGTATGAAACCGGGAGAAACGGTTATTGTTGAATGTGATGTGATTCCTTCAAATGCGTCCTGCGAAAATTTGAAATGGAGTTTTGATAATGAGATAATTGCATCCTTCAGCCCCTCTTATGACGGAAAAAAATGTAAGCTGCAGGCAAAAAAGGAACATTCAGGGAAAGGCAATTTGAAATGCGTAGACCAAAAGCAGCAGGTTAGTGCGGTATGCAACGTTGAAGTAACAAAGCTGAAAACGGCGGGAGGACTGGCAGGGTTCGCTATCGCTTCGCTGGTGCTTGGATTATTCTGCATGCCCTTTTTTACCCCGCTTTCCATTATATTGAGTATTATCGGATTGTCCAGTTCAGAAGCAGAGGGAGAAAAAAAGACCTTTAAAACCTGTTTAATTATAGGCGGGATTGAGGCTGCGATTGTCATATTGCTGCTTTTGATAAGCGCTTTTCAATAATACCGGAAAGGAGAAGGGCAATGCGTTTTTTTAATGAGAGAAAAGATATTGATACTAAATTAGAAGGTGAAAAACCTAAAAACCAGATTTTGGAGATCCCTAAGGAAGACAGAGGTTCTGAAAAACTGGAAAATAAAAAAGCAAACTTTTTTAAACCGGAAGGTAAAGAAGAAAATTCCAAGGAAAATGCATCAAAAGCTTTCAAAGAAAAATATGCAGTTAAAAACCCGGAGAATTCAGATAACCAGGGAAAGCTGACCGCACAGGTAAAGAAGCCGGAAGAAGATACTGGTAAGGGGCAGAGAGAGCGGGCTATTTACAATAAAGAAGAAAAACAGCCTGAAAAAAGCAATATTAGGAAATTGGAGGAGCCGGAGCGTTGAGAAGGCGGCTTGAAAATTCAGAGGACAAGGCAACATTGGATACCGATACAGATTTTCTGTGGAAAAATGATCCGGGAGATATTAATGAAAAAGTCCTGAAAATGGATGAAGAGTATGCCAGAACAGGGATACACAGGCCTGATTGGGGAAAAGCATCTCAGGGAAAAGAAAAGGAAGTTAAAATTCCCAGAGGTAAATTATTAGATCAATATTCACATTCCAATCAGGACGGTTCCTATTTTGCACCTAAAGGAACTCCGTATGAAAAATTGGAATTAAATGATTCCCCGGATAAAAGAAAGCTGCATCGTTATGAAGTGATGAAAGATTTACCGGTAACTGAAAGTAAGGTTGCACAGCAGCCATGGAATCAGAATCGGAGCTATAATCCAAAAGAAGCCGCAACACAATATAAAACAAAAGAAGCTGCAGGTAAATTAGTAAGACAGGGATATCTGAAAGAGGTTCCTGTAAAAGAGAAGGAATAGAAGCAGGGGAAGAAGAATTTCTGGTGGATTTGATATGGAGACAGGAGAGAGAAATGAGTAATGAACAAGTATTTGAAAAGGAAGTTTTGTTCTTGTAAATTTCCCAAAACAATTCAGAGCCATTGAGCCGGGTGTTTATCATCTGGCTTTTTCTATTGTCTGGGAGGAATTGTATGAAAGCGAACAATACGACACGCGGGAAATGTCCAGAGTTTGCAAGGATTTTGACGTTCTCCCAGAAACTTACATTGTTTTTATAACCGAAAATGACGTAATGGGAAAAGGAAAACCTTTATATCAGATTGAGCAGTGTTTTCCAGGAACCAGCGAAAGATTTGAGGATGGTTCACATATCCTATATGTGAACGGGGCATTTCGTACTCTAATACTTGCTTTTTAAATACTTTAATATATAATAAAAGTGTGATTAAAACCACATAAATTCCATATAATTATGTGAAGGAGGGTGCGCAATATGGAACGGACTATTTTGGAAAGACTGCTTAACTGGAAAAACTCTCCTTATCGGAAGCCGCTGATATTAAAAGGAGTGCGCCAGGTAGGCAAGACATGGATTTTAAAGGAATTCGGCAGAAGGTATTATGAAAATACTGCCTACTTTAATTTTGATGAAAATGAGGAATACAGGCAATTCTTTGAAACAACAAAGGATGTGGACAGAATCCTGCAGAATCTGATGCTGGCCGGCGGGCAAAGAATTTTACCGGAAAAGACCCTTATTATTTTTGACGAAGTGCAGGATTGTCCCAAGGTTATTAATTCTATGAAATATTTCTGCGAAAATGCGCCGGAATATCACATTGCCTGTGCAGGCTCCCTGCTTGGGATTGCGTTAGCGAAGCCCTCCTCATTTCCGGTGGGTAAAGTTAACTTTATGCAGATTGACCCCATGACTTTTACAGAGTTTCTGCTTGCTAACGGCGATAAAAATCTTGCTGACTATATGGACACTGTCGATATGCTGGATCCGATTCCGGATGCGTTTTATAACCCTTTGTATGAAAAAATGAAGATGTATTTTGTGACAGGTGGGATGCCGGAATCCGTACTGATGTGGACACAGGCAAGGGATGTCGGTGCCATGCAGGAAGCACTGGCCGGTATTATCGGCGCATATGAGCGTGATTTTGCAAAGCATCCCAATATTAATGAGTTTCCGAAGATTTCAATGATTTGGAAGTCAATACCTTCCCAACTTGCCAGGGAGAATAAAAAATTTATTTATAAAGCAGTTAAAGAAGGGGCAAGGGCAAGAGAATATGAGGATGCGCTGCAATGGCTGGTGGATGCAAGGCTGGTGCACAAGGTATACCGCAGCAGCGCTCCCGGACTTCCGGTTTCTGCCTACGATGATTTGTCTGCCTTTAAAATTTATCTTGTGGATGTGGGCCTGCTTCGCCGTCTGGCAATGCTTGCGCCTACGGCTTTTGGTGAAGGAAATCGATTATTTACAGAGTTTAAGGGGGCATTAACAGAAAACTATGTACTGCAGACATTGATAACTCAATTTGAAGTACCTCCCCGGTATTGGAGTCAGAACAATCCTCCTTATGATGTTGATTTTCTGATTCAGCGGGATAATGACCTTTTTCCTGTAGAAGTTAAATCAGAAACAAATTTGACCAGTAAAAGCCTTAAAAAGTTTAAAGAATTGTTTGGGGATAAAGTGAAGCTGCGTATCAGATTCTCTCTGGATAACCTGAAATTGGATGGTGATGTATTGAATATTCCGCTCTTTATGGCAGACCACGCTGACCGGCTGATTGGAATTGCATTGAACCATCAAAGTTAAAACAGATATTAAGACAAATATTAAGACAAATATTAAGACAGCCATAAAGGACAATATTGTCCTTTATGGCTGTAATGTTAACAAATAAAATATGGAAGCAATTAATACTTCATAGCCTCTTCTTCGCCGTTCATAACGCGCAGGGCACCCTGGGCTAAGGCAAGAAGCTCATCTTCGCCGGGATATACGGTGAAAGGAGCGATAAATCCGGCTCTTTCCTGCATCTTATCCACAACATCTTTGTTATATGCAATTCCGCCGGTTACAATAATCCGGTCAACCTTTCCCTTTAATACACAGGCCATGGAACCGATGTCCTTGGCTACCTGCAAAATAAAGGCCTCGCGGATCTCGTCCGCATGAGCATCGCCGTTTTCAATCATCTTGGCAACATCACGCATATCGTTGGTTCCGAGATAAGCATTGAAACCGCCGCCGCCTACTACTTTTTTATAAACTTCTTTTTCCGTATATTCACCGGAGAAGCACATTTTAATCAGGGCACCGGAGGGAACACCGCCGGCTCTTTCAGGAGAAAAAGCGCCGTCGCCGTCCAAGGCATTGAATACATCAATAACACGGCCCTTTTCGTGAGCGCCTACGGAAACGCCGCCGCCCATATGAACAACAATCAGATTAAGGGATTCATAAGCAACGCCCTGTTCTTTGGCATAACGTTTTGCAACGGCTTTCTGGTTCAGAGCATGGAAAACGCTGGTACGGGGCAGTTCAGGTACGCCGGAATATCTTGCAATGGGCATTAATTCGTCAACAACAACAGGGTCTACAATATAAGAAGGAACGCCGATGGAATCGCCGATTTCTCTTGCCAAAATACCGCCCAGGTTGGAAGCGTGCTGTCCTTGTTTTCCGATTTTCAAATCCTCAAGCAGTTCGTCGCTG
Source organism: uncultured Lachnospiraceae bacterium (assembly GCA_964507235.1). Classification (GTDB taxonomy): domain Bacteria; phylum Bacillota; class Clostridia; order Lachnospirales; family Lachnospiraceae; genus Suilimivivens. The sequence continues at coordinate 8,143 of CAZDPE010000019.1, forward strand.
ACAGCATAGGTGCCTCCCGGAATGGGCTTTAGCATGCCGCCGCGTCCTACGATAACCTGCAGGGAATTGATATCGAAATCTTTTTCCTTCAGCAAATCAAGAATAATCTGCCTTCTGAAATCCTTCTGGTCAACGATGGAAGCGTATTTGGCAATTTCTTCCGTGGAATGACGGAGGGTTTCTTCAAATAATAAGGTTTCATCTTCAAATACGCCGATTTTGGTGGAAGTGGAACCAGGATTAATAATTAAACTTTTCATGGACATTTCAATCTCTCCTTCTGCCGCTTAAACGGCGAATATTATGCGTTTTTGCTCATTGCTTCAGCAACAACAGCGCCAAGAACAATGGAATTTACCTTGGTTTCAAAATCGTCGGAACGGGAGGTTAAAATAACAGGAGCCTTAGTTCCGGTAAGAATATTTCCGTTTACAACCTTTGCGGTATGTACCAGACATTTGTAAACAAGGTTTCCTGCATGGATATCGGGGAAAAGAAGAATATCGGCATCGCCCTGGATTGCCCTGTCGGTAGCGCCCTTATGTCTGGCGGCTTCAGGATCGATGGCAAGGTCTAAGGATAAAGGACCGTCAATGATGCATCCGGTAATTCTGCCGTTTTTGTTCATTTTTGTAAGCTCGTCAGCCTCTACAGTAACAGGCATCTTGGGATTTACAACCTCAACGGCTGCAAGAGGAGCTACCTTGGGATTTTCAATGCCGCAGGCGCTTGTAATTTCGAGGGTATTGTTAATGATATTCACCTTGTCTTCCAGTGTAGGATAAGGAATGAATGCTACATCTGTTAAGAAAAGAAGATGGTCAATGCCTTCGATATCAAATACGCATACATGGGATAAGGGCTTTCCGGTGCGGAGACCAACCTCTTTATCAAGCACGCTCTTTAAAAAGCCTTTGGTATCAATCAGCCCTTTCATATACATATCGGCTTTCCCGTCATGAACCAGCTTAACGGCGGTAAGAGCGGCTTCGGTTTTGTCCTCTGCATTAATAATTTCAAAACCGGTTAAGTCCATATTGAGGGATGCAGCAATTTCTTTGATTTCTTTCTCGTTACCAACTAAAATTGCATCGGCAATTTTTCTTTCTCTGGCAGCTTTTACAGCTTCCAGTACAGCGGAATCCTGAGCTACGGCAACAGCTACTTTTTTTATTCCGCATTCGTTAACTTTGGCAATTAAATCAGCAAATGTTTTACTCATTTCTTTTCACCTCGTAAAAAATATTATATTTTAAAATTTAACAGTAAACACTTCGTTAAAATAATAACACTGTTTAGATGAAAAGGCAATCGTTTCTATGAAAATCTGAAAGATTAAGGTAACAGAACAGAAAATTCCGTGTAGCTTTTTCCGTCGCTTTTTACCATGATGTGACCCTTATGGGCTTTTACGATGGATTCGGCAATGGCAAGTCCCAGACCATAGCCGCCGGATTGTCTGCTTCTGGAATTGTCGCTTCGGTAAAAGCGTTCAAAAACATGATTTTGGTCTTTAAAATCAATACCTTTTCCTGTGTTGTGCACCAAAAGCTGTTTCCGATCGCCGAAACGGGAAAGTGTTATGGTTATAATACCTTTCTCATCAGAGTACTTGAAAGCATTGTCCAGAAGAATAGTGACAAGCTGCTTGATATTCTCTTCATTCCCATACAGTGACAGAGCATCCGTAATTTCCATAGTATATTTTTTCCCGTATTCATAGGCCAGGCTTTCAAAAGAAAGGGCGGAATTTCTTATGGTTTTGCTTAAATCAAAGGTATGGAAGGATTTTCTTTCATTATTTGCATCTAAGCGTGCAAGCTCCAGAAGATTGTTGATGAGCATCTTCATCCGTCCGCTCTGTTCCAGAATATAATTCAGCCATTTATTTCCGGGGAGGCTGTTTTCCAGAACTTCGGCATTCGTGATGATAATGGTCAGAGGCGTTTTCAATTCGTGGGAAGCATCCGCAATAAACTGTTTCTGCCTGTTGAAGGCAAGCTGAACCGGTTTTACAACCCAGCGTGAAAGGAAAATAACCAGTACCAGAATAATAAGCATTCCGGCAAGGCCAATCCAGAGGCAGATCCGCCAAAGCCGCATGGACACTGCCCGTTCCGGCCCGTAATCCAGAAAATAAATGGAGGCGCCGTCTTCAGAATGGATATACAGGTACAGATAATCGGAAATGCTTCCCCTTTCCTTCGATTTACTTAAAACTGTTTCTGAAAGGGACTGCAGACTGCTTTCTGTTAAATTGGGATTGCTGCCGATGGATATTTCCGTGACTTCGCCTTCCTTATTGTATTGTACCGAGAAAATCCTCATATCGTTTAACCATTCGTTATGGGAATGTCTGGCTGTAGAAGGTTCGTTTTCAAGATGAGCAGGCATTTCATAGGAAGGAAAATTATTTTCCGGCTGGGAAACGGGGGTATCTTCCTTTCGTTCCATACGGCGAACATATTCCGACAGCAGGGCATATCCCTGCCTGCGGCTGGAAACAGTCATTGAAATATTCAGAGCAAGTAAAATTAAAAGAAAGATAAAACCGATACATGCCATAGTAATCAGAATGAACCGGCGCTGCAATTTTTTAATCATGATTTTCCTCCAGCTGATATCCTACGCCGCGGATTGTTCTGATTTGTGTGGCGGTTCCCAGAGAACTCATTTTTTGCCTTAAAAAAGAAATATAAACCTCTATATTATTGTATTCTGCCTCGCTGTCTACTCCCCAGATTTTTTCGATTAGAAGGTCTTTGGGCATAATGCGCCCCGCATTTTTTAACAACAGCTCAATAAGCTGAGTTTCTTTCAGCCCCAGCTTCAATGAATCTGATCCGCAGCTGAGTTCCATAGTGCTTTTGTCAAAGGATAAGTCACCGAAAGAAAGGATTTCGCCGTTATAGAATGAGCTGCGCCGGGAAAGGGCACGGATTCTGGCGAGCAACTCTCCTGTAGAGAAGGGTTTTGCAAGATAATCATCGCTGCCCGCATCCAGACCGGTAATTACATCAGAAACTTCTGATTTGGCAGTGAGAAGTATTACCGGTGTTGCTATATGTTCCCTGCGCAGGGTCTTCAGTATGGATAATCCGTCAATGCCGGGAAGCATAATATCCAGCAGAATCAGGTCATAAATTTCTGAGCGCGCATAATCCAGTCCTCCTGTCCCGTGATAAACCGCATCTACCGTATAGTGATTTTGTCTTAAAATCTCGGACAGAGCGTCTGCCAATGGTTTTTCATCTTCTATAATCAATATTCTCATTTTCATCCTCCATCAGGGCTGTTTACTTCACTGCTTATAGTATAGCATAAAACTTTAGTTAAAGTTGAAAAGTGATGCGATTCACAATTTCTTCATGGTTTTTTAAGGTTATTTCAAGAATTGCATTTTATAGTCAAGAAAGAGTATTTTACAGATTTCCTGCCGGAAAGGCAAAAATTAAGGAAATGAGGAGCGTAATGAAAATATTAAAGAAAAAAGAAGATTTAACAGAACAGAATGAAGAGAAAAAGGATGGAAAAGAAGGCAGAAAGAAAATATGGATTGTTTTGCCGGTATTTTGCATTTTTGCAGTTGCAGCAGGAATTGCAGCTTTTTTCCTGTTAAGGACAAACGATGATGAAAACAGAATGGATACGTTCCCTGCTGTGAATAATGGGAGAGAGGATATTGTCAGCGCCAGCGGTCTGACTTCAGTGGGTATGGAAGAGGAAATGTGGGAGCTTGATTTTCTCGAAACAGCTTTGTATGTGGAGGAAAGCTACCTTTCTGCAGGTGATGAAGTAGAAGCGGGCACTGCTGTTTTTAAAGTTTCGGAGGAAACGCTGGAAGAAGCAAGGAAGGAGCTGGAGGATGCGGTTACGGAAGCCAATCTGGCCTATCGCCAGGGAGTCATTGATTATGAAACCGGAATGATCGAAGCGCGCGTGACCAATGAGAATGCATCTGTTAATAAAAAATACAGCCAGGCGGAATATGACAGCGCGTCAGCGGAGGCTGCAAAGATGGTGAGCGAACTGGAAAAACAGGTGGAGGAAGCAAAGGAACTGGTAGAGGAATATACAAAATCTGTCAATGAGGATTATTACAGGACTTATTATAAGGTCGATGAACTTTATCAGACTTATTACGAGCATTTCAGCCTGCTTATGGATACCTATGAAAAATGGGATATTGAGGAAAAGGAAAGCCTTTATGGAAATTCCGTATCCGGGTCAGGCGCTTTATCAGGCTCAGCTTTATCAGGATCAGACTTATCAGGAGGAACAAAGCTGAATACATCCGCGTCCAGGTCAGGTTCCGGAAAGGAAAGCTGCCGCGTAATGAATCTTACTTTTTCAGCGGGGGAAGCGGATACGGAAGAAATTCAGGTTACAGAAGGAGTCCAGGATTCAGAAGAAACCCAGAATTCAGAAGAAACTCAGGTTACAGAAGAAACCCAGGTTACAGAAGAAACCCAGGATTCAGAAGAAGTTCAGGATTCAGAAGAAACCCAGGATTCAGAAGAAGTTCAGGATTCAGAAGAAACTCAGGATTCGAAAGATAGTGTAATGCCGGGAGGCTTTGAGGGCATGGGAGGCATGATGCCGGAGGGCTTAGACGGTATGGGCAAAAGCAATTACAGTGAAAGCGAAACGCTTTTATCCGTGTATAATCTGCTGGATGAAATGGTTCAGCAGGAAGCCGAGGAGTATAAGACGGCGCTGAAAAATTATGAAACGGCAAAAAGAACTGCCCAGGCAGGCCTTGAAAAGGCAGAGAGCAATCTTGCTTCCCTGGAAGCAGAGCTTGTTACGGCACAGACAGAATATGAGAAGCAGTTAATTTCCTGTAAGTCAGATTATGAAATAACGCTTGCGGAAAGCGATAATGCAGAAGCTGTATATGAAACTGCTTTGGAAAGCCTGGAAGAAACCCTTGCGGGGCTTGAGGATAATAAGAAGGAAGCGGAAGAAAATCTTGCGCTTTTTGAAGAGGTCATTGGAAACGGATATTTTTATACGCAGAATGCGGGAACCATAGTCATGAATGGAATCAGGGAAAACAGTTATTTGTCAGGGGAGAGCCTGATAGTAGCGTACAGTAATCCGGAAACAGTTTCTGTTTCAGCCAGCGTAGACCAAAGCGATATTGCAAAGATTGGAATAGGGGACAGTGTTTATGTTGTAATCAGTGAATATGGAAATTATCAGGGCACGGTAACCATGATTAATCCTGTAACCCAGGGACAGAGCCGTTCTTCCGTTACCTATCAGGTAAATGTTGCTTTAGAGGGGGATGTAAGCGCCCTGGATTCGAATCTTACGGCTTATGTGTATTTTGGAGTGACAGATGAGATGATTCGGCAAATGGAAAATACATTTCAGAATGGCGGCAGTGGACCGGACAGTGAACAGGGAGAAAGAGGAGCCGGACAAGAAGAACAAGGAGCCGGACAAGAAGAACAAGGAGCCGGACAGGGAGAAAGAGGAGCCGGACAGGGAGAACAAGGAGCCGGACAGGGAGAAAATGGCGGAAAGGAAGTAAGGCAATGAAGGAAAGGCTGAAAAAAGATAAGAAGTTCCGCAGAAATATTATACTTTCAGGCATCGCGTTCCTCCTCCTGCTGGGAGCTTCTGTGTATACGCTGTTCATTAAGCCGAATATAAGCACGGAAACCTATGTTTATAAGGAGGAAACGGTTGTACGGGGAGATTTGGTCCTGGGTATTGTGGAAAGCGGCAGTCTGTCTTTTGGAGAAAGCTCTGTCAGATATGATCTGGATTTGAATATGGAAGAAGATGAAGATGAGGATTCAGATGAGGATTCAGATGAGGATGAGGATGCGCTGAAATATTTGGAAATAGAAGAAGTTTATGCAGTCAGCGGACAGAGAATTTCTGAGGGCGATGTACTTTTTAAGCTTGATGACGACAGTGTGAATGCAGTAAGAAGAAAATTAAATTCAGCCCTTACGGAAGCAAAGATAGCCTTGTCCAATGCCCAGACGGAGTATAATATTTCCATGCTCAGCGCAGAAAGTATTTATGACAGCAGTGTGAAGGAAGGAAGCAGGGCAGAGGCGGATTATCAGGCCGCCCTTACTTCAAGCGCAGAAATGGTGAAGAGTCTGGAAGCGGAAATCAAAGTGCTTGAGATGGAAATTACCATGGCGCAGGAAAATCTGGCGGATGAAGACCTGCTGGAGTCTTATGAGGATGCTAAAACGGCTTATACCCAGGCAAAAAATAAATATGAAGAAACAGACTTACATAATTCCACCGCTTATACCAGCAATCTTTCAGATTATCAGGAGGCGGAAAGCCAGCTCGAAAAACTGGAAGAGGAACTTCAAGGATATCGGGATACGATCAACGATAATCAGGAGGAAATTGAAAAAAAGCAGAAAGAGATAGAAGAAGCGGCGGTAACAAAGATCCTGGATGATCAGGAAGCGGAAAACAGGTATTATACCGCAGCTTTGTCAGGAGAACTGGCACAGGAAATTTATGATTATTCAGTGAATTCTCTGGCGGATGCAGTAACGCAGGCACAGACAGACCTTGATGAAATCCAGACTGAACTGGATGCTTTTGAAGCCTTTGTAGGAGAGGATAATCAAATTTGCGCATCCGAAAGCGGGCTTGTCACCGGCGTATCCTATGAAGCCGGGGATGAACTTGTGAATGCCGGCCCTATGCTTACCTATGTAAAAGAAGATGAATATCTGGTATCCATTGATGTATCGGAAGAGGATGTGGCAGCAGTTTCAGTGGGCGATTTGGTGGAACTTTCCTTTGGGGCGTATGAGGAACAGACCTGGGAAGGTAAGATTATCAGCATAACGACGACAGCCGCTTCAGACCATGCTTCTACAATAAGCTATCCGGTCACGATTCAGGTGCTGGGAGATACCAGCCTTTTATACGGAGGGATGACGGCGGACGTTACTTTTGTTACAGATTCTGTGGAGGATGTGCTTTCTATCTCCAAAAAGGCGGTTTTTGAGGAGAATGGAATCAGCTATGTATACAAAAAGGGTTCTGATGGAAACAGAGAAAAGACAGAAGTGAAAACAGGGTTTTCTGATATGGCATCCGTTGAAATACTGAGCGGACTTGAAGAAGGTGATGTGGTATATATTGAAAGCATTATGAATATCAAATCGGAAAATTCGGATGACGGCAGCAGTGAAAAAAATGAAGAACCGGATTCGGAGCCAGGTGAGCAAAATGGAGAAATGGGCGGTGGTTTTGAAGCTCCGGGAGGAGAGCGGCAAATGGGAAATGGACCGGACAGGTAAGGATTGGAGTAATATTGCGGAAGGGAGTTTGTGCCTGAAAGGGCATTTTGGGATATGAATCAAATAAAGGGAAAATTTGCACAATTAATAGAAAAATGTAAGCCTCAAAATAAAAAGCAGGAAAAAATATGGATAATCAGTCTTACAGCACTTCTGGCGGTTATTCTTATAGTTACTTCCGTTCTTATTTTTGCAGCTTCAAAGGAGGATGAAGTAACCTATAAGGAGACTCAGACGGTAATAGGAAATCTGGCGGAAGGTATTACGGAAAGCGGAAGTGTGGATGTAGGAACAACTGTACAGAGCTTCGAACTGGATATCAGCGAGTTTACCGGTACGGGAAGTTTTTCTTTTGGCACAGGCGGTCAGGGCGCTGATATGATGATGAATATGATGTCCGGTCAGCTGGGTTCGGAAAGCTCTTCAGACAGACAGCTTGAAATTGAAGAAGTGTATGTGGAAGCCGGGCAGGAGATTGAAGCGGGAGCGCCGATTCTTAAACTGACGCAGGAAAGTGTGGAAAGTATCCGTACAGAGCTTTCCGAGGATGTAACGAATGCGGAGCTTCTTTATAATCAGGCGGTAACAGCGCAGAAACAGGCAGAAGTGAGCGCGGAAGGAGAGTACAAAATTAATTCACTGTATGGATCCTATGCTCAGGCTGAATATGATAAGACAGTTTCTCAGCTTGCTGAAGCAGTAGAAACGGCACAGGAAACTCTGTCGGAAACGGAAGAAAAGCTGGCAGAGGCCCAGGAAGAACTGACAGAAAAAGAAACGCTTCTTGCTGAAGAAAAACAGGTTCTTGAAAATGCCTTATTTACAGCAGAAGGGACAGATAAGGAAAATGCACTTTATTGGTGGATTGTTGCATATCAGACGGCGGAAACGGCACAGGAAATGGTCAGTACCCTGGAAGATGAAATTGAGCAGATAAAAGAGGATATTGAAGCTTATACGGAGGAAAAATCAGAAAATGAAATATCCCTCGCGCTGACCGAAAAGGAACTGGAAAGTGGAGAGATTACTGCCAGAGGACAGTTTGATATGCAGAGCTATTATGCGCTGAACGCAGAGGAAATTTATAATGTGGCTGTGGAGCAAAGTGCCTTTGAAACGGAAAAAGCGAAGGAGGATTATGACGAGGCTGAGGAAAAACTGGCGGAATTTGATGATGTTATTGTGGAACAGGTTATTTCAGCTGAAGACAACGGAGTAATTACCGGGGTTTATGTGGCTGAGGGAGATTATCTTACTCAGAATATGGATATGATCAGCCTGAATAACTATGATGAAGTGACCATTACTGTTTCTGTGGAGGAAGATGATTTAGAAGCAGCAGCTCTTGGGAAAAAAGCGAATGTGACGCTGGCAGCGTTTGAAGATAAAATTTTCACGGGAACGGTAACGGAAATAGGAGATGCCGAAATAGACAGCAGTACAAACAAAACCATGTATTCGGTAACGGTAACTGTGGATAATACGGGAATGCTTCTGTATCAGGATATGACTGCCGAAGTAACCTTTGTTACGGATGAAGTATCGGAGGTTCTTTATATTCCTGTCAGGGCGGTATCAGAGGAAGAAAATGTAAAATATGTTAAGGTAAAGAATGAGGATGGCACCATCAGTACAAGAGAGATAACAACTGGTTTTTCGGATGGCATCAATATAGAAATAAAGGAAGGGCTCTCTGAAGGAGAAACTGTACTGATAGAAAGTAAGGTGAAAAAATCATGAAATTATCTGAAATCGGGCGCCTGGTATGGCTGAATCTTGTCCAAAACAAATTCAAAGTCTTTCTTACTTCTACAGGTATTATTGTGGGTTCCGCTACCATAATGCTTGTTATTGCAATAGGTACGGGAGGTAAATTGGAGGTTGCCGAGCAATTTAAAAACCTGAATGCCGGTTCTGTAGATATCTCTTATGAATATAACGGAAACAATTCCTCCCGCGGCATGGGAGGCGGAATGCCCGGAGGAGGCGGAATGCCCGGAGGCGGAGGAATGCCCGGAGGCGGAGGAATGCCCGGAGGAGGCGGAATGCCCGGAGGCGATATGGGCGGCGGCTTCACCATGTTTGGAGGCATGGAAAACCAGATAAACAGGGTGGAGATTACCTTATCTCAGGATGATGTGGATAATCTGCTGGAAAATATTCCGGAAATAGCAAGCGCGACTATCTCTTATACCACCAAGCAGGAGGCTGAAGGAGGAAATTTAGATGAAAGTACCTCCTATACTATTGCCGGCGTAAAAGAAAATTATGCGGAAATCAGCAATCTGGAAATGGCAATCGGTGAATTCCTGACGGAAGACAATGATGTCTATAAGGAAAGAGCCTGTGTGCTGGGTTACAGTGTGGCCAAGGAAATGTTTGACAGTATTTTAGATGCTTATGACTCTTCCGTTTATATTGATAACCGCTCTTATGTAGTTAGCGGCGTGCTTATGGAAATGGGAACCGTAGCATCGGGCATCAGTCCTGATGAAGCAATTTTTATTCCATATGACACAGGTATTAAGTATCTTACCGGTAAAGATGTAAGCCCTACGATTACCGTAGTTGCAGAGGATGTAAACCAGGTTGAGAGTGTTATGGAGCAGGCACAGCAGGTACTTAGGGAAAATTATGGGGACAACGTGGAATTTACCATATCCGATGCGGGAAGTAAAATGGAAGCAGCCTCCAAATCCAATGAAACGCTGACACTTCTTTTAATGGCAATGGCAATTATTGTATTTATCGTGGGAGGAATCGGAATCATGAACGTGCTGTTTGTTTCTGTAAAAGAGCGTACTAATGAAATTGGTATTTTGAAAGCGATTGGATGTGACCAGAAAGATATTCTGACAGAGTTTTTGCTGGAAGCCAGCTGTATCAGCCTTGTGGGCGCTGTGCTGGGGGTATTGGTATCTCTGGGGATAACTCCCATTATAGAGAGTTTTTCTGTGCGCGTGGAGCTTTCACTGGGAGGAGGAATTTTATCCCTGTTATTTGGAGTGCTGACCGGAACGATTTTTGGTTTTTATCCGGCGCTTAAGGCATCAAGGCTGATTCCGGTAGCTGCGCTGAATCATGAGTAATTCCGCCTGACATCAGAAAGAAAAGGAGTAAAAGGACAGAAAAATGAGCGAAAATAAAATTATTGATATCAGACAAGTCAATAAAGGCTATATGCTCGGAATGGAAAAGGTCCCGGTGCTGAAGAACGTGGACTTTCAGGTGGAAAAAGGAGAGTTTGTAGCAATATTAGGTCCTTCCGGCTCGGGTAAGACTACTTTTATGAATATTATCGGATGTATGGATGTAGCAGATTCAGGAGAATACTATCTGGACGGACTGCCCGTACACAGTATGACTGAAAAGCAGCTGGGAACTGTCCGGAATAAGGAAATCGGTTTTATTTTTCAAAATTATCAGCTGATTCCTACTTATGATATTCTGCAGAATATTATCATGCCTCTGGTGGTCCGCGGCATGACTACGAAAGAAGCGGAGGAAAAGTGCCTTCCCATAATTGATATGCTGGGAATCGGGCATCGGTTAAAGCATAAGCCTTCCGAGCTTTCTGGGGGACAGAAACAGAGGGTATCCATTGCGAGGGCATTGGTTGGAGAACCGGCGCTGCTGCTTGCGGATGAGCCTACCGGTGCGCTGGATTCAACAAGCGGTAAAGATGTGCTGGCACTTTTCAGACAGCTTCATGAGATGGGGCATACCATTGTTATGATTACTCACGATTTGAATGTTGCCAGGTCAGCGGGAAGAATTGTCCATATCATTGACGGTTGTCTGGAATGATGGCGGAAGGCTTGCGGAAACAGATGTTTTTGTAAGCCTTTTCTGATGGACGAGCCTTTGAATTTATAGTAAAATATTACAGGCAATATGTTTTGCAGGTCTGCAGAGAAGCTTTGACGGGACAGTTCTGACGAATCATGAAGGAGGCATAATTATGGCAAAATGGCTTGACGATGCAATTTTTTATGAAATTTATCCTCAGTCCTTTATGGACTCCAATGCGGATGGTATCGGAGATTTTCAGGGAATTATTTCAAAACTTGATTATATTAGGGATTTGGGGTGTAATGCCCTGTGGATAAATCCCTGCTTTGTATCACCTTTTGGAGATGCGGGGTATGATGTGGCGGATTATTATACCATTGCGCCCAGATACGGAACTAACGAGGACGCGAAAAAATTATTTGAGGAAGTGCATAAAAGAGGAATGCATATACTTCTGGATTTAGTGCCGGGGCACACTTCTGTGGAGCATAAATGGTTTAAAGAATCCATGAAGCCCGAAAAAAATGAATATACAGACAGGTATATCTGGACAGACAGCATATGGGAAGCACCGGAGGATTTGGCCAGCCTTCGTGGGATTTCCGACAGGGACGGCTCCTGCGCCCTGAATTTCTTTTCTTCCCAACCTGCATTGAATTACGGATATTATAAGATTACAAGACCCTGGCAGATGTCACCGGAGGATGAAGGACCTATGGCGACGCTGGAAGAGATGAAAAATATTATGCGGTTCTGGCTTGCCATGGGCTGCGACGGTTTCCGCGTGGATATGGCAGGTTCCCTGGTGAAACAGGATGAGGATGGAAAAGGAACCATTGCACTTTGGAAAAAGGTGCGCAGCTTTTTGGATGAGGAATTTCCTGAGGCTGCCATGGTTTCCGAATGGGGCGAGCCGGATAAATCCCTGCAGGGCGGTTTCCATATGGACTTCCTTTTACATTTCGGCCCCTCCCATTACAATGATTTATTCCGCTGTGAGCATCCTTATTTCAATAAGGAAGGGAAAGGGGATATTTCGGAATTTGTATCCAAATACAAGGAAAATTATGAAAAATCAGAGAAAAAGGGATTGATTTGCATTCCCTCCGGAAACCATGATATGGAAAGGCTTGCTTATCTGTTAGATGAAGAGGACAGCAAAATTGCTTTTGCATTTCTGCTTTCCATGCCTGGCGCGCCCTTTATTTATTACGGGGATGAAATCGGCATGCGCTATCTTGAGAACCTTACTTCTGTGGAGGGCGGTTATAACAGAACAGGTTCCCGGAGTCCCATGCAATGGGACGGCGGTGTAAATGCAGGATTCAGCACGGCATCAAAGGAAAAATTGTATATCAGACAGGATGAAAGAGCAGACAGACCCACAGTGCAAAAGCAGCAGGAGAATGCGGATTCCCTTTATCATGAAATTAAAAGGTTGATTAAAATAAGGCAGTCCCATAAGGCTTTGCAGAGCAAGGGAGAGATTGATTTTGTTTATGCAGAAAAGGAAATTTATCCTTTTGCATATATGAGAAGCACAGAGGAAGAAAAAATCCTTGTTGTGCTTAATCCTTCCGGCAGAGAAGCGGAATTTCAGTGTGATTTGGAGCTGAAGGAGAGTATTTACTCCTATGGCGGAGGGATTAAAAGACAGGGTGACTGTGTTGTTGTACCTGCATGTTCGGCAAATTTTGTGCTTCTCACAAGTGAAAAATAACGAAAAATATGTTCTGGATATAGAATCCCGGCCGGAAACGAAACTCCGGCGGGATTTTTATGGATTATTAGATGTTGTTTGTCATTCCTCCGGTCTGGCAGCAGGACTGTAATGAATCAGAACATTAATATCCTGATTATAGTTGCCGAATTCTTTCCCGTAAATGGTTAATCCTCCTATGTGGGCGGCATCTTTCTCCACCTCCATCTTTAATTTGATGGTACTTTGATAATCCAGGTAAAAATCATTGATTGTAATTTCAGATACCTTCATGCCGTCAATAAAAGTACCGTTTGGGTTAACCTCCAGAATTTTCAGCAGTCCATACTGGTTCCAGTCAGGGCTCCACCAGTCGGGGGTAAAGATGCCTCTGACATCATTAAAATCGCCGGGGCTGGTCCAGAGGGCTATTTTCCTGTCATTTAAAATAAAAGAAATATCGGAGGGCCAGTCGTTATTTGCACCGGGAGCTTCGGAAGCAATTTCCAGGGAAAAAGTGATGCGGTCAATTTTTTGTCCGTAAGGGATGAAATTCGGAACAGTATATTCAATATATCCGCTGGTAAACCAGAGAATGTCAGCTTCATATCTGCCGGGGTGGGAAAAATAACGTATATCATCCACCTCACCAATGAGAGCGTCGGCGGAGGCAAGCCCGCATGTGGGGCAGACCTCATAGGCGGAATAATGCCCTACCTTCAGGCTGGTCTGGTAAACATTCCGATTGTTCGGCTGAATTCCCAGGTCAATTAATATTTTATCCAAATCAACAGAGCATATTTTCTGATTTCCATGGCCGGTAGATTCGTTTGAAACAGAAACAAGCCCGCAGTTTTCCAGCTTTTTGATATGACTGGTTAATGCGCCACCGGTAATATCCAGCCTGCCGGCAAGTTCATTCATATTCATTCCCTGGTTTTCTGCCAGAATTTTAATGATTTCAATTCTGATATCAGAACCCAGGGCCTTAAAAATTTCCCGTCCTTCATCTAAGGATTTAATGTGAAGCATTGTATTCTCCTGATTGCTAAATACCGATTGAACAAAATCGCTGTGCGATGGCCAATACCCCGCCTCCTTGTGGCGGCGATTTTTAGATTGGCTTTTGCTGCTTTTTTCCTTCCCGTCAGCGTCTTGCAGCTGTCCGGCTTCTTCACCATCTGCTGATATACAACCGTTTCCGGTTCCGAAGTCCATTTTGACAGGCTCGGTGTGGAAACCGCTCCTTTTCTTAAAAAAGAAACGGAGCTGCTGACATTTTTATTATACCGCCAGCAGCCCCGCAAATCAACGGTGGCTTCGGGAAAAATACGCAGGAAGAGCATATCTGGAATGTCAGGACAGGGCAAAGGAATGGAAAAGCCTTTATTTCTGGATTCTGATGAGGAAGCCCCTATTGAGCCGAGCGATGGGCAGTCTGTTTTCCCCTTAAAATGTACTATGCGTGACCGAGAATTGGCGGCAAAATGTGTGGAGTGGTATGCACACACCTGCGCCATGAATCACTTTTTCAAAACATTTCCATTCTTCTGATGCATCATTTTCCATATAAGCTCTTTTAGAAAATACATTTTTCTGCATGACCCAACTGTTTTTCAAATTATTGATTGATTTGATAACAAGTATATTGTATAATTTAGAAAAATCTAAAGTAATTTATTTTTTACAAAATAATAAAAGAAGGGAAGGGTAACGGAAATGGTAAAACTCTATATTGATGAAAAGAACAAAAAAGGCCGCATTAATGCCGAAATCTACGGACATTTTTCAGAGCATCTGGGAAGGTGTATTTATGAAGGACTTTATGTAGGAGAAAATTCGGACATCCCCAATGTGAACGGCATGCGTTCCGATGTGGTGGAAGCCCTTAAGGATATTAAGGTGCCTGTACTGCGCTGGCCGGGAGGCTGCTTTGCGGATGAGTATCACTGGAAGGACGGAATCGGCCCTAAGGAAGGCAGAAAGAAAATGGTAAATACGCACTGGGGCGGCGTTACGGAAGACAACAGCTTCGGAACCCATGAATATTTTGAACTCTGCAGTCAGCTTGGATGTAAAACCTATGTTAATGGTAATGTAGGAAGCGGCAGTATACAGGAAATGTCCGAATGGGTGGAATACATGACCTTTGACGGCATATCGCCTATGGCGGATCTGCGTAAGAAAAACGGCCATGAAAAAGCATGGAAGCTTGATTATTTCGGAGTGGGAAATGAAAACTGGGGCTGCGGAGGAAATATGACTCCGGAGTATTATGGAAATGAATATAGAAGATATCAGACTTATGTGCGCCAGTATCATCCTGATGAGCCGGTTCAAAAGATTTGCTGCGGCGCGAATTCAGCCGATTATGAATGGACAGATAAGGTGCTTAAGACCTGCTTTGCCTTCCCCCATAATAATACAGGATTTATGGATGGATTGTCGCTTCATTATTATACCGTACCCGGCGCGGCATGGCACTGTAAAGGAAGCGCAACCGAATTTAGTGAGGAAGAATATTATACTACGCTTTCCAAAGCATACAAAATGAAAGAGCTGGTGGAGCGTCACGGAGCTATTATGGATACCTTTGACCCGGAGAAAAAAATCGGCATGATTGTGGATGAATGGGGCTGTTGGTTTGATGTGGAGCCGGGGACAAATCCGGGATTTTTGTATCAGCAGAATACCATGAGGGATGCAGTGGTGGCCGGAATGACTCTGAATATTTTCAATAAGCATTGCGACAGGGTGAAGATGGCCTGCATTGCGCAGATGGTGAATGTGCTCCAGTCAGTGGTTTTGACAGAAGGCAGGAAGATGCTTCTGACGCCTACTTATTATGTATTTCATATGTATAAAAATCATCAGGAGGCAGAGCTTGTGGAAAGCTATGCAGAGCCGGAAGAAAAAAATGATATGGAGGAAAAATATCATATTCCCGCTTTAAGTGAATCGGCATCTGTAGATAAAGACGGATATCTGAATGTCACCGTGAGCAATCCTTCCGTGGCAGAAAGCGTATCTGTGGAAATGGCATTTAATGAATTGAAGCCGGAAAATGTAAAGGCTGCAATTCTGACCGGTGATATGCGTGCGCATAATACTTTTGAAAACTCTGCCAATGTAAAGGAAGAGGAATTTAAAGATTATCAGGTTATGGGAAAAGGCGTTGCTTTTACAATGCCGCCATGCAGTATTATCAGTTTCAGAATAAAATAATTTTCAAAATGAGTATGGAGATTATCAAAATTTCGCTGCTTATACCTTAAAACGGCGACAGCATTTTCCTTGTTATTTGTCCTTTTATACGGTATAATATATGAAAGGAATTCAATAAAGAGAAAATTATTATCCAAGGGGGATAGGGTATGGCAAACGAAAGAAGATCATTGGTTTATACCAATGAAAAATGTATTGGGTGTAATAAATGTACCAGTGTGTGCAGCTGTGAAGGAGCCTGTGTAACAAAAGAAGTGGATGGGCAGATGAGAATTGAGGTAGATGGCAGCAGATGCGTTGCCTGCGGAGCCTGTTTTGATGTCTGCGAGCATCAGGCAAGAGAGTACGAGGATGATACAGAGCGATTCTTTAAGGATTTAAGGCAGGGAGAGAAAATTTCGGTTTTGATTGCGCCTGCATTTAAGGCAAATTATCCTGAAGAATATGAAGCCGTTTTGGGAGGCCTTAAGGAGCTTGGAGTTAATCGCTTTATCAGTGTTTCCTTTGGGGCGGATATTACAACCTGGGGATATTTGAATTACATAAAAAAGAATAACTTTCTGGGAGGAATCTCCCAGCCCTGCCCGGCAGTGGTACGCTACATAGAGCATTATATTCCGGAATTGATTCCCAGGCTGTTTCCTGTGCAAAGCCCTATGATGTGCGCGGCGATTTATGTCAAAAAGGAGATGAAGCTTACCGATAAACTGGCTTTTATCAGTCCATGTATAGCGAAAAAACTGGAAATTGAGGATGCTAATAATAAGGGATATATATCGTATAATGTTACGTTTGATCATTTAATGGAGTATGTAAGGAAAAACAACATTAAGGGAGCGCTTAAGTCAGATGAAATAGAATATGGTCTGGGCTCCATTTATCCCATGCCGGGCGGCCTGAAGGAAAATGTATACTGGTTCCTGGGGGAAAGTGTTTTTATCCGCCAGATTGAAGGCGAAAAGCATATGTATCATTATCTGGAGAAGAATAAAGAGAAAATAGCAGGAGGCAGGACGCCTTATCTGTTTATTGATGCCTTAAACTGTTCTTCCGGCTGCATTTACGGAACCGGATGTGAGGCGGCTAAAGCAGATTCGGATGATGCCCTGTGCAGTCTTTTGGAAATCCGCGAGGCATCCAAGAAAAACGGCGTGTCAAGTGCGTGGTCTAAGATGCTTTCACCGAAGAAACGTTTAAAACATTTAAATCACCAGTTCCGCCATTTAAAGCTGGAGGACTATTTGAGAAGCTATACGGATCGCTCTGCGGAATGTGCCTATAAGATACCGTCTTCAGCAGAGCGGGAAGCTATTTTTAAGGAAATGAAGAAATTTACCGACAGCGAAAGGAAGATTAATTGTTCCTGCTGCGGATATGATTCCTGCAATCAGATGGCGGAGGCAATATACAACGGCTTCAGCCGTAAGGAAAACTGCATTTATTACATTAAGAAGGAAGTGGAACTGCAAAGCGAAGAGTCGGCAAGGCTGGCGGCGCAGCTGGATGGAGAAAAGCAGTTTATTCAGGAGCAGAAGGAATTAATTCTTAAGACCATACATGGAATTAATGAGGAATTTGCTGATTTGTATTTGTCGGTGGACGATATGGCAGCAGGAAATGAAAGTAATGCATCAGAAAGTACGGAAATTTCGGGCGAAATGATGAATATGGCAACCTTCTGCGAGAAACTGTCCAAATCCATGGATGAAATAAATGAAGTTCTCAGGGAACTGGTGCAGAATAATGATGAAGTGGTGAGTATTGCAGCCAAAACTAATCTGCTTGCCTTAAATGCCAGCATTGAAGCGGCCCGTGCAGGAGAGGCGGGAAGAGGTTTTGCGGTGGTTGCAGGAGAAATTAACCATTTAGCATCTAATTCCAGTGATACGGCTAATCGAAGCAATCAAAGCCAGAGCCGGATTTTAAATTCCGTTGCGGCTATAATGCAGGATACGAAAATACTTCGTCAGACGATTGATGAGGTTAATGGCAGAACACAGAATCTGGCAGCCTCTGCGGAGGAAATTGCAGCCTCCGTTACGGTTATATTAAATGCTGCAAACAGCGTGAAGGAGAAACTGAAGGTGCTGGAAGAAATGTAGGATTATAAATTGAAAAGCATGGCTTCCAATAATCCGGAGTATGAAATTGCAGCCGGTCTGAGCATAGAATGGTATGCTATGGGAGATGTGCAGGCTCCGGATTATGAAAGTGCCAAGTATTACGACCCGCAGGATTTGTAGTGCCGTACTCCCAGCTTCCACAGCAAAAGGCAGGGAATCATGAAAAGACAGGCAATCAGGGGAAGAAATCCGTAATAAGGCTTTCTCCTGTCCAAAAGGTACAGTAGGGGATAATACTGGATGAGGGCATAGGGAATCACAAAGGTGCTCAGCTGCAATATTCTTTTTCCGTAAATGCAGACGGGATACTTGCCGTATTCCCTTGCTCCGTCCGTAAAAATATTTATAAACTCCAGCCCCTCCAGCGTAAAAAAGCAAATGGAGGCATAAATCAGAAAGATGCCGCTGAAAACAACGGTTCCGCCAATCAGCATGAGCAGTACGGCAGCAGCTTTCGGGATAGTCCAGTGCACATCGCTGACGGCAAAACCGTAAGCAAACATGGCAATAGCCTGCACGGTGATCCGCTCCAGATTTTGCTGGTAAGAAGGAGCGCTTATTTTATAGATTTCTTTCAGCAGTTCAAAGGAATCCATTACAGGTACATCCCACCAAAGCTGGGAGCGCTGCCCGAAAACTACGCCGATATTTTTTACATGTTCAATTCGGTTTTTCCAGGGAATAAGTCCGTTTATCAGGCAGGTGCCTTCTTCCGGAGTAAGAATACCGCTTAAGATTTTAATTGTAGAGTTCTTTCCTGCGCCGTTAGGGCCTATGTAACCCACCATTTCACCGTCCTGAATGGTGAAAGAAACGTCGTCAAGAACGTGGATGTACTCATATTCCTTATGGAACAGAGTTTTGAATGCCGAAGAAAATCCGGCATCGCGTTTAAAGACCTTATAGGTCTTGCGTACATGCTGCATTGTAATCATATCTGCTTCCTCCTGGTAGTATTATAAATGGTTATAACTTGCCAAGCCGGTCTGCCATCTCCGGAGATTTGCCGGAGAATTACCGCAGGTAAGTATGAAGTTATTGTTTCGTTTTGATAAAACGAAAGGAACTTCAGGATAACATGGAAGGAAGATTATGTCAATAAAAATGTCAATAGAAACTGTTAGTTTGAATTGCCGTGTTTCTGATACTATGTTAAACTTAAAGAAATACAACGGAGAGGATGATGGAAATGTGTCATTTGGTAATTCAATTAGATGACAGACTCTGTGCGGAATCTGATGAATGGGTGGGGCTGCACAGAGGTAAGGACATCAAATAAACGGATTGATAGTCTGCCGCCCGTTTTCATTGGATTCTGCTTTTAATCAAAAATAGGAAGATTAAAGGAGTTAATTCAATGAAAGAAAAAAAGAATATGAATTCATTTTATCGTTTTTGGCTTACCCAGGCGGCATCCCAGCTTGGAAGTGCCATGACAAGCTATGCCCTGATTATATGGGCATATACGAAAACACAGTCGGCGATGGCGGTGTCTTTAATGACCTTCTGCAATTTTCTGCCCTATGTGGCGGTAAGTATTTTTGCAGGAGATTTTATAGACAGGCATAGTAAGAAAAAGGTTATGCTGGTATCCGATACGCTGGCAGCCGTATGTTCCCTTTTTGTCCTTTTCACTTTTGCTGTGGGAAATCTGGAAATATGGCATATTTATATTGTGAATGCCATAATCGGATTTATGAATGCGTACCAGTCGCCGGCACAGTCGGTGGCGGTCGGGATTCTGGTTCCGACGGACAAAATTTCCAAAGCAAGCGGTATGTCTTCTTTTTCGGGAAATCTTGTTATGGTGTTCTCGCCTGTGCTTGGAGCGGCGCTGCTTTCCCTGGGAGGACTTGAGCTGGTGCTTGCAATTGATTTGGGAAGCTTTCTTCTGGCATTTGCCGTGCTGGCTTTCTTTATCAAAATACCGGAAGAAATACAGCAGAAGGAAAAATCGAAGGCTTTTGACGGCTTTTTCGGCGGCGTTGCCTTTCTGAAGGAAAATCGGGGAATTTTCTATATTATGCTGACAATGTCCTTGCTGAATTTCTTCTCACGGCTTACTTACGAAAATATACTCTCGCCCATGCTTTTAGCAAGAAGCGGAAATATGAACGCCATGGGTATTGTAAACGGGATTCTCGGGGTAGGAGGCATCATAGGAGGTTTTCTGGTATCTTTGATTCCGGAGGGGAAAAAGCCTGTGAAGATGATTTATTATTCAGCGATGCTGTCCTTTGTGTTCGGTGATATTCTGATGGGACTTGGCAGAAATGTTTTCTGGTGGGGAATAGCAGGAGTCGCCGCCAGCTTGCCGATTCCTTTTATCAACGCAGGACAGAATGTGATTTTATACCGGACAATTCCGGTGGAACTGCAGGGAAGAGTATTTTCAGTCAGAAATGCCATACAGTACTGCACGATTCCCATAGCGATTCTATTCGGGGGCTTTCTTGCCGACTATGTCTTTGAGCCTTTTATGCAGGGCAAAACAGCGCTGGCCCTTGGCCTGCAGCGTCTGGTAGGAAACGGCGCCGGAAGCGGAATGGCGGTCATGTTCTTGTGCACCGGAGTACTGGGATTTCTGGCAAGCATATTCGGATATACAAGAAAAGAAATCCGCAGGCTGGAAACCGAAGAAGAACGGGAAAATATATAATGGATTTACTGTAAACAATAGAAAGCGCGCTTTGCGGACTTTCTATTGTCAGGAATGGAACCTGCTGCCCCAAACCGGCAGCAGGTTCTGATTGTAAGGCAATCTTTTAATAAACCACCTGCTATGCAGGTGTGACCACAGAC
>CAZDPE010000020.1:0-28860 GCA_964507235.1 uncultured Lachnospiraceae bacterium
TTTTGGGGTAAAAATGTACATTCCGCCAACTTATGAATGGTATGGCTGAACTGTTACTTCTTTTAAAGGAAGGATGGATAAAAGGATTGTGCTTATACGGTAAAAATGTTATACTAATCGGGTACCACTTACAAATGTTACAAAAGTGTTAAATTTGGAGGTTTACATAAATGAACAAATTGTTTGCCCCTAAGAAAAAGAAATACGGGAAGAAAAATAATCGGAAAAAAGATAATATATCCAGCATGAAGTGGGTGGAGTTTGATGAAGAAGAATTTGACTCAGAGTATGATTATGAATTTGAAGATGACGAATACGAAACAGATGATGAGTATGAGGATGTAGATGGAGAAGACCTCGGGGAAGAAGACGGGTACGAGGAAGACGAGGACTTTGAGGAATACGATGAATACGACGAATACGAGGAAAACAGCGAGGACTTCGGAGAAGACGATGAGTACGAAGATGCCGGGTACGAGGAAGACGGAGAAGACGATGAATACGAAGATGCCGGGGAGGAAGACGGGGAAGACGGCGAAGACCTCGAGTACGACGAATACGAGGAAGACGAGGAAAACGGCGAGGACTTCGAGGAAGAAGATGAGTACGATGGCGAGTATGACGAATATGATGATGAGTACGATGACGAAGACGATGATTATGGTGAGAACAGGAAGTCTTATAGAAGAAAAAGAAAATCGGTTTTCTTTTTGAACCGCATGAGTCTGGTTGACCGTATTACAATGTTTACAGGAATTATTGTTCTTATAATGGCGGCGGCCGCCGGCTATCTTTATATAAATGCCAAAGCGGATGAAAAGCAGATTGCAGCATTTGCGGAGGTGGGAGAAGGAATAGAAGGAATTCCGGTAATCGGTGAAAGCGGACTTCTGGCAATCGCCGATGCGCAGGCGGCAAAGCTTATGGCAGCTGAAATGGAAGAAGCGCAGGAAGAGGCAGAGGAAGAAGAAAGGAAGGACAATAATAATAAAACAGAAGTGGTTTTGAATCTGACTTCCATTCAAAAAGATTTGAAAATTAAATTTATAAATAAAAAGACCGGGAAATTGATTCCCAGTGTTGAATTTGAAGTCGGTATTACGGCGCCATCCAATAAAACTTATGTTTTAAAAGATGAAGATCAGGACGGCATTATTTATGAGAAAAATATGGAACCCGGAAAATATCAGGTCGCTATTGTGGGACCTGCTGTATCAGAGGATTACAGCTTTTCCACCGAGCCTGTGGCAATCACCGTACGGGATACTATCGAATACAAGAAAGTTGACGTGTCTGATGAAGTAAAAACGGAGGCTCAGATCAATGCCAAGGCTGAGGATACCAAGGTGAATGAAACAGTAGTGGAATCTGCCAATACGGATACAGTGGAGTGGGTGGAATCTACTAAAACCCTGATAGAAGGTACGGAGGAAACTTCAGAAGAATATGAGGTTGTGGATAAATCCAGGATTTCGGACCCGGGGGCAAAGGCAGCTGTGGGATTCCGGTTACTAAGCGGAATTACAAATACGCCGTTTACTGCCGACGGAAATATCGGAACAGACCCGGGCACAGAGGCTGATCCTACCCAGACCCCCACCGAAGCGCCTGCCCAGGAGCCCACACAGGAGCCGACAGCGGTTCCCACTGAAATGCCTTCACAGGATTCTGCTCAGGAACCAACGCAGGCACCGGCTGAAACGCCAACGCAGGCACCGACGCCTGCCCAGGAACCGACGCAGGCACCGGCCTCTGCGCCGGAAGCTACTCCCACTCCGCAGATTACTCCGTCCCCCACGCCTGTGCAGACGCCGACGGCAGAGCCTGCGGCTTCTCCCACGATGAGCCCTACAGCAGCCCCTGTGGCTTCTCCCACGATGAGCCCTACGGCAACCCCTGCGGCTTCTCCCACGGCAAGCCCTACAGCAACACCGTCTGCATCGCCTACGCCTACAGCAACGCCTGACCCTGCAGCCGAAGCAAGAAATAATACAACAAGTGATTTGCTGTCAATTGACGGTGAAAAGCTGTATGTGAAGGATTCAGACGGCAATTTCAGGGAAGCGAAGTATGCGGATTACTATAATAGTGATATCAAGGAATTTTATAAGAAGGTTGCAAAAACTACAGGAAAGTATCGTTATACAGGGTGGCAGAATATAGACGGAGCAACCTACTTCTTTGACAAAAACGGAAATTATGTTACAGGGGAACAGGTTATTCAGGGAGCAAAATATACCTTTAACGAAAATGGCGTGTTGAACACAGGTTCAGGCCAGCTTGGTATCGATGTTTCCAAATGGAATGGAAGTATTGACTGGAATGCCGTAAAGAACAGCGGTGTTTCCTACGTAATCATCAGATGCGGCTACCGTGGTTCCAGTACAGGCGCCTTGATTGAGGATCCTACTTTCCGTACGAATATTAAAGGCGCCCAGAATGCAGGACTGAAGGTTGGAGTTTATTTCTTTACCCAGGCGGTAAATGAGGTGGAAGCGGTAGAAGAGGCGTCCATGGTACTTGGACTGATTAAAGGTTACAATGTATCCTATCCTGTATTTTTGGATGTGGAGGCAAGCAATGGCCGCGCTGATGCCATCAGCACGGAAACAAGGACTGCCGTGTGCAAGGCCTTCTGCCAGACAATTCAGAATTCGGGCTATAAAGCAGGAATTTATGCCAATAAGACATGGTTTACAGAGCATATTAATGCGTCCAGTCTTACAAGCTATAAAATCTGGCTTGCCCAGTATGCGGCGGCGCCTACCTATACGGCTACCAAATATGATATGTGGCAGTACTCTTCCAAAGGAAGTGTTGCAGGTATCAGCGGAAGCGTGGATATGAATATCAGCTATCTGGGATATTAAGGTTGCCTTTTGATGAAAAAAGCGATATAGTTTAACTAAAAGCTGGAAAAAGATAAATGAAATGGAGAAAAGGAAATGAGAACATATCTGGTAACAGGGGGAGCCGGTTTTATTGGTTCCAATTATATTCACTACATGTTTAAGAAATATGATAATGAAATCAGAATTATCAACGTCGATGTACTGACTTATGCGGGTAATCTTGAAAATCTGAAGGATGTGGAAAAAAGAGAAAACTATACCTTTATCAAAGCGGATATTTGTGATAAGGAAGCCATTTCCAAAATCTTTGCTGAAAATGATATTGACAGGGTGGTGCATTTTGCAGCGGAAAGCCATGTAGACAGAAGTATCAGAAATCCGGAAGTATTCGTGCAGACCAATGTTCTTGGAACTGCAGTTATGTTAAACTGCGCCAAGGCAGCCTGGGAAGAGCCTGACGGAAGCTTTAAGCAGGGAAAAAAATTCCTGCATGTTTCCACAGATGAAGTTTATGGTTCCTTAGAAGAGGACGGGGGATATTTTTATGAAACGACTCCTTATGCGCCTCACAGTCCTTATTCGGCCAGCAAGGCCAGCTCAGACATGCTGGTAAAGGCATATATGGATACGTATCAGTTTCCTGCAAATATTACCAACTGCTCCAACAATTACGGGCCTTATCAGTTCCCGGAGAAATTTATTCCTCTGATGATTAACAATGCACTGCAGGGAAAGAAGCTTCCTGTTTACGGTGACGGCAAAAATGTGCGTGACTGGCTCTATGTGGAGGATCATGCCAAGGCCATTGATATGGTACAGGAGAAAGGACGCCTTTTTGAAACCTACAATGTAGGCGGACATAATGAAAAGCAGAATATTGAAATACTTCATATTATTCTGGATACCTTAAGGGAAATGCTGCCTGATTCGGATGAAAGGAAAGCCCTTGTCAGTGATGATTTGATTACCTATGTGGAAGACCGTAAGGGGCATGACAGGAGATATGCCATTGCACCTGACAAGATTAAGGCGGAGATTGGCTGGGAGCCTGAAACCATGTTTAAGGAAGGAATCAGAAAGACCATCCGGTGGTATTTTGAAAACGAAGAATGGATGAAAAATGCCACCAGCGGGGATTATCAGAAATATTATGACACCATGTATAGAAATGCATGATTCCTGAGATTTTGTCTTGTATTTTGACGTTATTCTATAGGAAATGACCGGCAGGAGCAGCGGGCGTATCGGCGCACGTCTGTTAAAGGAAAGGAAAGAACCATGGATTTATTGGATGAGTTGAAGGAATATGGGGTGAATGTGGAGGAAGGGACAGAGCGCGTCATGGGAAATGCCGGACTTTACCGGAAGATGATGTTTAAGCTTCTGGAGCTTCTAAAGCAGTTTTTACCGGATCGGGACTTTGGTGATGGGAGCAATCAGGAGGTCGCCGAGCGGATTCATATGATCAAGGGCGCTGCAGGCAATCTGGCGGTGCAGCCGCTTTACGAAGCCTATGCAGGGGCGCTGGAGCTTCTGCGTGGGGGAGAGGCGGATGCAGCGAAGGAAGTCCTTCTTGCAATACAGCCCGTTCAGGAAAAGCTCATGGCGTGCATTGAAAAATATAACTAAGGAACACTGATTGGACCGGCATTTCCTCAGCCCTTTTTTGGGTGCACACGGATTGAGAGGAAAAATTGCGCTATATGGCACAAATCCGGCGCGGAAAACGGTTTTGAGGAGGAGTAAATGGATACGGACAGAAAAGTATTGATCGTTGATGATTCGGAGATCGACCGAATGATCCTGCAGGTCATGCTCTGCGACGAATATGAAATCGTTGAAAAGGGCGACGGATATTCTGCGACTGAATTTCTTATGGAAGAGAATGAGAGGGTGGATGCGGTTCTTCTTGACATCTCCATGCCGGGAATGGACGGGTTTCAGGTTCTGCGGTTTATGAAAAACTCAGATATATACAACATTCCCGTGTTTCTGATTACATCGGAGGCCACAAGCGATAATGTGCAGAAGGCCGCACAGTATGGCATCGCCGGATTTATCAGGAAACCCTTTGAGCGGGAGGATATCGTCAGAAGGCTGCGCATGCATCTGGGGATCATTGAAGAATATGATCTGACGCAGGAGGACATCGAAGAAACCGGCCGGTATATGGAAGAACTTGGTATGCTGATGAAGCATCATCTGATCAACTTCCGGGAGGACGAGGAACATTATTTGCGCCTTTCCGGACTGATGAAGATATTGTTGAAAAAATATGCGGAACGGAAGAATATTCCGGAGCTTGACGAGAAACGGATTGAGATTGTCAGCGGGGCGGGATATTTCTGCGATATCGGTTTTATGCTGGTTCCCTCCAAAACAGTAAAGATTTTTAAACCGGAAGGCGAGGGCGAGGATCCCTATCAGTATCATACCATGCTGGGCGCGGAGATGATTGGATTGAACCATTCGGAGCATTGCAGATATTTTGTGCAGGTGTGTAAGGAGATTTGTATGCATCATCATGAGCGGTATGATGGGAAGGGATTTCCTCACAGGATTGTGGGCGGCCATAACCAGATTTATACCCAGATCTGCAGACTGGCGGATTGGTTTGACACTTGTTTTATGAAGCAGCAGGAGTACAATGACAGACAGTTTGACAGCGCTGTCAGCGATATGGAGCGGGATAAGGGATTTGTGAGCGGTGGGGCGTTCGCCCTTCTTCCCGAATGCAGGACGGATATCATACGACTCTATCGGCCGGCGGAATGATTTTTTGGGCAGGAGTGACTGGAAAATTGGGCAATGATAAAAGTACAATCAAATTTTTAATATTAAGCTTTTTCAGCGCACTGTTTATCAGTGTGATCGTTTTTACTTCTTTTGGCGTTTTCGTTTCCAGAGAAACCGATAAGACAGTCAAGGATGTGAGTGAAGTTTACATGATCGAGGTGAGTCAGCAGATCCAGCAGAAGTTCTCCTCCCTGATCAGTCTGAGACTGGATCAGGTGCAGGGGATTATTACCCGCATGTCTCCGGAGAAGCAGACATATGGGGATGAGATGTTGGAGGAACTGGGATACAATGCGGAGATCCGAAGGTTTACCTATCTGGCTTTTTACAGGGATCATGAGGAGCTGGAAACCGTTTACGGAGATCCGGTGGTTCTTGCCAATCCTGAGAACTTTTATGACTCCCTTCATGAAGATGAAAGGGTGATTGAGAGGGGCTTTGGCAGCGGGAATGAAAATATTCTTCTGCTTGGCATGGCAGCGTCTTATCCCATGAAGGACGGAGAATACAGCGACGCCCTGGTAGTCGGGGTTCCCATGGATTATCTGGACAATGCCCTTTATCTGAATGAGGAGGGCGCCAATGTCTATTCTCATATCATTGACAAGAGCGGAACCTTTGTGATCAAAAATTCCGAAGCATTCCGGGATAATTATTTTCAGCGTATTCACGAGAGATACGAGACTTATGACGGAAAGGAGCCGGATGACTATGCAAAGGAGCTCCAGGAAGCCATGAGCAAAAATCAGAATTACAGCACCTATATTTCTCTGGAGGGTGATGTGCGGCATATTTACTGTTCTCCGCTTTATGGGAATTCCGACTGGTATCTTATTGCGGTGATGTCCAATGCGGTTTTTGAGCAGCCCCTTTCCCGGCTTGATTTCCTGCAGACAATAGCTATGATTATTGCTATTGTCGCTATTATGGTGCCGGTCATTTTCTTTATCCTCCAGTATGCGCGGATGACATCGAGACAGATGCAGGCCCTGCGCATGGCTCAGGAGGAGGCAGTTCGCGCAAGCAATGCGAAGAGCGACTTCCTTTCCAGTATGAGCCATGATATCCGTACGCCCATGAACGCCATTATAGGGATGACGGATATTGCCCTGAAATATAAGGGAGATGAGGCCCGGGTAGAGGACTGCCTTCATAAGGTGCAGCTCTCCAGCAAGCATCTGCTGGGGCTGATCAACGACGTGCTGGATATGTCTAAGATTGAGAGCGGCAAGATGTCCCTGAATGTCACGGAGGTGTCCCTGCGCAGTGTGATGGAAGAACTGGTGAACATCGTACAGCCTCAGGTGAATGCCAGACATCAGCACTTTGATGTTTTTGTGCGGGACATTGAGACGGAGATGGTCTGCTGTGATGCTGTCCGTCTGGATCAGGTACTGTTTAATCTGCTGTCAAACGCCATTAAGTTTACGCCTGGGGAGGGCAGGATCGATATTTATCTGTATCAGGAACCATCACCTAAGGGAGAAAACTATGTCCGGAATCATTTCAAGGTGGCGGATACGGGAATCGGCATGTCCGAGGAGTTCCAGAAAAAGGTCTTTGAAGCTTTCACAAGAGAGGATTCTGAGGTGGTGCGCAATATCCGGGGCACCGGCCTTGGGATGGCCATCAGTAAAAATATCATTGACCTGATGCATGGCAGCATTGAGGTGGAAAGCACCTTGGGAAAAGGGACTACCTTCCATATTACGCTGGATACGGAAAAGGGAGAGGAACCAAAGGACATGTTTCTTCCTGCATGGAATGTGCTGGTGGTGGATAATAATGAAATGCTGTGTACCAGTGCTGCAGCGAATCTGGAGGAACTGGGCGTCCATGCAGAGTGGGTCTGCGACGGCAGGCAGGCGGTACATATGATAGAGGAGCGTCATGCGAAAGGGGAAGATTATCATTTGGTACTCATTGACTTCAAGATGCCCGATATGAGCGGCCCTCAGATCATCAGGGAGATACGGACGAGAATCGGGAAAGAAATTCCGGTCTTTCTTATCTCAGCATACGGTATGGATGAGATTGAAAATGAGATTGATGAGTTTGAAATAGAAGGGTTTATCCCCAAGCCTCTGTTTAAATCTACCCTTTATCTGTACCTGAGCCGATATGCTGGTAATGAGGCTGTCCTGCCAGATGCGATGCAGATACCCCAGGCGGACTTTACGGGCAAACGCCTGCTGGTCGCAGAGGACGTGGAGCTTAACTGGCTTGTTGTTCAGGAGGTTCTCACATCCGTTGGATTTATGGTGGAGCAGGCGGATAACGGGAAAATCTGCGTGGAAATGTTTGAACAGTCGGAGATTGGCTATTATGATGCGATTCTGATGGATATCCGCATGCCGGTGATGGACGGATACGAGGCCACAAGGGCCATTCGGGCTCTCAACCGGAAGGATAAGGATCTTCCGATCATTGCCATGACTGCGGACGCCTTTGCAGATGACGTACAGTACTGTCTGGACTGTGGGATGAATGCACATATCGCCAAGCCCCTGGATTTTAAAGAGCTGGTGCACACACTGCAGAAATTTCAACTATGAAACCTATGAAAGGGAAGAGAAACGAATGGGAGTGATTTACAATCACTCCCATTTTGTGGTATACTAATACAAGTTATGTCCATTGTTTCAGGCATTGGCATAGGGAAACCAGTTAATCATTTGGAGGTATATGCAATGAAAGGAATTATACTTGCGGGAGGGTCAGGTACAAGGCTTTATCCGCTTACGAAGGCTGTCAGCAAACAGATTATGCCTGTTTATGACAAACCCATGATTTATTATCCGCTGTCAACACTGATGCTGGCAGGAATCAGGGAAGTGTTGATTATATCAACCCCCAGGGATTTGCCTGTATTTGAAGAACTGCTGGGGGACGGAAGCCAGCTTGGAATGAAATTTTCCTATGCGGTGCAGGAGCAGCCCAGGGGACTTGCAGATGCTTTTATTATCGGCGCAGATTTTATCGGAAAAGATTCTGTGGCCCTGGTGCTTGGCGACAACATTTTTTACGGACAGAGTTTTTCAAGGGTGCTGCGCGAGGTGGCATCCAGGGAAAGCGGCGCCACTATATTCGGTTATTATGTGCGCGACCCCAGGGAATACGGTGTGGTGGAGTTTGACGAAACAGGAAAGGCTCTTTCCATAGAAGAAAAGCCGGAGCATCCAAAGAGCAATTATGCAGTTCCGGGACTTTATTTTTACGATAATGATGTGGTGGAAATTGCCGGGAATGTAAAACCTTCTGCAAGAGGTGAAATTGAGATTACCAGCATCAATAATGAATATTTAAGAAGGGGAACCCTTCGTGTGGAAACGTTGGGGAGAGGCTTTGCGTGGCTTGATACGGGAAATCATGATTCCCTTCTTGATGCGGCGGATTTTGTGTCGGCTTTTCAGAAAAGACAGGGACTTTATATTTCCTGTATAGAGGAAATCGCTTATAAGAGAGGATTTATTGATAAGGAGCAGCTGCTTAAACTGGCAGAGCCCTTGATGAAAACCAATTACGGTAAATATATGAAGGAAGTGGCGGAAGGACTGTAACGCTGCATAAGAAAGGAAAACAGTATGGGAAAGATAACAGTAGAAACTTGTGAAATAGAAGGACTGAAGGTAATTACTCCTGCAGTGTTCGGGGATTCCAGAGGTTATTTTATGGAAACCTATAATTACAACGATTACAGGGAAGCGGGGATTGAGCAGGTATTTGTGCAGGACAACCAGTCCGCGTCTGTAAAGAATGTGCTGCGGGGGCTTCATTTCCAGATTAATTATCCCCAGGACAAGCTGGTAAGGGTAATAAACGGAGAAGTGTTTGATGTGGCAGTGGATCTGCGTCCGGACTCCGCAACTTACGGGAAATGGCATGGAGTAGTGCTGTCTGCGGAGAATAAGAAACAGTTTTTCATTCCGAAGGGCTTTGCTCATGGTTTTGTAGTATTATCGGACTATGCGGAGTTTGCATACAAATGCACGGATTTTTATCATCCCAATGATGAGGGCGGACTTAAGTTTGATGACCCTGATATCGGAGTGGAATGGCCCATTGAGCCCGGCACGGAACTGATTATGTCGGATAAGGATAAGAAATGGGGCGGGATTAAGGAATATACAAAGCAGATGCAGAAGAAATAATCTGAGTTAATAGAAGAAAGAATGGTTAGCGCGTAAATGGAAATCAATAAGGGAAAAAGCAGATTATCCTGGCTGAAAAAAATACCGAAGCCGGTCGGAATCGGCATATTTTGCGCCATCTGCCTTTTGATGGCAATCATAATTGTAATGCACAATAATCCGCTGGCTCCGGACCAGCATACAGAAAATCTGAAAAAATTCTGTGCCTGCGCCCTGCTTACGCTGGCGTGTATTATTTTCAGCGTGTATTATGACAGGATGTTTATCATCCCAAGGGAATTAATTCAAAGCAGGGAATTGATTTGGAAGCTTGCGGAGAATGATTTTAAAAAACGTTATGCAGGCTCTTATCTGGGCTTTTTATGGGCATTGGTACAACCGGTAGTAACAGTATTAATGTACTGGATTGTTTTTGACGTGATTTTTGATACAAAAAGTGAAATGGTGGCAAGCGGTGTGGAGGTTCCCTATGTACTGTTTCTGACCGCAGGTCTGGTGCCGTGGTTTTATTTTTCAGAGGCTATTACAAATGGAACAAATGCGCTTCTTGAGTATAGTTATCTTGTAAAAAAGGTGGTATTTAACATCAGCATACTGCCGATTATTAAACTGATTGCAGCAACCTTTATTCATGTATTTTTTGTGGCGGTTTTAATCGTTATATCCATTGCATACGGTTATTACCCCACACTGTATACCTTGCAGGTGATTTATTACAGTTTCTGCCTGTTTATGCTGGTGCTGGCCATGAGCTATTGTACCTGTGCAATTGTAGTGTTTTTCAGGGATCTGGCCCAGATTATCAATATTGCCCTTCAGGTGGGCATGTGGGCTACGCCGATTCTCTGGAATATTGGAATGATTACGGACGACCGCCTTGTTACTCTGGTAAAACTGAATCCTCTTGTTTATATTGTTAACGGATATAGAAATGCAATTTACGGAGATGAGTGGTTTTTTGAGCATTTCTATTCCTCGACCTATTTTTGGATTTTTACGGTGACGCTGTTTTGTGTCGGTTCACTGATTTTCAAAAGATTAAAGGTACATTTTGCAGACATATTGTAGCTTTCGGGGATGGCGCAGCAGAATGTAAGCGGCAAAGAAATGAAACAATGGAGATTATCTATGGAAGATAAGACAGTTGCAATACAGGTGGATAAGCTGGAAAAGGTTTATAAACTGTATGACAAGCCTTCTGACAGACTGAAAGAGGCTCTGGGGCTTAGCAGAAATAAAAAATATAAGCAGCATTATGCATTAAAGGGCGTGGATTTATCGATTTATCAGGGAGAAACCGTGGGAATTATCGGCACCAATGGGTCCGGTAAATCCACGATATTGAAAATTATTACCGGTGTTTTGAATCCCACCAGCGGTTCCGTGAAGGTAAACGGACGCATTTCAGCGCTTCTGGAGCTGGGAGCCGGATTTAACATGGAATACAACGGTATTGAAAATATTTATCTGAACGGAACGATGATAGGTTTTTCTTCCAAAGAAATTGATGCAAAAATGGACGATATTTTAAGCTTTGCTGATATTGGGGACTATGTATACCAGCCAGTAAAAACCTATTCCAGCGGTATGTTTGTGCGTCTGGCCTTTGCGGTAGCTATCAATATTGAACCGGAAATTCTGATTGTGGATGAAGCTTTATCTGTGGGAGATGTGTTCTTTCAGGCGAAATGCTATCATAAGTTTGAAGAATTCAAGAAAATGGGGAAAACCATTGTATTTGTCAGCCATGATTTGAGCAGTATCAGCAAATATTGTGACAGAGTGGTATTGCTGAACCAGGGTGTGAAGCTTGGAGAAGGAAGCCCTAAGGAAATGATAGACGCCTATAAGCAGGTGCTGGTAGGGCAATATACTGCAGATGATGAGCAGGAAGAAAATCTTTTGAATGATAAGGAAATAGAAGCCGCTGCGGCTGCCTCTTCAGCCAGGAAAAAAGTGTCGGGAAAAGAGAAGGAGGAGGAAACGGGGCGGAATGCCAATGTGGTTAACCCTGATTTGCTGGAATACGGCACAAAGGCGGCAGTTATAGAAGAATATAAAATAACGGATGATATGGGAAGAAACACCAGCGCTGTATTGAAGGGGCAGGAATGCAGTATTCATATGAGAGTGCGTTTTGCGGAAGATATTGAAGCCCCTATTTTTGCCTTTACCATTAAAAATATTAAAGGGGTGGAAATTACAGGAACAAATACAATGGTGGAAAAAGCCTTTCTGGAATCTGTGAAGGCGGGAACTGTAATGGATATTACATTTTCGCAGACAATCAATCTGCAGGGCGGGGAATATCTGCTGTCCCTGGGCGTTACCGGATTTGAGAAGGAGGAATTCCAGGTCTACCACAGGCTTTATGATGTGCTGAATATGACAGTAATTTCCGATAAGAATACAGTAGGATATTATGATATGAATTCCAGAATTTCAGTGAAAAGGGAAGGAAAATAGTATGAGTGAAGCAGCAAGGCCCGGTGCGCCTCTTTATTTAAAGCAGGAGGATTTAATCAGCAGACTGCCTGAAAAAATCGGAAATGTTACTCTTGATTACAGGCATTATTCCGGTGAAGACCTTTATAGTGACGGTGCGATTGAGGATGAAATTCTTTCTATTGTGAAGAAAGCATCTTCCATAGAATATCCCGCAATTATTGAAAAGAAGGGCAGTTGGCCTGTTCTCTATCATTTATCACCTCTCAGGGCCAATATTGTGGAGTGGCTTCCCATTGTTAAAAGCCATAAGGTTCTGGAAATCGGCTCAGGCTGCGGCGCCATTACGGAGAAGCTGTCAGAAAAGGCGGGAGAGGTGACCTGCGTGGACCTTTCGGCAAAAAGAAGCCATATTAATGCATATAGAAATCAGGACAAAGACAATATAATGATTCATGTGGGAAATTTCAGCGATATTGAGCCGGAGCTTCCCACAGATTATGATTATGTCTGTTTGATTGGAGTCTTTGAATACGGACAATCTTATATTCGTTCCCAAACGCCTTATGAGGATTTTATGAAAATCATGTTAAGAC
Organism: uncultured Lachnospiraceae bacterium; assembly: GCA_964507235.1. Taxonomy (GTDB): domain Bacteria; phylum Bacillota; class Clostridia; order Lachnospirales; family Lachnospiraceae; genus Suilimivivens. The sequence continues at coordinate 12,841 of CAZDPE010000020.1, forward strand.
ATGTAAAGGATAATGGTCATCTTGTGATTGCCATAGAAAACAAAATGGGACTGAAATATTTTGCAGGCTGTAAGGAAGATCATGTGGGAACCTACTTCAGCGGACTTGAGGGATATCCGGAAGGCGGAAGTGCCAGAACCTTTACAAGAGCAGGACTGGAACGGATTATGGAATCCTGCGGCGTGACGGATTATTCCTTCTATTACCCTTACCCTGATTATAAATTTCCTACAGTCATATATTCCGACAGAAGGCTTCCGCTTCCCGGAGAGCTTACAAATAACATGCGTAATTTTGACCGCGACAGAATGGTGCTTTTTAATGAAAAATATGTTTTTGACGGAATTATAAAGGATGAGCTGTTTCCTGTATTCTCCAATTCCTATATGGTGGTAATCGGCAGGGAGCCTGACATTGTTTATGCGAAATATTCTAATGACAGGGCACAGCAGTATGCGCTTCGTACGGAGATTGTGGAAACTCCTTCGGGAAAAGTAATACGCAAAATCCCTGCTTCGGAGGCGGCAAGGGAGCATATTGCAAAAATGGAGCGTTCCTATCAGCTTTTGCTCAGCCGATATGAGGGAAGCGGACTGAGGATTAATCCCTGTAAGCTGGCAGAGGACGGAAGCTATGCAGAATTTCCCTTTGAGAAGGGGAGAACCCTTGAGGAATTGCTGGATGAGTGCCTGGAAAAAGAGGATATGGAAGAGTTTTACAGGCTGTTTGACAAGTATTATTCTCTTATTTCTTATGGAGAAGATTCCGGTATTACGGATTACGACTTGATATTTGCCAATATTCTGGTGGATGGAAACAACTGGACAGTCATTGACTATGAATGGACGGTGGAGGAACAGACAGCGCCGGAAGAAATAGCATTCCGCGCGGTCTATTGCTATGTCCTTGAGGAAGAAAAAAGAAATAAATTAAATTTCGATTTAATAATCAGCAAGCTTGGCATATCAGCCAGGGATGCTGATGAGTACAGGGAAAAAGAATATAAATTCCAGAAGAAGGTGACGGGAAAGAGAAAATCCATGGGAGAAATCAGGGCGGCTATCGGGACCTATGCAGTGGACCCCAAGCTGTTAATGGAACAGCACCTTCAGGAAATACTGAATAAAAGAATACAGGTTTATCTTGACAAGGGGAATGGCTTTTCGGAAGAAAATTCTTATTATATGCCCGATGTATATACTGGTGAATACAGCATCGAAGCGGAAATTCCTTTTGACGGAAACGTATGTGCTCTGCGAATCGATCCCGCGGACAGATTCTGCATTGTTAAAATCAAAGAACTGTTAATCAATGGTGAAGCGGTGCCTGTTTCTAAAAAAACTGTTATTGCCAATGGGAAAAGCGTGAAAAACGGCACTTATGTTTTTAATACGATGGATCCTAATTTTACAGTGAATGTATCTCTTCTTCCAAGGAAGGGAGAAAATATGCTTTCAGTAAAGCTGGAGCTTTCTCCTTTGCAGGAGGAGATTGCGGGAGATATTGCAGAGGGTGTGAAACGTTTCTTTTAAAATACGGAAAATGAGAGGATTTAAAATTGGCTTCTTTGAAACAGGGAATTAAGCAGATACTTATCAATAAACAGCATAAGGTATATGAAAAAAAAGTTTTAGAGAAGAAAATGTCTTATGCCGTCTGGATCGAAAAACAGGAAGATAAGATAGAAATTGATGACATTATTGTCCGTGAAACAACAAAATGTCTGACAAATGATATTTTGGATGGCTCCAATGGCAGAAGTGAAAGCAAAAATGAAGGATTCCATTCAAAAAATGAAGCCTCCTGTCGAAATTTTGCTGTTTTTGGAAAAGAGGGTAACAGCAGGGAAAAGGTTACCTTCTATATGCCTTATTGCAGGGAAACAGATGCAGAAGGCTGGCAGGAATTTTTGAATGATTTGGAAAAATGCGAGAAAGATATTATTTTACTGGCGCCTTTTCCGGGGGAAATTTCAAAAAAATGTCTGCCGTTATTATATAGAGAATTTCAGAAGAATGAAAATTTAATCCTGATTTACGGAGATGAGGATGTTATAACCGGCGGACTCAGGGAAAAGCCCTGGTTTAAGCCGGACTGGGCGCCGGATACTTTCCTATCCTGTTTTTATTTCGGGAGTTTTACAGCGATAAGGACAAAGGCTTTAAAGGAGCTTTTACAGGAATGCAGGGAAGAAAACGGCAGCCTGTATGAAATGTGCTATTATCTTCTCCAAAAGCATGGAGGTTTTTCAAGGGCTGCATTAACCGGAAGCAGCCCCGTTTGTCATGTTTCTGAAGTGCTGTTTCATGGGGAACAGGAAGGCTATGAGCGGATAAAAGACTGGAAGCTGCAGGGAGCGGTTCTGGACAGAGAATTACAGGAGTCAGAAGGAAAGCCGGAAGAAACTGTAATTTCCATAATCATTCCCTCCAAGGATAATCCGGAGGTTTTGTTTCATTGTATTCATTCTCTGATTGAAATAACGCAGCCGGGCTGTCTTTATGAAATCCGCATTATAGACAACGGAAGCGGAGGCAGAAACAGGCTGCAAATCAGCAAAGAAATAGAAAAATTGAATCAAACTGTGGGAAAAGAAAACGGTTTTGCCGGGATTTACTATCATTATGAGCCTATGGACTTTAATTTTTCGCGTATGTGCAATATAGGAGCGAAGGAAGCAAAGGGCCGACTTTTTCTGTTTTTAAATGATGATATGGAAATTATTCAGCCGGACTGGCTGAGGCTGCTTTCTGAAAAAGCCATGCTGCCTTATGCGGGGGCGGTGGGAGCGAAGCTTCTGTATCCTGATTCGGCTGTCATCCAGCATGCAGGAATTACCAATTTGAGAGTGGGGCCTGCCCATAAGCTGCAGTTTCTCTCTGATGAGCAAAACCACTATTACGGGAAGAACAGGGGCGTGCATAATATGCTGGCTGTGACGGGCGCCTGCCTTCTGGTAAGGAAAGAGGTATTTGTAAAAGCAGGAGGCTTTTCGGAAGAATTGGCGGTGGCCTTTAATGATGTGGATTTATGTTATACGATTTATGAGATGGGTTATTATAATATAGTTAGAAATGATGTGATTTTATATCATCATGAGTCCTTAAGCAGAGGCAGAGACGGAGAGTCCGAAGAAAAGCAGCTGCGGCTTTTAAAAGAAAAGGACATTCTGTATGAGAAGCATCAGGATATTTACGGCAAAGACCCTTTTTATCATAAGTACCTTACGACGGATATGCTGGAGTCAGAGTATTCTCCTGCTTTCCGCTATCAGGTAACGCTGGATATGCCCTGGGCTGAAACTGTAATGGAAGATACCCTTCCTGAAAATGTGAAGGAAGATGCCTGTGTGGTAATAGGCATGGAATGCGCCATGGATATTTATAAGTGGAAATATGGAGTTACACAGGAAAAAGGAAAGGCGGAACAAAAGTCTGAGGATGAGGGATATTATTTCCAGGGATATTCTTTTGTAATCGGAGCGGATAACGCATGTTATAAAAAAACTCTCCTGCTGCAGAATAAAGAGAATATGAAGATAGTAAAAATTCTCGTGGATGACAGATACAGGCTTGATATCAAAAATAATCTGAAGGACCAGTTAAATGTAGATTTAACCGGTTTTGCCGCAAAGGTGCAGCTTAGCCGTATCCCGGAAGGAATCTACCGCTTCGGCATGCTGGCGGAGGATAAATGTTCCAGACAGAAGCTGGTAAATTTCAGCAGCTGGATTTTGAAGGTGGAAAAGGTGCGGAAATTATAAAGGAGTTAAAGCTATGGAAACAAATCGGGAAACGGAAAACAGCGCCTTGGATTATAAGGCGGCTTATGAAAAAGAGCATATAAAGACTGCGGATCTGGCGGAAAGGGTAGCTGTTTTAGAAGCAAAAAATGAAGAACTGAGCTTTAAGCTGAACAGGATTAAAAGCAATCCGCTGTGGAAGGCTTCTTCTCCTTTGAGAAAGGCTATGCATTTTGCAGTCAGGCAGAAGGACAGGATTAAAAACTGCGGAAATCTGAAAGGCGTAATTGCAAAGCTGAAATATAAAAGGATTGAGCGGCAGGCAATGGAAAGCTATGGTACCAAAAGCTTTCCTGACGAAACAAGGGCCCGGGAAGAAAGAAATACGGTTTTTGACAGAATGGTAAAAATCAGTATTCTTGTACCCCTTTATAATACGCCGGAAAATTTTCTCCGGGAAATGATAGAATCGGTTCTGAACCAGACCTATGAAAACTGGGAACTGTGCCTTTCGGACGGTTCGGATGCCGAACATGCTTTTGTCGGCAGTATTTGTAAGGAGTATGCCGGGAAAGAGAGCAGGCAGAGAATTGTTTATAAAAAGCTTGATAAGAACGGAGGTATTTCCGGAAATACCAATGAGTGCTTAAAGCTTGCCACAGGAGAATTTATTGGACTGTTTGATCATGATGATGTTCTTCATCCGAGCGCTTTGTATGAATATGTGAAGGCTATCAATGAGCAGGACGCGGATTACATATATTGTGATGAAACGACCTTTAAAAGCGGTGATATCAATAAAATGCTGACCATGCATTTTAAACCGGATTATGCGGTGGACAATCTCCGGGCCAATAATTATATCTGCCATTTCAGCGTATTTGCAAGGGAGCTTTTGGACGGAACGGAATTATTCCGCTCCCGGTTTGACGGAAGTCAGGATCACGATATGATTTTAAGGCTTACCGACAGGGCGAAAAACGTAGTGCACGTTCCCAGGCTTCTTTATTACTGGCGTTCCCATGCAGGAAGTGTTGCTTCGGGAATTGACGCCAAGCCATATGCGGTGGAAGCGGCGAAAGGAGCTGTGGCGGACCATTTGCAAAGGCATGGTTTTACCCATTTTCAGATTACTTCCACAAGAGCCTTTGAAACGATATTCAAAATCAGATATCAGATTATCGGCGAGCCATTGATTTCCATTGTAATAGCAAATAAAGACCATGCAGAGGATTTACAGAGGTGTATTTCTTCTATCGTGGAGAAATCCACTTATGAGAATTACGAAATCATTGTGGTGGAAAACAATAGTGAAACAAAGGAAATCTTTGATTATTATGAAAAGCTGAAGGCATATCCCAGGGTAAAGGTAGTAACCTACGAAAGCCGGGGGAAGTTTAATTATTCGGCAGTTAATAATTTCGGTGTAAAAAAGGCAGGCGGTGAATATATTTTACTTCTTAATAATGATACGGAAGTGATTACCGTAAACTGGATGGAAGAGCTTCTGATGTATGCCCAGAGAGAAGATGTGGGAGCGGTGGGAGCCAAGCTTTATTATGGGAACAAAACAATTCAGCATGCCGGAGTGGTTTTGGGACTGGGGGCCCACAGGACGGCAGGACACAGCCATTATGGGCAGCACAGGGAAAACCTGGGATATATGGGCAGGCTTTGCTATGCCCAGAATGTGTCGGCGGTTACAGGAGCCTGCCTGTTAGTGAAGAAATCCCTGTTTGAAGAAGTGGGAGGATTGGAAGAAGAATTTGCTATTTCGTTGAATGACGTGGATTTCTGCCTGAAATTGCGGGAAAGGGGGCTGCTCAACGTATTTACGCCCTTTGCGGAGCTGTACCATTTTGAATCTGTTTCAAGAGGACTTGATAATGAAGGGGAAAAGGCGCGGCGCTATAATGAAGAGTCTGCCGCTTTCCGGAAAAAATGGAAAAAAGTACTGGAAAAAGGCGATCCGTATTATAATCCAAACTTTTCTTTGGACAGAAGTGACTTTGCTTTGAAAATATAGATAGAGTATGCTACAATAAAAGTAAGTCATGTAAAACCGGCGTTGTCATAACCGGCACACCGGCATGACGGATTATGGGATATCAAAAGTATAAATTTCAGGAGGATTAGTTATGAGTTACAAAGAGCAGTATGATTTTTGGCTGAAGGATTCTTATTTCGATGAAACAACCAAAGAAGAACTTCGCAGCATAGCAGAAGACGAGAAGGAAATAGAAGACCGCTTTTATAAGGATTTGGAATTTGGTACAGGCGGGCTTCGCGGTGTGATTGGAGCGGGAACCAACCGCATGAATACTTACACTGTTAGAAAAGCCACCCAGGGGCTTGCAAATTATATTATTAAGCAGGGCGGTAAGGACAGAGGCGTGGCTATTGCATATGACTCAAGAAGAAAATCACCGGAATTTGCAGATGAAGCTGCTTTATGTCTTGCAGCAAACGGCATTAAGGCCTACGTATTTGATGCACTTCGTCCTACACCGGAGCTTTCCTTTGCACTTCGTACTTTGAACTGTATTTCAGGTATTGTGATAACAGCAAGCCATAATCCTCCGGAATACAATGGATATAAGGCATACTGGGAGGACGGCGCGCAGGTAACGGCGCCTAAGGATAAAGAAATTATTACAGAGGTCAAGAATGTAACCGATTATCATGAGGTAAAGACCATGTCCAAGGAGGACGCTGTGGCAGCCGGGCTTTATCAGGTAATCGGAAAAGAAATTGATGATGCTTACATGGTGGAATTAAAGAAGCAGATAATTCATCCTGAAATTATCAAAGAGGTTGCGGATGACATTAAGATTGTTTATTCTCCTTTCCACGGAACCGGAAACGTGCCTGTCAGAAGAATTCTGTCAGAGCTTGGTTTTAAGCATGTATATGTAGTTCCGGAACAGGAGCTTCCGGATCCCGATTTTACCACACTGGAATATCCCAACCCCGAAGATCCCAAAGCCTTTACTCTTGCCCTTAAGCTGGCAAAGGAAAAGAATGCGGATATCGTACTTGCAACTGACCCTGATGCGGACCGTCTTGGTATTTATGCCCTTGATACAAAGAGCGGCGAATATGTGTCTTTTACAGGAAATATGTCAGGTATGCTGATTGCGGAGTATATTCTCCGTGAAAGAACACAGACTAAGACCATGCCCGAGAATCCGGCACTGGTTACCACTATTGTTACTACTAATATGGCAGGTGCAATTGCAAGAGATTATAATGTCAGATTCATTGAGGTTTTGACGGGCTTTAAATTTATCGGTGAGCAGATTAAGCTTTTTGAACAGTCCGGCTCAAACAATTATGTATTCGGTCTGGAAGAAAGCTACGGATGCCTTGCAGGAACCCATGCAAGGGACAAAGATGCCGTAGTAGCGGTTATGTGTCTTTGCGAAGTTGCTGCATGGTGCAAGAAGAATGGCATTACCGTTTGGGATCAGATGTTAAAGCTTTATGAAAAATACGGATATTTCAAAGAAACACAGTATGCAATTACCTTAAAGGGTATTGATGGTGCAGCGCAGATTACAGAAATGATGAACAAGTTAAGAAGTAATCCTCCCAAAAACTTTGGTGAGCTTACCGTAAAGGAATTCAGGGATTATGACAAGGATGTTTCTATTAATCTGGAAACAGGAGAAAAGAAGAGCACAGGCCTTCCTAAGTCAAATGTACTTTACTTTGATCTGTCAAATGACTCCTGGTGCTGTGCAAGACCTTCAGGAACAGAGCCTAAAATTAAATTCTATATGGGCGTAAAGGGAACAAGCCTTGAAGATGCACAGGCAAGAGTAGAGAAGCTTACGGAAGATTTGAAGGCTTATCTGTAAGATATCAGTCAGCAGCCCCGCTGCCTGCAGCGGGGCGTTGACCCACGCGACATTCGTTAAGGTCATGCAAGCATGACTTTGACTCATTGCTCGCGGAAATAAAGATTTTGATGAACGGACGCAGCAGACAGTACAAAACAGGCAGTGTACTGTCTGTTGTTGGTTCATGACAATAAAAAGTCCGCAAGGCATAAACGGAGAATGTAATGAGCAGAATTCTAAAACTGAGCAATTTCAAAAAAACCATACATTACCTGAAGAAAAACGGAATCCGTCAGGCATATTATGCTGCAAGAGAGCGTGTGGAGGAACAGCACCGCGACAGCTATGCTTACGAAGCGCCTTCAAAAGAAGAGCTGCAAAGGCAGAGAGAAGAGGGAAAAAACTTTTCCTGTAAGTTCAGCATTCTGGTGCCTCTGTATGAAACCGCCGAAATTTATCTCAGGGAAATGGTGGATTCTGTCTTAAATCAGTCCTACGGGAATTTTGAGCTTATTCTGGCGGATGCAAGCACTTCCGATTCCGTGGAGAAAATTATAAAAACCTATGATGATAAAAGAATTTTTTACAGGAGATTAAGACAGAATGGCGGGATTTCTGCAAATACTAATCAGGCGCTTATGTATGCCACAGGAGATTATGCTGCCCTTCTTGACCATGATGATATTCTGACGGAAGATGCGCTCTATGAAATGGCTGTCCGCATCGAAAAGGTATGGAGGGATGATTTTGAATTACAAATGTTATATTCTGATGAAGATAAGTGCGACAGCAGCGGAACTTTTTTTTATGAGGTAAACAGGAAACCAAAATTAAATATTGATTTAATTCTTTCAAATAATTATATATGTCATTTTCTGGTAATGAAACGCCAGCTGATGCAGGAACTGCAGCTGCGGAGTGTGTGTGACGGCGCCCAGGATTTTGATTTGGTGCTGAGGGCAGTGAACTGGATGCTGGGTAAGGATAAAAAAAGAAACAGAATTATGGATGTGCCGGTTGAACATGTACCTGAGGTGCTTTATCACTGGCGATGTCACGAGGGCTCTACGGCTGAAAATCCGGAAAGCAAGAAATATGCCTATGATGCGGGAAAACGGGCAGTAGAGGATTTCCTTCGGGCAAGAGAGTGGAAGGGGCGGGTATCCCATATCAGACATCTTGGCTTTTATCGCGTGGATTATCAGCCGGATTTGCTTTCCAACAGACCGGATGTCGCACTGGTAGGCGGAAGGCTGATTGATAAAAATAATAAAATAACAGGTGGTATATACAGCGCGGAAGGAGAGCCGCTTTTTAAGGGACTGCACAAGGAATACAGTGGATATATGCATCGGGCTTCTTTGCAGCAGGAAGCGGAGATGATTGATATAAGATGTATGACAGCATCCAGGGAAGCAGAAGAAATTTTGGAAGAGATGACAGGACTGCCCTATCTTAAGAATCCTAAAAACGGGCGTTTTAACTGGAAAGACAGTCTGAAGGCAGATGTGGATTACGTGGAAATCAGCAGGAGGCTGTGTGAAAGGGTCAGAAAGCTGGGAATGCGGATTGTCTGGGATCCTGCACTAACGGAAAAAATCGACTGAAATAGTGATAAGAGGATTGCAAAGTTGGAAAATTATGACCAAAATATGGGAAAGGGCTGCCGGACAACGGTGGTAATTCCAAATTTTAACGGAATGAAATATATAGAAAAATGCCTGGATTCTTTGTTTAGGGGAAGTTATATACCGGCAGTGATTGTGGTGGACAACGGCTCCGCAGATGGAAGCTGTGAGCTTGTCAGGGATAAATTTCCCGGGGTGAAGCTTATTGCATTTAAAGAAAACACAGGCTTTTGCCATGCCGTAAACGTGGGGATTGAAGCGGCGGAAACAGAATTTGTTTTTTTGCTGAATAATGATACAACGGTAGATGAAAAATGCGTGGAAGAATTAGAAAAGGCAATGGAAGGCTCTCCCAGGCTTTTTTCCGCAGGGGCAAAAATGATAAATATGAGATTTCCGGAGAAAATAGATGATGCGGGAGATTTTTACTGCGCCTTTGGATGGGCTTTTGCAAGAGGAAAGGATAAACCGGCGGCAAACTATCAAAAAAACGGAAGAATTTTTGCAGCCTGCGGCGGAGCTGCCCTTTACAGAACTGAGCTTCTTCGGGAAGCCGGAAGGTTTGATGAAGCGCATTTTGCCTATCTTGAGGATATTGATATAGGATATCGCGCTAATATTATGGGATACCGCAATGTTTTTGCACCCGGTGCCATTGTGTATCATGCCGGAAGCGGCGTAAGCGGTTCCAGGCATAATGCTTTTAAAGTGGATTTATCTTCCAGAAACAGTGTTTATCTGATTTATAAAAATATGCCTTTTCTGCAGGTTTTAATTAACCTGCCGTTCCTGCTTGCAGGCTTTTTCATCAAATTTCTTTTTTTTATGAAAAAAGGAATGGGAAAGGCTTATGCAAAAGGAATCATAAAGGGACTTAAGCTTTCTTTTTCCAGTGAAGGAAGAGAAATGAAGGTAGGCTTTCAAATAAAAAGATTTCCTTATTATATTTGGATACAATGGGAATTATGGATTGGCATCTTCAGACGTATTTTTTTAGCTTAAGCTTGTGCATTTTGGGATATTATTGTAAAATATTCGCAAGAAGGTAGCGGACATGATAAAGGACAATCAGAAAGTTTTTAATAGGTTGCACTTGCTGGTAGATGCGGTTGTTGTAGCAATCTCCTACCTGCTTGCATGGTATATAAAGTTTGCAACGGTATTTGCAGATACGGAACCCGGAGCGGGGGCATTGTCTATGAGCGTATATTTCAGTGCCCTTTATTTTCTTGTACCCGGGTATGTGCTTTTATATTATTTTTTTAATATGTATGCGCCCAAAAGGGCCACCAGGCGCAAATATGAGATAGCAGGTATTTTGAAAGCAAATACCATAGGTCTTGCTTTATTTATGGTGGTGCTGTATTTGATTAAGCAGCCTCATTTTTCACGTGTCATGCTGCTTATTTTTTATGTAATCAATATTGTGCTTACCACCCTGTGCCGTTCCATGATACGGAGCATTCTGCAGTTTTTCAGAAAAAAGGGCTATAATCTTAAGTATATTCTGCTTATCGGTTATTCCAGGGCGGCAGAGGAATATATTACAAGAATCAATGCAAATCCCCAATGGGGATACGTGATCCGCGGAATCCTGGATGACAGGATACCCAGCGGTACCGTTTATAAGGGTGTGAAGGTTGTGGGCAGAATAGAAAATATTCATTATATTCTGCCGGAAAATAAGCTGGATGAGATTGCTATTACCCTTGCCCTTAAAGATTATGACCATTTGGAATACATCGTGGATTTATGTGAAAAATCCGGTGTCCATACCAAGTTTATACCGGATTATAATTCTCTGGTGCCCAGTCATCCTTATACGGAAGATTTAATGGGACTGCCGGTGATTAACATACGATATGTTCCTTTGACAAATACTTTAAACTGGGTAGCGAAAAGAGCGGTGGATGTAATCGGCTCTTCCCTGGGAATTATTATTTCTTCGCCAATTATGCTGGCTGCTGCGCTGGCTGTTAAATTTACAAGCAATGGGCCTGTGATTTTTAAGCAGGAAAGAATGGGGCTTCATAATAAAACCTTTAAAATGTACAAATTCAGAACCATGGAAATGCAGAAGCCCTCTACTGAAGAGAAAGGGTGGACCGTTAAAAACGACCCCAGGGTAACGAGGGTTGGTAAATTTCTGCGCCGGACCAGTCTGGATGAGCTGCCTCAGCTTTTTAATATTTTGATGGGCGAAATGAGCCTGGTGGGGCCCCGTCCGGAAAGGCCGCAGTTCGTTGAAAAATTTAAAGAGGAAATCCCCCGCTATATGATTAAGCATCAGGTTCGTCCGGGACTTACCGGATGGGCGCAGATTAATGGTTATCGCGGGGATACGTCCATAAGGAAAAGGATAGAATATGACCTTTATTATATTGAAAACTGGACGATGGCGTTTGATTTCAGGATACTGTTTTTAACTATTTTTAAAGGTTTTATCAATAAGAATGCATATTAGCAGAAAATTTACAAATCTTAATAATAGCTTAAATAATGAGCCGGGGGGTTGCCTTACAGGTTCATTTGTGAGAAAATATGAATTTATCAGGACGAGTTTGTCCATAAACTTTTTATTACGATAGATAAGACCCATAGTATAAAATTGTATTAAGAATAAGGGAGAGAGTATGATATGGCTACACAATCTAAAAAACCTGTTCATAAGCAGCAAAAAGGGCGTGAAGAGGCAATAAAGGCTAAAAAAGCGGCAGCTAAGAAAAAGGTTGCAGCAAAGAAGGAAACCAAGAAAAAACGTACTAAGATAATACTCTTCATTGTGGAAGTATTTGTGCTTCTGCTTATGGTAGTGGTATTGTATGGCGTACTGAAAACAGAAAAGGTCGGAAAGGTGGATATTCCGGAAGAGGATATTGTCATTAATGAAGAGGTAAAGGTAAAAGAGGAAACCACCATGAAAGGGTATCGGAATATTGCCCTGTTTGGCGTGGACTCGACAACGGGCGCTTTGACAAAGAATACCCGAAGTGACTCTATTATGATAGCATCCATTAATCAGGATACCGGAGAATGCAAGCTGGTATCGGTTTATCGTGATACGTATCTGAATCTGAGCAATGACTCTTATAATAAGTGTAATGCAGCTTATGCTAAGGGAGGACCCGAGCAGGCAATTAACATGCTGAATATGAATCTTGATATGAATATTACTGATTTTGTTACAGTAGGTTTTGCAGGTCTGACGGATACAATCGATGCGCTGGGCGGCATTATGATTGATGTGGATTCTGCTGAAATCAGTCACCTCAATAATTATCAGATTTGTATGGCGGAGGATTTAAAGAGAAGTTATACTCCGGTTACGTCCACGGGCTATCAGCTTCTTGACGGTCTGCAAGCCACGGCTTACTGCCGTATCCGTTATACGGCGGGAGATGACTTTAAGCGTGCCGAGCGTCAGAGAGAAGTAATTATGGCGATTGCGGAAAAGGCCAAAACTGCTTCACCGTCTACTTTAAATCAGATAGCAAATGATGTATTCGGAGAGGTATATACTTCTCTTGATTTGACAGAGATTATTGAACTGTTAGGGGATATATCCAAATATCAGATTACGGAACAGGGAGGATTCCCGGAGGAGAGTATGCGCGCAACGGGAACTATCGGTTCCAAGGGCAGCTGCGTTGTTCCGGTATCTCTGGCTGATAATGTCAGCTGGCTTCACAAATTCCTGTTTGAGGATGCGGAGTATGAACCTTCCGAAGCTGTAAAAGAATACAGCGCAAAGATAGCTTCAGACACAAGTGGATATATAAAGTAAATGAATGGAAAGCTTAAAAAAGGACCACGAAACGGGTCCTTTTTCTTAAGGTGGAGAGATGAAGGAAACGGATGTTATAATTCCTGTATATAAGCCGGACGGAAGATTATATAAGCTTCTGGATATGCTGGAAAAGCAGACTGTACCGGTGGGGGAAATCATATTAATCAACACGGAGCAATGCTATTTTGACAGAATGATTGCAGGAACTGATTTTTGGCACAAATATAAAAATGTTATGGTAAGGCATATATCCAAAAGGGAATTTGACCATGGATATACGAGAAAAAGGGCGGTATCGGATTCCAAAAGCAAGTATTTTGTAATGATGACGGATGATGCAGTTCCGGCAGATGAATATCTTCTGGAAAAGCTTCTTGCACCCATATGGGAAGGGAAGGCGGCTATGAGTTATGCAAGGCAGCTTCCGGATGAAGACTGCGGAATTATTGAGCGCTTTACCAGAGGCTTTAATTATCCGGAGGAATCCTTTGTGAAATCGAATAAGGATTTGCCTGAGATGGGGATTAAAACATTTTTTGCATCCAATGTCTGCGCAGCCTATGACAGGGAGGTATATGACTCGCTGGGAGGCTTTGTAAAGCACACTATTTTTAATGAAGATATGATATATGCAAGAAAATTGATTGATGCCGGATATAAAATAGCGTATACAGCGCAGGCACAGGTGATTCATTCTCATAATTACAGCGGAAAACAGCAGTTTCAGAGGAACTTTGATTTGGGGGTTTCCCATGCCCAGTATCCTGAAATATTTGAAGGAATTAAGACTGAGAGCGAGGGAATCAGGCTCGTGAAAAGAACCTGCAAATATCTGGTTGGGATTCATAAGCCCTTTTTGATAGTAAAATTATTCTGGCTGAGCGGATGCAAATATACAGGATACTTTTTGGGAAAGAGATATAAAAAACTGCCTTTTAATGTGGTAAAAGCCTGCTCCATGAACCGGGAGTACTGGAAATGATTTATGAAAAGATAACATATTTAACAAATTTTTATCACAAAAAGAACACAATTGCCGTATATACTAAGGTCATGATAAAGAGAAAGACAGGAACGGATAGTGAATCCGTCAGACAGGAAGAAAAGAGGTAATTGTTATGTATGAAAATAACTATTCAAACGGTTTTGAAAACACAAATACAGAAAACGGTTCTGTAAATTTTCAGGCCGGTTCAGGGAATACAACGAGCAGCAGCGGAAACGGAACCGGAAATACTTACCATTATACGGAATCCAGGCCCCATAAGCCCGGCAAGCAACCGGGAACGGGCAGGAAGGTTGTACTTGGAATCTGCTGCGGACTTCTGTTCGGCATCTTCGCAGGGATTGGTTTTGAAGCTGTTACCGCAGCATCTGATGTGGTAAAAGGAAACATTCTGAAGGAAGCAAGCGCACAGCCGGGGACGGCTTCGGAGAATGCGGAAGATGAAGGACAAAACGGAAGTGGAGAAAGCAGCAATACAAAATCTGATGAGAATGCTTTTGCTGCCGCCGCCGTTGTTGATGGAACGACTATCACGCAGACAACCGTGACAGATGTAACGGAAGTGGTAAAAGCAGTTATGCCTTCCGTAGTATCTGTGAATAACAAATATATTGAAACAACCTCCTTCTGGGGACAGGAATACAGCAGTGAAGGCAACAGTACCGGTTCCGGTATTATTGTAGGACAAAATGATACAGAACTTTTACTGGTAACGAATTATCATGTGGTAGAAGCAGCGGAAGAACTTTCCGTACAGTTTGTGGACGGAAGCCAGACACAGGCTCAGCTGAAGGGTTCAGACCAGGATAAGGATTTGGCGGTTATCGCAGTACAGCTAAGTGATATTGAAAGTTCTACCATGGATGCCATTGCCATTGCCAGCCTGGGAGATTCCACACAGCTGACCGTAGGGGAACCTGTAATTGCCATTGGTAATGCCCTTGGCTACGGACAGTCGGTTACGACCGGTGTGGTAAGCGCCCTGAACAGGCCGATTGCGGTATCAAGTACAGGGGTGCAGGATACCGCCCAGGGTGATACGGAAGTCAATACTTTCATTCAAACGGATGCGGCTATTAATCCCGGTAACTCCGGCGGCGCACTCCTTAACAGCAAGGGAGAGGTAATTGGTATTAATTCCAATAAGATTGGCGGCTCTGCGGTAGAAGGAATGGGATATGCCATTCCCATTTCCGATGCCAAGCCCATTATTGAAGAACTGATGACAAAGCAGACAAGACTGCGTGTTGATGAGGCAAGTAAGGGATATCTGGGCATTACGGGTATTGATGTAGTGGCTGAATATTCGCAGATTTACGGTATGCCCCAGGGCGTTTACATTTCTTCTGTTTCAGAGGGAACAGGCGCAGCAGCGGCAGGACTTGTAAAGGGTGATATTATTACGGCGTTAAACGGTGAAGAAATAAAATCTATGGATGATTTAAAGGATGAGCTCAGCTATTATGCGGCAGGAACTACTGTGGAACTGACGATTATGCAGGGAAGTCCTACCGGGTATCAGTCAAAAACAGTGTCCGTAACCTTAGGCGCTGTCAGCAGTACGCAGTAAAGCAATATAGAATAATAAGAAAGAAAAACGGAGCTGTCGCTTTAACGAACAAAAATTCGTGAAGCGTCAGCTTCATTTTTGACAAAAATTCAATAAGAAATTTGATTGTAATGTAAGCTGTGCTGTGATATATTAATAATTATCATATTTCATCAAAAAGTATCAATTCAAAGCATACATAAATCCAGGAGGAATGCTATGTGAGCATTATGGCGCAATGCTGCGGAATGGTTTTGTTATTGACCATTTTCTTTTTTTATGTAGTTGAGTGATAATACAGAAAGGAAGAATGCGTATGAATGGGAAAATGTCATTTTTTGGAAGTATAAAGGGCAGGATTATAACTTATGTGACAATCAGTATCCTTCTAATTATTGTGGTAACTGCTGTGGTTAACAGCATTGTGCTGAATGATGCATTGAAAACAAGTGAACATAATGTGTTG
>CAZDPE010000021.1:0-8654 GCA_964507235.1 uncultured Lachnospiraceae bacterium
CAATATGCCCTTAGTGAGCAAGCTCTCACGGTCATATTGTACAATTGTTTCTGCATGGCTGAACTGTTACAGGGAAATTGCAATCCATGATAAAAGACATTAGAAATTGCAGTTTGTTATGTCACTATAAAGGAGATTATTCTATGTTTAAAAATAACAATAATTTAAATAAAGAACAGGAAGACAAAGCATTGATTTCCGATGGAAAACAGGACAGAAAATTCAAAATCAACCTGCATATCATTATGATTCTTGCAATCCTTCTGATTGCCGGCATCTCTGTTTACCGCCTTGTAAAATGGAATCAGGGCACCCGTCTGTCAGATAACGATATGGATGTGGATGCTTCTGAATTTGACATTGAAACTCTGGATATGATTATTCCCATGGATTCCTCCCGCCTTGAAGGCCATGAGGATGACGGCGTTACTACTATTCTCTGTCTTGGAAACAATCCTTTTTCCGATGACAGAAGCGGTGCCGGCCTTGCTGCCAAAATCGGCGAAAAAGCAAATGCAGCAGTTTATGACTGTTCCTTCCCCGACTCCTCTGCAGCCTGTAAATATCCTGTTTATAATCCTGAATATACCCGGGATCATTTCAATCTTTATTATGTGGTGGAATGCTTTAGAAACAATGAATTTACAGCCATTAATTCCATTGCAAACGATGAACCCGATCCCAGGTATCTGGAAGCCGTAGATGTCATGAAGACTGTGGATATGGACAAGGTTGATATCATCATTATCATGTATGACAGCACGGATTACAACATCGGAACTCCCTCTGACAATCCGGACAATCCCTATGATGTTACTGCTTTTACCGGAGGTCTCCGCACCACCCTTAACAACATCCAGTCCACCTGGCCATACATCAGAATTTTTGTAATGTCCCCTACTTACGCCCAGTACATGGATGAAGACGGAGAACTCCACAGCGGTACCATTACTGATTTGGGCAATGGTACCCTGAATCACTATCTGGTCAAAGAAGTAGATGCTGCTATGGACTGCGGTGTTTCCATTATCGACAATTATTTCGGCACTATTAATGAAGATAATTACGAAGAATATATGGAAGACCATATGCATTATAATGAAAAAGGCCGTGAGAAGCTGGCAGACAGAATAGCCGATATCATAAATACCCGGATGGGAACCGTTTCTTCCGCCTCCGAATAAACAAAATTTTCCGGTTTCTTCCAATATCATAGCTAAAATGACGGCATAGCAAAAAGCTATGCCGTTTTTGTTCATGACAATAGAAAGTTCGCAAGGCGTGCTTTCTATTGTTTCATATCAGCTTATTTCTCTGCAAGGAGTCCGTCAAAATCAAATCCGTCCACAATTTCTCTCATATGCGCAAGATATTCATCTATGGTTCTGCCTTCCTTTTCCTCCTTTGCCACAAGCCCCGTACCGTTTGTAAAGCATTCCGCTATAAAACGGTTATAATCGGGATGATAATGACTGTAGTCCGCATAATGGTTTAAATCAAGAATAATATCCTCCCTGTCAGGGAAAAAATACACTTCCACGTTGTCATATTCATTCAGTCTTTCCGCAATATAACGGTACTCCTCAATGGTGGCTTCCAGATGATTTTCCTTCAGCACATCATTCCAATACAGGATACTGTAAGGCGGAAAGAAGATAATAAACTGCGTATCCGGATTATCCTCAATAAAAGGGCAGATATTTACATCCAGATTCAGTTTTACGCTGGGAATATAGGCATCTGCCGCCGTTTCCTCCGAAACCTGGGAAGGAGAAGTATAATTATGAAGCACCCACTGCTCGCTGTAATATTCTTCTGTCCACCAGCTGGCATAAACCGTGGCAAGATCGGTAGGATCGGGATCTGCAATAGGCCGTAGAATATAATTCAAAAGCACATCCTTATTCAGCACATATTGAATGTCATTAAAATAGTTATTATCGTACAGATATTCCGGAATCGGATATTTTGTTTCCTCCACTCCTCCGGTATAAGTAATCACATCCACCCCCAGGAATACTTTCTTCACCTGACGGCCTCCGTCAAAAATAATCTTCATGATATTGGACTGATCCCTGGGAAATGCGCCGCTGTAGCTCAGCTTAATGGTGTTTAAATCCATAAGCTCCTTAAACCAGTCCGTGTTAAAATTCACAGTCATGGATGAGCCCAGTATAACGCTGTCATAATCCATATGTGCCGCCATACCCGGATTTTGTGAAAGCTGATTATCAATCAAATACGGGAATCCCGAAAGCGGTTTATGATAGTGAAAAAAAGGGTCAACAAAAACCACCAGCGCTGTAATCATAATACAAAAGCCGGCGGCAAGACCCATAAACCCAATTACCGCCCTTTTAAACGGATTTTTCTTCATCTCTTTCTTCTGCATATTTTCATTCCCCGGCTTCTAAAAATTAAAATAGATAAAGGAGCTGACCTCCGAAAATGTAATTACACACCATACAAACAGCACTGCCATAATCATCATATTAACTGCTGAGGGCTTCATTTTCCCTGCCACTGTTACCGCCGTTTTGGCAAAAAACACAATACAAAGCGCCGCAAGTAAGATAACCGCCATCAAAATATAATGGGCATACTGCCAGCTGTCAATATGAAGCACCTTAATCACATACCAGAATTCATCAAGATTAAAATATTCTGCCATATCCCAGTTAATTCTGCCGAATTGAAAAGCAGCCATTTTTTTCAGCAGCAAAACAGCCTCTTTTACCGATGGCGCACGGAAAAATACCCATGCTATATTTACGTACAAAAAGGTACAAAAGACTGAAATCACCCGCTTTATTCCCGTGGGCAACGAGGCAAAGTCATGCCTGCATGACCTTGACGACTGCCGCGAGGGTCTTTGCTTTCTTTTAAGCCATCCACGTGTAATCACATATAAAACACCGTGAAGCATTCCCCATATAATAAAGTTAATTCCCGCCCCATGCCAGATACCGCTGACAAGAAAGACTATCAGCATATTAATATAAGTCCGCGCCTCTCCTTTTCTGTTTCCTCCCATAGGGATGTACAGATATTTCGTAAAAAATCTGGTAAGGGTGATATGCCATCCCTTCCAGAACTCTATAATATTTGCAGCCCTGTATGGGGAATTAAAATTGAGGGGCAAATCAAAGCCAAGCATCCCTGCAATTCCCATTGCCATATCCGTATAGCCGCTGAAATCAAAATAAAGCTGCAGGGTATAGGAAAGCATGACAATAAACGCATCTCCTGAATTCAGCGCTGCCAGATTAGTATAACCATAATCCACAGCCCCTCCCAGGGTATCCGCAAGCAGCACTTTCTTGGAAAGCCCCAGAATAAACAAACATAAGCTTCTGTAAATTCTTTCCCAGTCAAGCGGCGCTCTGAAAGCCTTTTCCACCTGACCTTCCATTTCTTCCGGAAGGGCAATAGGCCCTTCCGCCAGCTTGGGAAAAAAAGTAATATAAACACCGTAATCCAAGAACCCCTCAGCTCTTATATTACCTCTGCAGGCTTCCATTAAAAAAGCAATCTGACTGAAGGTAAAAAAACTGATGCCAAGAGGCACAAATGCAGAGCCTGTATATTTAAAAAGAAGCAACGCGCCCAGATTGAACAAAAGCCCTGTGAACAAGGGGAGTCTTTTTTCTTCCTTCCCCTTCATCCATAAATAAATCCCGTAATTTACCGCCATGCTGATAAGCAGCACGGGAATATTCGCCGGATTTAAAAAACCGTAAAACCATAAGGACATCAAAATAAGAAAAGTCTTGGCAATTATTATTTTCCCAAGCTTTTTACTACCGTAAAAGCCTATGAAAACCAACGGAAAAAAAAGAAACACAAATGCATATGAATTAAACAACATTTATTCTGCCCTCATTCCTGCAATCCTACGAACCCGGTTAATTTTCTTCATAATATTTTTCCCATCCCTCTACCTCTGCCGCAGCTACAGGGTCTTTATAAACCCGATAGCCGTCTATCACAGATAAAAGCTGCATCCCCAGTTTTTCCGGATCCCCTTTTACCTGCCTTGTGGGATTAATCACAATATACTGACAATATTCCTTCCTTGTGGCTTCCAAAAGCGCCTCCAAATCAATGATTTCCGTTTCCTCCATGGCCGCATGTACCTCATTGTAATAATCCCATTGACTGGCAATCATTTCCCTGCCGTAAGGCATCCGTATGGCAGCATTATACTGCCGAACATAATATACCAGTTCCTCCGGCACCACCACCATTACCTGACTTGTTTCCTTTTCCGGTGCAATCAAATCGCAGATGCGGATTACCGTATCAGGAATATGATAAAGATTTTCTGCCCTGGAAATATAGCCGTTTCTATATACAAGGCTTCCGCAAAGCACCACAAGCACAGAAACAATCACCAGTCCGATTCTTTTATGCCTGCCAAAAAGCCTGCAGGACGCATACGCCGTTATAATACCCATCGGTATCGTCCAAAGAATTCTGTAATAGGTTTCTCCGTCCAGCCCTGCCGACACAAAAAGCTTCCGGCTTATGGGAAATAAGAACAGCAGCAGAATAAGCGGCGGAGCCCATACAAACAAAAGCCGCACTCTTTTATCCTTCTCCGTAATCAGAAGATACAGCCACGAAAGGGCAAATAACACAATTAACAGTTTCAGCCCGGTATAAAGCTTAAATATTACAAGGCTTTCCATAAAAATCCCAAACATAACCGCCACACCTCCTAATGACTGATAATCAGGTAAATCAGAACGTAAACCGCGCTGGGAACACAGGTCAGACCGGCTTTTATAAGAATACGGAACCTTCTTTTATAAACAGTAAAAAGAACCGCAAGTCCTGCTGTCAGAAGAGCGCTTAACAAAACCGCAAGAGAGCTGCTCACTCCTGCTGCCAGATTAATGCATGCCAGTAAAACCCAGAAGCCTGCCCTTTTGGAAACCGCTCTTTCTGATTCCTCATCAAACAGGCTTAAAAAAATCAGAAAAACCGCGGGCAATACGAAATTCCCGGTCAGGGATTTTCCCTGCCAGGTTCTGGTAAGCAGGAAGGTTTCATTCGTATAAATAGAAACATTCCCGAACATCTGCAGAAGCGCCATCACTATCATAAACATAGGCAGCATATCCTTTTTATTATGAAGCAGCCTTCTGCCAATCTGAAAATATACAAGATAAGTCAGCGGAAGGAAAACCAGAGGTATCACGCTGTGGGCAATAATCGTCGCATGAATGCCGCTCATTCTGCCGATAAAGGCTTCATAGACAGGAATCAGCGCCAAAGCATGACGCACATCCAGGGGAGCGCTTCTTCCCGTATAAGGATTGATGCGGTACAGACTGTCAAGCTGCTGTGCAATCACTCCCTGCACCCCGTAATAAGCATCATCCCCGTCAAAGGATGCCCTTGTAAAGAGCATATACATCTGGAATGCCAGAAGCAGAAAGAAAATAAGAAAGCATATCTTTTCTTCCAATCCGGTTTTTCTAAAATCCTCTTTTTTCCACAAAGACAGCTTATATCCCTTTTTCCGGCCAAATAAAGTAATCCCCGCCCCGGCAAGGGCGAACACTAAGGAAAGTACCATAAACAGATTGGAAAGCAGGGAAAAAGAATGATATGTTACAAGTATTACTATGGGAATTCCCACCAGTTCAAACAGCGCAAACATGACAAAATAACCGGAAAGAAAAATCATTCCCGGAGTTCTGTCCTTTTCCGGCAGCAAAAATACCGGTAAAAGTCCGATACAAAAGGGTATAACTAAAAGCCAGATTATCAGGCTGATTACTTTGAGCACAATCATGTTTAATGCCCCGCCTTTCTTTTAAATAAATAATAAGTAAATTCCTGTTCATCAAGACTCCATGGAGCCTGTGCTGCCAGCTCATACTTTTCCCATATCACATCGGGATAACTATCTCTTGCTATGACAAAATCAATCTGTCCTTCTCTGATATAACGCTCCTGTTCGCTTAACACCGTATCCATGATTACGGTCTGGGTCTGAAACCACTGACAGGTAGGAATAATATCACACACCGTATAAAGTCCTGCATCCAGACATCCGATGTTAAGCAGCGTAGGATTTTCTTCCTGCTCTACAATTTCCTTAAACTGATATAAAAACAGATTTTCTTTTCTTTCCGACATAAAAGGAATATTCATGGAAACCAGATATACAAAGCCTGTACTCACCAGAATTGCCGCAGCGCATCCCATTCCAGGTGCAGGCCGTCCCGGACAGAGTCCTTTCCCTTTTTTCAGTTTCTCATAAATACCTTCCCCCAGCCTGCCTATCCAGGCAAAACCAAGTACTGTAAATATACACAAAGGCAGCGCATAATAGGGAAGCTCCGAACCGCCCACATAAATTCCCAGGAATAAAAAGAAGCTCATGGCCAGAATATTAAACCGCTCCAGCAGCTTCCTGTTTTTGCCCAATAGCTCAAAAAGCACTCCTGCCGTTACAAATGCAAAATACCCGATATTCTTAATTGCAACCCAGTAAAGAAGCTTTGCAAGGGTATAAATTCTCTCTGCGATTCCCGGCCCTTCACCGTTTAAATTACTGTAAGCAAACACATTGATGTATACATAGCCCCAATACCAGTAATATAACGCATGGTGAATCCCAAAATAAATGAGCCACGGCACAAATGTCACCGCCATCCCGCCCAGGAAAATCAGACAGGCTTTTACGGCGCCTTTCAAATCCTTCCTTACCAGAAAGGCAAACGCAATGCACATCATCCAGGCAAAGAAAAAACCCAGGGATGTGAATTTAATATTTGCCACCATACCAGCCAAAAGCCCTGCCGTAAAAACGGTCTTTGCCTTCATTTCCCGGTCCGGATATTCTCTTTTAAAATAATGAAGGGACAAATAGAGCCCCCAAATCAAAAAAGGCAGACATATTTCTTCTGCACTTCCTCCCCAGTAAAAGCTTTGAGAGGAAAAACTCACTGCCAGTACCGGAGGCGTCAGAATCAGCGCCGTTCCTTTTTTTACATAAAGCCGAAGAATTCTATAAATACCTGCCAAATCAAATATTGCCAGCATCAGCTCAAGCAAAAATACTCCTGTAAAGGAAGTATGGGATACCAGATAAGCAAGTCCGTAAAAAAAGTAAAGATACATGCCCTTTTGGTCAAACACGTCCCGATAGGGAACCTTTCCGTTAAAAAGCGCCTTGCCTACTGAAAAATAGCTGTTCGCATCATTCCAGTCATTGCAGGGATAAAGGAAGGATGACCGTGTTGCAAAAAGCAGAATAAAAAATGCTGATGCTGCACAATATAATAATAAATAAACAGATTCTTTTTTTATTTTTAAGGTCATAAGCTTGACTCCTTTTTACTATGGCAGACCCTATATTATCCGTAAAAGAGCAGTGCCAGTATCAGTATACCATAGCAGCTGCTCCTTCGCAAATGCCCTGCGCCATAAACTGCCCCGCATCATGTAACAGTTCAGCCATACCATTCATAAGTTGGCGGAATGTACATTTCCACTCCAAAATGTAAGTATAAACCGCCAACTTATTTCATGTCGGGCGTGCGCCATAAACTTGACGGCGCCTTAAATCAATGATAATATTAAAAAGTTAAATTGGTTTATATTATTGAAAAAATTCCCATTGCAAAACAAATTAAAAGGAGATAATTATGTCGGTCAGATTTCATAATTTCGGCGGTTCGCTTGGCTGGAATCTTCAAAAGAGATTTCCCAGGCTTTCCTCCGAAAGTTATTTAAAACTGCAGTTTTTAACAAGAAATAAATTGCAGGAACAGTATATCAATTACTTTTTAAACGATGGAGAAGTTCCCCAGCCTCTGGTAGTAAATCTGGAAACGATTAACAGATGTAACAGCACCTGTTCCTTCTGTACCGCAAACAGAAATGCAGAAAAACGCCCTTACAAACGCATGGAGGACAGCTTATTTTACAGCATCATTGACCAGCTCCATGACTGGGGCTACAAGGGGCACTTAACCCTTTACGGAAATAATGAGCCATTTCTGGATACAAGAATTGTGGAGTTTCACAAATACTGCAGAGAAAAGCTTCCCGACAGCTTTATTTTTCTTTCAAGCAACGGACTTCTGCTTACGGTAGAAAAGGTAAAAGAAATCATTCCCTATGTCAACCAGCTGATTATCAACAACTACTGCCGGGACATGAAGCTTCATGACAATGTTCAGGAAATTTATGACTATGCAAAAGCTCATCCCGAAGAATTTAAAGATGTGGATTTGCTGATTCAGATGCGTTATATGGATGCCGTACTGACAAACCGTGCAGGAAGCGCTCCCAATAAGCAGAATACCCAGAAAATCATTAAAGAAACCTGTCTGATGCCCTATACGGATATGTTCATTTTCCCTGACGGCAGAATGGGGATTTGCTGCTGTGATAATTTTGAAGTAACTACCCTTGCCGACCTGAATGTAACACCCTTAAAAGAAGCCTGGAACAGCGAGGAATACAAGAAGCTTCGCCAGGCTGTCAGGACAGGCCGCGGTGACTACAATTTCTGTAAATACTGTGATTTCATTGACGCCGGGCTGCGCATGGATGTGGTGGATGATACTTTAAAGCACCGGGCCGCCAACCATGGCGCAAGACAATCATTATTCAGGAGAAAGTAACTATTT
>CAZDPE010000021.1:8754-15863 GCA_964507235.1 uncultured Lachnospiraceae bacterium
CGAACTTTCTATTGTCATGAATAAGTCCGTGTAATTCAGACCTTCCGATCCGGTTACACGGACTTTCTGTTATGATTTAATCCACCTCTCCGGCCTCTGTTGATTTTGCTTCTTCGTGATATTCCTTCTCGGTATTTACATTCCAGATATTGGACTTGTCCTTTTCCCCGCTTAAAATATTCTTAACGGTTTCAAAGGAGGTTACCATTGAGTGGTCAATATTGTTATAACGGTGCTGTCCGTTACGTCCTACGCAATACAGATTATCAATAGAACTAAGATAATCTACAAGAGTATCAATCTCATCATAGGTATCAAAATAAGCGGGATATGCTTTCTTCACCTTTTCCATATGCGTATCAAGCACAACATCGGGGCTGTCAATCAAACCAAGCTTAATCATTTCCTCTACGCCGACTTTGGAAAACTCTTCTTCCGTCATGCTCCAGAATTCATCGCCTTCATTTACAAAATACTCAAGCCCGATCCATACAGTATTTTTCAGATCCTTAATCATATAAGGCGACCAGTTGTTGTAAATCTGGAAACGCCCCAGCTTTATGGTTCTGTCCTGCACATAGACCCAGCAGTCAGGTACAATGTTGCTGACTGTCTTAATATTGGTTTTATTCTGCAGGTTGATTTTAGGAACAAGAACGCCTAACGTCATATAATCACGATAAGGAAGTCCCACTGCTATTCTGGCAGGCTCAGAAGGAACATCATTCATACCTGCAACCAAATCCTTAACCGGCATGGAGGAAATAATATAATCACCCTCCATGGTATATTCCTGACCGTCCTTCACATAGGTAAGGGATGTAATGATGTTGTTCTCATTTTTATGAATCCCGGTTACCTTTGCATTCTTAATGATAACGCCGCCATGCTTTACCACTTCTTCCGCCGTTACATCCCACAATTGCCCGGGACCCAGCTTGGGATATTTAAACTCTTCAATCAGAGAGGTTTCCACCTTACGGTTCTTTTTCTTAAAAATTTTACCGAAAATATCTTTAAGAATAGCTATAATAGACATTCCCTTAACGCGCTGCGCTCCCCAGGAAGCATCTATTTCACTGGGATGACGTCCCCACAGGTTTTCCGTATAATATTCAAAAAACATGGAATAAAGCTTGCGTCCAAAACGATTAATATAGAAATTTTCAAGATTATCCTCCGGCTTTTTATGAATGAGGGCAGCCAGATAACTGAATCCCACTTTCATAGTGGTAATAAATCCCATATTTTTAATAGTTTCCCATTTTAAGGAAACAGGATAATCATAAAACTTGGAATCAAAATAAATACGTGAAACGCGATGTCTGGTCAGCATAACGCGGTCTTCCTTTTCCGGGTCAGGACCGCCTTTATGAACAGGCATAGGACGATTTAAAATAATATCATCATAGGCAGGCGCTCCCTGCATGGGAAGCATCTTGTCCCACCACTCATTTACTTCAGGAATCTTGGAAAAGAAACGATGTCCGCCCATATCCATACGGTTTCCCTTATAATTTACCGTTTTGGAAATACCGCCGAAACAATCACTCTCTTCAAATACGGTTACTTCGATATCGTTTGATTTGGTTAACAACTCATAAGCAGCTGTAAGGCCCGCTGGACCTGCACCAATAATCAGTGCTTTCTTCATATTATAACCTTCCCTTTCGATTTTATCTTCGATTATTGACAAGCCCCATTATAACACACTTCAAAAGGTGTGTCTACTTTGCCTTTCCCTCCAAAATGTCCGGCAGACATTAAAAAGAAGCAATAACCCGCTGATATAAAAAAGAGGCATGTTGTAAATAGTATACCGCGACTGACAGAAAATTACACAGGATACAATTGCTACATTCAGAATTATTGAAAGCAGCGTAACAATTCCAAGAATAGAAATTCTGCTAAGACCTTCTTTTTTAATATTAGTAATTAACAATACAATATACATACAGTACATCAGGAAAGCATAAACTATCAGCACCGGATTTCTCTGCGCTATAGTGGTGACAAGACCTGACAGAAAATTATCACAAAAGGTTTCCAGCATTTCCGGCCATACGGAAGGCAGCAGTGAAATAATGATTTCATTTGTTAAACTATCCACCTTCTTTTCCAGAGAAATAAAATCCACATCATAATGAGTGCTGACATAATCTTCTATCATGGGCCACATGGTATCTATCTGAATACAATCATAATAATCCCCGAAATGGCTGACACGATTATACCATCCCTCACCTGCATCATGTTTTACATATCCGTTTTCATCACAAACCTCATAAATTTCATTAAACAGACCTCTTATTTCCTCATCCTGTATCTTTTCTGCATCCTCCGGCTCAGAAGTATAAAAAATCATTGTTTCCACAAAACGGCTGTCGCTGGAATGTGTCGTAAAAGTACCGTGGACAAAATAATTATACCCGTAATCCAGCAATACAGTACATGAGAAAATACACAGGCTGCACAGAAGTGACAGCCATAATCCCCGTTTATACTTTTTTATTCTGACATTGGTTATAAAAATTGTTATTGCCAGCAAAATCACGGTTAAATACATCTGCTTTCGGACAGATGACAGAACAAATGATAAGAGCGCCGCTGCCATAAGGCTTTTTGCAGACTGATGATACCAGTAATCAAGCTGATACCGGAAAAATATCAAAAACAGAGAGCATGCTATGCCCTCTGTTAAAATACTGTTTGAATACATGGCTGCCCGCTTTGCCCCGAACCGGCACAGAAAAGAAACTGCCAGAGGAATAAAAAGCACAGAAAAAGACAGGACGCGAGGAAGCTTCAGTTCTCTGTACAGAAACACTGTGATACTCCATGCCGCAATTGCCGCCAATATACTTTGTAAAAACGCCGCTGCCGTTAAATAGAAGTCCCCCCGTCCCGAAAACAGCGTCCGCAGCAAAGCCAGAAACAGGGGATAAAGCGGTTCCCGCGAAATATGCATATTCATATAGCTCGGGGAATCAACGCAGATAACTGCGCCGTCATAAAAAGCAAAAAATAAATAGAAAATTAAACTTATAAGCCAAGCTGACAGCGAAAAAATTTTATCTTTATTTACTTTATTAAACATATGTACCTCCCCCCTAATGTAAAATACTGCTTCTGCCTTATATATCTCCTCAGCCTTTCACTTCCCCGCTGTGTGCAAGCAGGGACACCTCCGTTATTTCAGGCATTTCAGAGAGCTTATCCAGAAGTTCCCTGTCATTTTTTGTTTTTACTTCCAAAATCAAATCCATCCCGTTTTTTGTAATATTCTTTGATTTCATTTTATAAGAAGCGCCTGCTTTTTTCAACAGGGAAACAATATCCTCCTCGGCTGCTTTGGATGAGGCATTTACTATCAATAAATAAGGGCTCATTCTGACAGGCAGCATGTCCAGCATTAAAATGCCGATCGTCACCAGAACCGCAAGAATTACTGCG
This sequence comes from uncultured Lachnospiraceae bacterium, assembly GCA_964507235.1. Lineage (GTDB taxonomy): Bacteria > Bacillota > Clostridia > Lachnospirales > Lachnospiraceae > Suilimivivens. The sequence goes on from CAZDPE010000021.1 coordinate 12,208, forward strand.
ATTTTATAAAGCCCGGCTCCGCATATAATCCCTGTTCCGATAGACCAAAACAAAAATAACAGGTCCATGGGCTCTTTTATAGCCGTTCGGAATCTTACAATGGAAAGAGCGCCGACCATGCCCAGGGATATTACGATACTGGATTGCATGGCAAGAATGATTCCTGCGGTTACTACAGAGATAACCGCCATGGAAACGTTGAAGCTTTTATAATAAAATGCGGTTTTTGTCACCATCCTGTATACCAGAAAGATATATGCCGCAATGACAAAGGTTATCATAAGTGTTGTGATGATTTTTGCTGTAGATAAATCGGAATAGGTAAAGCCTTCCATTACTGATTTTTTAATTACGTCGCCAAAGCTCATTGTTTTATCCTCTCATTCCTGCTGCTGTTTTCCCGATGCTGCCCACTCTTTTTACCGATTTCAAAAAATTTCTGGCATGATAATATTTTGAAAAAGATGTTCTTTGAAGTATTCCCAGATTGAGCATGTCCGAAATATACTCCGGAAGCAGCTCATCATACTTCACCTCCAGCACATGCTGTCCCTCCTGCAAAAGAGGAATTACCGGAAGCTCTTTATCAAGAAAAGCCTCTGTATGTGCGCTGCCGCTTATATTTCTGTCAAAGGTAATCCTTACATTCCCTCTTTTTTCTACAAAGGCCGTCCGCTCATATTCCACAATACAGACAGGATGCATGCCATTCATCCTGACTTCCGCATACAATTCTTTTTCCAGACAGGAGCTTTCAGCATGCAGCCGTGGCGGTTTACCTGACAGATAAGTAAGGCAGTCCGCTCTTGAAATTTCAGCATCCGCTTTCTTGGTCATCCCCCGGAATTTTATCTTTTTTTCCAGCTTAATCACTTTATCGCTGCCGTTATAAATCCTGATTCGGAATTTTCTCCTGTTATCTTCTCCGTTTTCATTCCCCTGCAGGCAGGAGTCATAAAAATCATCAAAATACAGACTTCTTACTGTATATTTGCCTCCCTTCTGATAAACATCTGTCTGCATTAAGGGCTGAATCCGATACCGAATCATTTCCAGTTCCATATCCGATACCGGAAATTTTAATTCATGCCTGTATTCCATTTCAAATCACCTCAATTGCTCCACATAACCATCCAGAAAATCAATTCTTTTATCAATATATTCATAAATATAGTCATCCGACCAATACTCACCCTTCGGCGGCCACTTCTGACGGTTCCTTATGGATGCTCCCGACATCTTCAGGTAGGCAAGTTCTTCTTCCGCCTTTTCAGACAGGGCTTCCCTGGTAATGATTGTTTCCCGGAGTTCCTGCCACCGGTCGGCCAGCATCCTGCCTATTTCTTCCGGATTTTCCTGATATAATTCATATAAATCCTCTGTCCATCCTCCGGTGCTGTCAAGATTCTTTTCCTGATATCTGTTAAAATTACAATTATAGTCATCAATCCACGAATTGCCCCAGGTCATATTCAAATCCCACGGTATTTTTATAAACTGATAGCTGCCGTCGTTTTGATAATCTGCCCAAAAATAAATGTTTTTCATAATATTATCCATGCCGCAAATCAGAAGGTTGAACAGATTATAGTCTATTGCATTTTCCATATTAAGGATTGCCTTACCTGATTCATAATCATAAGGCTCCTTCCATAAAAACATGGAAGTCCATTGTCTTAAAGGTTCCCATTCCTGCGCAGAAAATACCTTAGGATACTTTAACTCAAAAACAGGCGACATTTCTTCCGTCAGTTCCGTGTAGAAATCATCTTCTCCCGGATATAGCTGGTTCCTGCATTTATATAAAATATCCCTGTCATTTAAAGCCAGCGCCTTCTCATCAATCCTTTCCATAAGACCGTAAATTCCCAGATATTCATTATCCATAAACAGCTCTGCGTATTCCATACTGATGCCCTCATCATTTTGAACGCTGTTGGATGCTGCAATCTCCTGCCAGACTTCGTAAGAAAGCTTATTATGAATCAGACCCTCATCATCATACAGGGAATTCAATATCCAGTCATCATCCTTGCGCATACCCAGAAGTGACAGTTTATTGTCCGTAAGCGTCAGCTTATAACTCAGCTTTTCATAGCTGCGGCTGGAGGCCCCTCTTATATGCCATGAACACGCTGAGCTTTGATACTCCGCGGCGCTCCGGTATTGGTCATAAACCCACATAACTCCGGTGCTTTCCTCATCGGATGCTTCCTGCGTTGTTATCGTAATCACCGGCATCCCCGTGAAGTAAACATTATACATCCAGCACTGATTTTCTTTAATCCAAAACAGGCGGAACACTTTATTCTCACTGATTGCCTCTTCCTTATTCTTAAATGCTTCATCCTGAAGAAAATAAAGCTTTCCTTCTGCAGCCTTAAGTCTGCCTTCAAATCCTTCCGACGAAAGCGACTGGGGAATTAAAAGCATATTCTGTTCGGTGTCATAGGCAATACTTCCTCCGTTTACAGTGATTTCCGGCTCCAGAAAAGCATCTGCTTTTCCTTCACACAATTCTTCGATTTCTTCCATGGGAAGGACTTCCACGCCCATAATATCTTCATTAAGCTTCTTCGCCACACTGTCAAAATTCAGAAACAGTATCAGAAAAACAACAGACGCCGTTATAAACCTTATTTTTTTCACAAAATACCTCTTATTAATGTTTTATATTCATCCTACTTATAATCTCATAATTAACTGATAATTACATTCTTTTTATTATTTATGTAAAATTTTCACAGTCTTTATTTCAATAACAAACCTTTTCTGATAATTATAACGTCAGAAACCTTAATCAATCCTGACAAATTTGTAAAGATTTTCTAAACAAAGCCGGAAATAAGTATAAAAAAATACATCTTCATCATTTTCTGAAAATTCAGTAATAAATGAAGATGTATTCTCGTTCTCTAAAGACATTCTTCAAAGTCAATATTCTAAAAAGTCACTTCACCGTCATGGGAAACCAGCGAAGCGCTTTCCACAAAATCCAGTTTTTCTATCTCCTGCATCATTTCATATTCCTTAGATGCCCTGACCTCCAGCACAAGATTGCATCTGCCGGCTGTCATATTCCTGGACTTTACTTTGTAATATCTGCAAAATTCCGAAACCTTCCGGATAAAATCCGGTTCGCCCCGGGAATTTTTAAGGTTGGCCACAAGAATCATGGGTGCCCGCCCCACCGGCAGCCTGTCAAGAACAATCACCAGTATGGTCAGCACCGCCGACAGTACCAGCGCCACCTCCGTCATATGTGCGCCGCAGCAGATTCCCACTGCGATAGACCAGAACAGGAAGCATAAGTCCATAGGCTCTTTAATTGCTGTACGGAAGCGCACAATGGAAAGGGCGCCCACCATACCAAGGGAAATAACAATACTGGACTGCACCGCCAGAATAATTCCGGCAGTAATAACCGCAATAGCAGCCAGGGAAATATTGAAATTTTTTGAATAAAAGGTCTTTTTGGTAATCAGTCTGTAAACCATGAAAATATAAAATGCTATTGCAGCAGTAATCAGCAGCACTGCCGCTATGTGAGGCACGCTGATGCTTTCACTTGTATAAGAAGCAAGAAAATCCTTTTTGAATATATCTGAAAAACTCATAAAAATCCTCCATTCTCACATAAACTTACCGCCGGGCGC
>CAZDPE010000021.1:15963-26479 GCA_964507235.1 uncultured Lachnospiraceae bacterium
ACCGCCGGGCGCATCAGCCTTACCGCCATCAGATATGCCAGCTTATGCAGCACCTGCTGCTCCGGCCTTATATCTGCCGGGATAATTCCGTCCATAAGCGCTCTGCACTGCGGCAGCGTAATAAGGCAGGAACGCTTGCTGGTTTTTCCCCTTATTTTCTGTTTTAATTCCAGATTAATTCTTTCCGGACTATGATTGTAAATGCGGATTCTGTATTTTCCCCTGTCATCCACACCGTTTTCATTATCCATATAGCAGCTGTTTTCATAATCATCAAAATAAAGACTTCTGATGTTATAAAAACTATTCTCTCCCACATGGATATCCTTTGACATAATTGCATTTATTCTGGCATCTTCTATCAATATCTGTCCGCGAGTCAAAGGATATTTATACTCATGCCTGTAACGTATCTGTTCCAATTATTCTTCTCCTGTCTGCTCCCATATTCCGATAAGAACACAGTCCCCGGTTATGACGCTGCCGTCAGTTATCTGCTGTCCGCTGTCCTGCATAAAATAACCTTTAAACTTATATTCTTCATTCTCATAAAGCGGAAGTCCTTTCATGACAGTACCCTTTTCCACCCAATAATAGATGGTCTGATTATAGTCCTGATTTAAAAAAGGGGCATCATTCCTCACTTCAACCACGCAAAAATCTTTCTTCTCTATCCAAAGCTTATTAAGAAATTCCAGCTTTTGCGTAAGAAATTCCTTCACAAAAGCTATATGGCTGTCAAGAGTATCAAATCTCCTGTAATCTCCTTCCTCCGCTGCCTGTAAATCTTCCGGAAGTACAAACATCCACTCAAGCCTCTGCCCGTGCCACCGCAGGGCGTCCAACTGGGCGCTTCTTCTTATTTTTTCCGCATATTCATCAATTTTCTCATTCAGAATATTTTCCAGATTCTCTTTCAACACATTCCTGTATTTTTCTATCACAGTTTCCCGGAATCCCGGATTCCGGTACATGGCAGAAAGCCACCTGTTCTGATTGGCATTTCCTTCCGGCCTTGTCTGCGCAATTGATGTAGTAAGAGCCGCAGGATTCGCATACAGCGGTGTATTTACATTTCCCATACATCCATCATAATCCCATACCGGTCCGGCATATAAAAAAGGGACATCCCTGCTTAAGGTATAGCTGAACTGACTGGCAATTCCCGTATCATGGTTCCCCGATATTTCCTGTATCAGCCAGCTTACCGCCCAGGAATCAAAATCTATCAGCTGTGACAGGGATTTCCCGCTCAATTCACTGATTCCATCCTCCGCATACAATGCGCTTTCAATATCATTCAGGAAAGACAGGACTTCATCCCTTTCCCCTCCGGATACTGCAGTCCCGGATTTCACTTCAAATATCTGTCCGGCATCCGATATCACATATACCTTTCCCTCTTCCATGCGGAAATCCAGTTCCATTTCCAAAAACCAGCCATCCTCAGGGGAAATATCCAGCCTGTTCTCCGCTGCCTCCACAGCTTCTGTCAGCAGGTACATTCCCTGGTAAATGCCATTGACATAAACTTCCGTAAATTCTCCGTCAGGCTCGTAAGCATCAGTACTTTTATTTGCCAAATCAAGCACAATTTTATTTCTGATATAAGAACCGTCCGTAGCATTTGCCAATAGATTCCATTTTACAGCAGGCGCCATGCCGCAAAGACCAATCTGCCGGTCAAAAGAAAAGGTGAGAGGCTTCTTGGGAAGTGCAGCGGTAAGATTGCCCCTGACCTTAAGCTTTTCCAGTTTTTCCCGGCAGACTACATTGCCCGCTTCATCCAGCATTACCATATTGCCCGTTTCAATATACTTCTTCTTGTCAACTTCCTCTAAACTGAATAAGTCTTCTTCCGCTTCCACTTCAAACATAATAGCGGGAAGATTTTCGGAAGTTAATACCTGAAGTGTTTTATCCATATAAGGAGTTCCGAATAATCCTTTTAATCCTATTCTGTGAACCTCTTCTTCTCCGTTTTCCCAAAAAACATCTCCGTCTTTATAGATTACGCCATCTATTTCCAGTACTCCTTTTCCGCCGTGATAGCGGATTGTCAATTCCTTTCCTTTATCTGTAAAGCAGGAGGGCAGGAACAGATAGTACCTTCCCTCCGTTTCATCTTCCCAAAGCTTTAAATTTATCTTTTCATCATCCACACTGCATTCCACAGTGAGCTTATTCATTATTTCTTTTTCATGGTCTGTCCGCCCATAAGAAACGATAAGTGCAAGCGCCAGTATCAAACCGGCGCCTGCAGCCATCAGAATACGCATTTTATTTCCGTAATTCATAGGTTAATTTTCCTTTACAGCCACGCTGTCAATTCCATAATACCTGCAAAGTCCTTTATTTTCCCAGTCTTCAGAATCAGCTTTAATATCTGAAAAGTAAAGGAGCGCCGGATGCTCTGTAAGCGGCTTTACCACAACCTCTTTTTCTCCGCTGTGATACAACTCCATTCTTTCTTTTAATTCATCTCCATAGGTCTTTGCACTGCCGTTTGCAAGATCTGTTACAGCGGAAGATGCAGTAAAATAATGATGCTCCGGAATTACGGTAATCACAGCTGCCGCTGCAAAAAACACAAGGCATCCTGCCAGACACCAGATTTCACTTACAGAAAAACCGCTTTGGGACTCTTCCGCCCCTTTATAAGACCTGGAACCTTCTATTTTTTTCCTCGCCCAGCCTGTAACATATCCTACACAAAGGGTAAGCACCAGAATATACATGGTAAAGGTAAGAGCCTGAAGCCTTGCAGCCTCTATACTGCCTACCGCAAATAAAGGCGGCGTCATCATGGCAGAAACTACGCAGTAGCCGAAAAGCACCGCTGCAAGGGGATATTTAAAAGTAAATTCTGTCCTTTTTGCCATATGATAAAACAGCGGTATCAATGCAATAACGAGCAGAAGCACCGGCCATCCTGACCATTCACTCATACAATAATCAAGGCAATAATAAAAAGAAATCAAGACCGCTTTCACCGGATTCATTCCGTTTGTCCCCTCAGCCCTCACCCAGTTCCCGGGCGCCGCCACATTCAAAATGAATCCCAGAAAATAAAATCCCATGGGGATGGCAAGAGCCTTATAAGTCTTCCACTTTTTCTGATATGTGAGAAAACCGGCCGAGGCAAGCAGGATAACCGCAACATTCAATGCTGTCATCTGGTTTCCTCCTCCTGTCAAAAATCCCAGGACAGAAGCTGCGGTTAAATCAAAAATCCGCTTTTTTCCCCTATCATAGACGGCCGAAATCAGCAGTCCATAATAAAACAGGCTCATTCCATGCACAAACATATAATTTGCAGCGCCGCTGTACCAATAAAAGGCTTCCACACGTCCCACCATACACTGTACCGTCACAAACAGCATCAGCATAATAACGCAGCGGCTCACATATTTATCCGATTGAAAAACCTTCACAAAAATAATCCGGAGCAGATAAGCAGTGGACAAACTCAGCATCAGCAGCATAATCCATGGCGTCAGCACATAAGCACGTTCTCCAAAGGTACTGGGCGGCACAGCCATCAGGAAATTGGAAGTAAAATATCCCATCCAGTTCACCCAGTCATCCACTGCCCGTACAATCCCTGCTCCAATCACGGAAAATATGGAATGACTGCTCACCCATGCCTGCCTGCAGTTGCTGCCTATAGAATAATCATCCGCGCTGGGATAATTGTACCATCCAATCCAAAGGAGCGGTATCAGTCCAAGCACATATATGATTGTCAGAAATACAGAAAGAGTTTTCGGTGTTATCAGCTTCCTTAACCCTTCCCCCCATTTGTCTGCTATGGTAAATATATTCTCTCTGTCTTTACTATTCTTTTTCATTTAGCTTCCCTTATTTTCCTGTATATGCATTGCATGCATCAATTACCTTTTTTACTTCTTCCTCCGTCATCTCAGGGAACAACGGCAGCGTTACGCAATGTTTTGCCAGATATTCGGCATTCGGACAGTCGCCCTCCTTATAGCCCAGGTTATCATATGCTTTCTGCAAATGGCAGGGTACCGGATAGTGCTTGTTGCATTCCATCCCCTTTTCTCCCATATAAGCAATTAAATCATCGGGATTTTCCACTGTTACCACAAATAAATGGAACACCGGATCTGTATTTTCAGGATGTGCCTGCATGGTTATACGGGGATTTTGAATTTCCTTCAGATATCGTCTTCCAATCTCCCTTCTTCTTTCGGTCCATTCAGGCAAATACTTCAAACTGACGCTTAATACGGCACCCTGTATTCCCTCCAGCCGATAGTTGTATCCTACAACATCATGATAATAACGTACTTTACAGCCCTGATTTTTAAAGGTGGTAATGGCGTCAAAATATTCTTTCTTTTTGCAGGTAACACTTCCGCCTTCGCCGAAAGCATAAAGATTTTTCCCCGGATAGAATGAAAAGCACCCCAGCTCTCCAAGGCTTCCTGCCAGTTTTCCCTCATATCCCGCGCCATGAGCCTGGGCACAATCCTCCACCACATACAAATGATATTTATCCGCTATGGCCTTTACCTTTCCGAATTCAAAAGGCTGCCCATATAAATGAACGCCGATAACAGCTTTTGTTCTATCTGTGATTTTTTCTTCAATCTTATCAGGATCAATTTCCCATGTATCGGATGTGCAGTCCACAAATACAGGAGTCGCCCCTGTATAGGTTACACCCCATGCAGTTGCAATATAAGTATTGGCAGGAACGATGACTTCATCCCCCTCTCCAATTCCAAGAGCCATCATGGCACAGTGCAGCGCAGATGTACCGTTGTTCACGCCTGCTGCATAAGGCACACCGACAAACTCCGCAAATTCCTCATCAAACCTGTCCGCAAATTTTCCTCCGGAAAAAGCAGTTTCCTCACAGACAGCTCCGATGGCTTCCAGATATTCTTCTTTATGCTTCTGATAATCCCTTGTTAAATCAATCCTCTTTAACATAACCTTCCTCCGCTTTCTTCATTTTGCTTTCCGCTTTAAAAGCTTTATGCAGCCTGTGTATCTGCACCAGATAATTTTTAATGGTCTTCCACACCTTTACGGTAGTGTTATAATCCTCCTGCCACTCCACGGGCATATCATAAATTACCATGCCATCTCTCTCTGCCCGAAGCAAAAACTCAATGGTATAAAACCAGCCATTATCATTGCTGCTTTCTTTTACTAACTGCTCTGCCGCTTCCTTCCGCAGGAATGTGAAGCCGCAGACAGCATCTGTCGCTTTCATATGAAAAATGGTTTTCAGTAAGATCACCAGCCCCATGGATGTAATTTTTCGATACCATTTTCTGCCCTTCGTATCCGATTCCCTGCTGAATCTGCTTCCGTTTACATACTGAAGCTTGGGCCTTTGTTTAAACAGTTCAATTGTCTTTCCAAGATATCTGATATCTGTGGACAAATCAATATCCATATAACCTACAATGTCGCTTTCATTCAATTCAATTCCCTTGCGGAAGGCCACGCCTACGCCCCGCTCTCCTACTCTGACATAGGAAACCTCAGGATACTTATCCGCAAGCTCCCTGCCGATTTCAGGAGTTTCATCATCAGAACCGTTATCCAGTATGGTAAGGCTGTAGGGAATGGTTACATTCTTTTTCAAATATTCCATGGAACGTTCAATTCCATTCCTGAGTCTCAATCTTTCATTTAAAACAGGAAATAAAATATTGATACTTAACTCTTTGCCGCTCACCTTTTTACCACCTTCTCTATATCAGATATTAAATACCTCTGCTGCCTGAATATAAGGTTCAGCATCACCGATAAATATTTCAGAATAATCGTAAGAAGGGCAAACACTCCGAAAAATCCAAGAGCCAGAAAGCCCATGGTGGAAAGCCAGCCTTCCACCGGCTTATTGGCATTAAAGAAATCCGTAATAATATAAAATCCCATTCCCACCGTCAGCACCAGAAATACTCCGCATATAATAGCGGAAAGGCGTTCCAGGGCATTGGTAAAATAAATGAAGGAGTCAAGTGCAAGCGATGTTCTTTCGGAAGTAACCGTCTTATTGCTCACTCTTGCTTTTTTATCCCTGCTTTCATAAGCAATCGTCGCAGTCTTCAGTCCGCAGTTCATATAAACCGCTTTGCGGTAAGGAATGTACTGCCCCATTGACTTAATTCTGTTAATGGCACGTCTTGACACAATCCGGAAGGTTTCAGGACCAATCTTCCCCTTTACGCGGCTGGTCATATTATAAAGAGAATAAAAGATTTTAGAGGTAAAACGCAGTTCTCCTTTACTCCTTGCTGCCACAATATCATTGCCTTCCAGCATCTTCTCATATACTTCTAAAAGCAGTTCCGGTTCATAGTCCACAAAAACATCGTCAAATTCATATACAAAATCACCGATTGCAATATCTCTTCCTGCATTCATGGCGCTTTCCAGTCCCTGAAAAAAGCTCATGTGAATCACATTGACCATGGCTGAGGTCTGATTTTCCTCCAGATATTTTTTCAGCACCTCCAATGTGCCGTCACTGCAGCCGTCATCCACACAGACAATTTCAAATTCCTGAAAATTGTTCTCGCAGACAGGAATGATTGCATTTAAAAAAAATTTTATATAATCTTCCACATTATGAAGATATACCACCAGGGAAATAAATTTCTTTTCTTTTTTACTGGTTTGCATCATTGTTTCCTTTCGTAAAAGATAATTCTTCGCAGGCAGACCTGCAAGCTTAATGCCCCATTGTTTGCAGCGGGGTTGTTGGCTGAAGCGTCAAATAAGCATCCAGGTCATAGACAGTATTTATTTTACCTGACAGCACGCTGATAAAGACGGGCGCTTCGCTTAAAACCCTGATAGCGGTAGGCCTTGAATCATCCACTTCGGAGGATTTTAAAATAGGTTTCATGGAATACAGAGATTCCTTATAGGTATACGCATACTCTTTCTTCATATACTTATCCGCCAGATGTGACATATAAGACCATGCCGTATCCGGCTTATGAGGGCAGATATTACAATTGCCAAGGTCACCCGGCCTACAGCAGAATTCATTTTCTTTTTCATTTTCCGGCACATCATTCCGCCGTTCCTCAAGCCCCTTTTGACAATGAAAGACCGGATAAGTATCATAAGAGGTTACATGAGGCGTAAAGGTAACGGAGGTCAGGGAATGCAGTCCCGTTTTTCCAAAAGGCATAATAGAAAAGAAGGGGCCGTCCATAACGGTAATTCCCGTCCCCCGCAGTGTATCCGAAGGCTCACACAGAATAATTTCACATAATTCATATTTAATATTAAAAAATTCCTTTTGGATTCCTTCTACCTTATCAATAATCTGATTGACAGAAGCATAAGTGGCATTCAATACAAAAGGGGCTTCAAAAAAAATGCCGTCCTCCATCCATACCTCAAAGACCTTACTCTTCTTAACAATTTTGTCAATTCTTGCTCCGTAAAGGAAGGTGACATTTTTCCTGTCCTTCAGTTCCTCTTCATAGAACTTCTGCAGAATTTTGGCATCATAGGTATATTCCTCAGTCATAAAAGCGCCGTCGCACATTCCCGGCTTAAAATATCGGGAAACCGCCACTTCATCGCAGCGAATCCCCGCCGCTTTGCAGAACTCCATAAACTGCTGTGCATTGGTCCAGGAAAACTTGTCCGAAGTAGCATATACCTGGTCAAATTTATCATGAATACAAAACCCAAAGTCTTCCACAAAGCGCTTAAAATAACCGGCGGACTTCACCGCCGTAGTAAGACTCCTTGGATAATGATATCCCATATGGACTCTTGCCTGATTAATATAGGTAGCCCTTGCAAAGGGTGCTTCGTCATATTCAAGCACCAGAACCTTATCTCCCCTGCCGCTTGTGAACCTGGCCGCATATAGCCCATAAAGCCCGGCGCCAATAATGATTTTATCATACACTCTATCCATTTTAATCTCCATTAGATTTATATTTATGAACTGCATCCAGTTCCACCCTGCACAGTTTATAGCTTTCCCCTCTTGCCGTTTCTTCTTCCGTCTGATAACAGATTTCCCAGCTTTCCTTTACCTCATCCGGGATATCCTTAACACAATTGTCAGGGCATATTAAAAGATAAAAATATTCCTTTTCGGGAAACTCCAGAAGAATTCTGCGCAGCAATTCATCATAGGAAACCGTACTGCTCTGTTCATTACTATAATCCGCATAGGAGGCGGGTCTTAAATTTCCAGCATAATAAAAGACATACCTGCGGCCCAGGTAAGCCGCTACTGTTGAAGCTTCCGCCACATCAGTAGAAAGAATTAATTCATTTTCTGATATATTTTCTTCAATATAATCAGCTGCGTTCACTCCATCCGAATACAGACCGTTAAGGGCATTTTCAAGGCTTGAGCTTTCTTCCGGCGAATTCCATCTCATAAACATGGTAATTGAAAGAAGAATCAACAGCCCTTCCGAAAAAATCCGCCCCCAAAGCGCCAGACGGCCATTCGCCCCTCTGCCCACCCAGAAAAACCAGATAAGCACAAAACATATGGCAATATAATGCCAGATGTGGAGCTGATATATCATAATGCTGAAAATAACTTCAAATAAAAAGGCTCCCGCCGCAACCGCCATAGGCCAGAAATTTTTAATGGACAGGGAAATCAAAATTCCCGCCGCTATAAACAAAAGAATCAAAAATAAATCAAAGGCCTGTCCCCGTCCTGTCATCCGGGTCAGAATGCTGTAAGAAAAATTTCTGATTTCATGCAGCATATCAGTAAAGGAAAGAATCTGCGGATGAAATTCCGGGCTGTCAGAAACCTGATAAAACTCCAAAACCCATATAAGCAGGCTTGCAAGAGGAATCCAAAGCCCCTTTGCCGCCTGTAAAATCGGTGTTCCGCTCTTTCCCCTGACGCTTTTCACAATACTTTCCATAAGCCACATCAAAGAAATAAGCCCTGCTGCCGCAAGAATAATCGTATCTGACTGCACAAGCAGCCCCAGCAAAAGTCCATAGAATACCGGCCTGTCATTTCTTTTTCCATAAAAAACTGCCAAAAGCAAAAGCAGGAGCGCTATCAGGCAGTAATTTCTTGCCACTACCGGATAATAATAGGAAAATATGGGACTAATCAGACACGCTGCCTTTGTGATACAGCAAAAAGGCGCCCGGTAAACAAAAATCCCCGCTGACACCGACATAATTAAAAAACTTATTACGCTCAAAGTCTTAAAAGGCAGACCCAGCCTGGCAAAGGGCATCACAATAAAATACCACAAACAGGGATGTCCCTGATATTTTATCTCCCGGAGCAGCTGCAGCGGAGAAAGCTCCCTTGCAAGAAGCCAGACATTGGCTTCATCTCTCCATAGTTCATGTCCCGCCAGTAAAATTCCGTTAAAAACCATCCAAAGCGCAAATACTGCCGTTAAGCCTATGACCTCTCTCTTTTTTACTGCATCTTTCATTGAAATCCGCCTGTAGGTTTTAAATTTTATCCCACGATTCAGGCGTTAGGAAGCCTCCGATATGCAGTGTCCCTGACACCTGAATCATTCTAATAAATGGTATCACGATATAGAATATTGGTCAAGAAAACGCCCACTAAGAATTAACTGCTTTTTCTATTAACGACCAAAACCGTTCCAAGCACTATAAAAATGCTCCCAAGTAAGATTAATATCAAAATTAATACTTTCTTACCGGTTTCCTCTTTAGATACCTCACTTTCAATTATCTCCGCTTCGTCTTCTGGCTGCTGCACTATTTCCCCGGTTACAACATTCACGTTTTCCGACAAAGCATTATCCATTATCTTGTCATTAATCACAATCAAATATTCCGACGCATGCTCAAACTCAAAGGAAGCATCTCTATTATTATCGATTATTGAAGCTCCCATAAACTCCCATATTTCATCTTTATTATAGTAGAACAAGTTTGCATACTGACCGGGATTTCCCTCTTCCATTTTAACAGTTAAAACGGCTTTAAACCCAAACTCACCTTCCTGGCTTAATGATAATTCCAAATAATGACTTCCATCGGTTACTAATTCCTGTATTTTTTTGTCGGGTATTTCCCCACCATCCGTCTTAACTTTTAAATTGACATCTGCCAGAGAATCTGAATCTATGCTGTTTCCATTAATAGTCCATCTAATATTATCTCCTACCTTGAAAGTTGCTTCTATTTCCTGCTCTTTCATTTTTTTCAGGGTTTCAGAATACACTATACCGCTTTCATTTAAGTCAATTGTAACCTCTTTTTTCCCACTATTCTCCAGTGAAGCTGTAGATTCTTCCGGTTGTTTTTCTATCTTTACGATTATAGAATTCTCAGGAATCCGGGTCGGTGCTTCTGCAGCTTCTGCTGTCGGCTCCTGCGCCGGTTCTTCTGTCGGCGCTGCCGTCGGTTCCTGCGTCGGTTTTATTGTTGGCGCTGCCATCGGTTCCTGCGTCGGCTTTTCTGTCGGCGCTGCCGTCGGTTCCTGCGTCGGCTTTTCTGTCGGCGCTGCCGTCGGTTCCTGCGTCGGCTT
>CAZDPE010000021.1:26579-28608 GCA_964507235.1 uncultured Lachnospiraceae bacterium
TTCTGTGTCGGCATCGCTGTTGGCGTCACCGTCGGCTTCTGTGTCGGCGTTTCTGCCGGTGCTGCCGTCGGCTTCTGTGTCGGCATCGCTGTTGGCGTCACCGTCGGCTTCTGTGTCGGCGTTTCTGTCGGCTCCTGTGCCGGCTTTGCTGTCGGTTTCTGTGTCGGCTTTTCTGTTGGCGCTGCCGTCGGTTTCTGTGTCGGCTTTTCTGTTGGCGTCGCTGTCGGTTCCTGCGTCGGCTTTTCTGTTGGCGTTGCCGTCGGTTCCTGCGTCGGCTTTTCTGTTGGCGTTGCCGTCGGTATTGATGTTGGTATTTTACATGCAACAGTCGGCATATTATTGTAAACCGGTATCTTAAACACAAAGGGATTATCCAATGCCCCTGTCTTCAGATATGCTGCTCTTACTTTAACCGATTCTGTATATGGCGCCCTTACATTCTGCATATACTGATGAATATATAATCCGTTAAAGCTAATATCCACATCAAACTTCTGCAAATATAATGTATCCTGTCCTTTCAATATATAATTAGCCGACAGGATTTGAGCTCCCCCCTTTAATGAGCTATATATACTATTCCAGCCTTTTTCTTTTGCATAAGTAAGTCCATTTACATAAACCTCTTTATTTGTTCTTCCCGACGCTCCTATATTGAAATAATTAAAGTAGCCCTCATATCCGCTATAAGTTCCTGAAATAAGCGCAGAGGTACCTTGCCCTTGCTCCTGATAAACACGACTCGCAAGGTGAAACGGGCTCACTCCTAATTCTGCGCCAATCTTGAAAAATGCCTGCGCATATGTCATATTGTTATCTGCCAGATATCCTGACATAAAAGTACTGTCCAAAATACTTTGTACTGCATCTTTCGTATGATAAGAAGGATTATAAGTCAATTGTTCAAACTGAAAAATATGAGTATCATCCAGAAAATTTCTGGGGTCCATATAATATTTGACAGCATTTTCTGATGCCTGATACCATCCATCTCCATAAAAATCGCCTTTATAGGCATCTTCCATAGAAGCACTAATCAAATTTCTATCCTTCACAGTTTCGTTTTTAATAACTGTATTCCAGTCAAGTCCCGTGTTATATTTTACAAAAATCCAATTAGGGTGCGCCCTTTTAAGCTGCATAAGCTGATTCTGATATGACTCCGGAAATACCTCCACATCCGGATAGTCTGAGGAATATAATACTGCTTCCACCATGTAAATTGAAAGGTATTCTGATTCCCATTTTAAAAATGCTTCATTCGAATATGCAAGATAATTCCGTTCTATATACCCCTGATAAATCTGATTATTCATTTCAAAGGAAACCAAATACCAGATCTTTCTGTTCGATGTAATCTGAACGTCCATTATTTTAACTGTACTGCCTGTATTTAATGTAATTATCGTTTCACTTTGAGCTGAAGCTTCTGATTTTAATTCATACTTTTCGCATAAATAAACTAAAGCATAAACATCATCCACTAATACGCTCTTTAATTCTTCTCTTGCCGCGTCAATATAATTTTTCTCATCTTCACTGACGGGAGCCGGGACTACTACTTCTATAGATGGTACATCCCAATACGAATTTAAAGAATCTGCCAAAGGGTACATTTCTTTATCCCAATCTGGTGTAAATTCATAAAAATCATATTCGGTTTCTTCATAATTTTCATTGCACACCCATGTGACTGGAATAAAAATTTCTTTTCCGCCATCCAATTCAACCTGCAATTCCTCAGGAAACTTACTTACTGCTTCTTCTAAGTTTCCCTTTTCTTCCCATTCATAATAGTTTTCATCCAATTCTGCAAAACCTGTTATTGTTCCGCCTGTTTCCTCTTGATTATTCTCTTCCGCGAAATCTGAAATGAACTCTTCCTGATAATTTCCTTCTGTAGCAAAAACAGGCATACTGTTCACAAACAGTATGCCAATCATACACAAACATGCTAAAACCTGATTTTTCTTCATTTGTAATTTCCTTTATCTAATTGTTCCTTATTAATACAGATAATATTACTCTA
>CAZDPE010000022.1:0-1340 GCA_964507235.1 uncultured Lachnospiraceae bacterium
TGGTATACAATAAATTAATTGAAGTAAACCAACTATTGCAAATGCAAGAATAAAGTTTACTAGTGTCATTCCAATTCTCTTCTTATATAAAATTAGACAATAAATAATTATTCCAATGTATGCCAGAATTGATATATACGTTGGTAAACTATATGAATTTATACAACTAAAAATAAATACATATACTGCAATTAATATTAATGTATAAACATTAAATTTCATCTTCTTTCCAAATAAGTTGGACAAACATAATAATATAGCCAATAATTCCAAAATCAATGCAATACTTTCAACTATCCCTGACATTCCTCATAAACCTCTTCTTAAAAATAATTCCAATTTCAATTTGCTCTTTTCTGCCTCTTAATTTTATATATCGGTTAACTTCATCAATACTTTCAATAAAATCTTTATTAATTATTGTATATCTGCTGCACTGAACAAACTTACTTGAACATAATTCCTCCAGAATTGCCTTACTGGGCTTATAGGCCAATTCCAAATCACTATTCACAGCATGAATAACTCTGCCCTTCCTCGTATTCTCTATATACATAATTTCAGAAATACCCAACTTGTATAAAATACCATCCTTACGAAAGAAAATACTTTGGCTGCTGCATTTCTCTACAGGGAGTTTCAAAGCATCTTCCACAATTTGAGTTACTTTACCGACATCGTACGGCTTTTCAATATACTGGAAACAGTGGATTTCACTATAGGCATAAAGCTTAGGATCTTCTAACGAAGTTATGAAAATAATCGGAGTATATGTATATCTGATAAAACTTCTTAAATTATTGGCTAATCTGATACCGGAAACGTCGGCATGAGAACGAGGACTCAAAATAATATCAATCAGAAACAAATCAACATCATTTTCCATTGCCAGTACATATGCTGTTTCCGTATTAGATGCCGCTTTAATATTAATACTTGCATCAATATTTCCAATAATTTTTACCAGCATGTTCAAACTTCTGACATTATCCTCAACAATCAAAACCGTTTTCATATTAATCCTCTGGTATGCTACTTCTTTTTATCTTCAAACAGTTCTTTAAATTTCTCAGTTGTTTCTTCCCAATCTGAGCTCTGCTTAAAAATTCTCTTCTTACCTTCTACAAAATAAATCATTAAATGTGCCAAGGCTTTCATTTTATCATTTTCTGATGCATTTTCCAAGAGAAATAGCAGTTTTTCAGAATCAGTAATTTCTCCAAACAACAGGTAATCTATAGAAACGTTGAAATTCTGCCTCAATAGAAGCATTACATCCTTGGAAATACCATAATTACCTTTCTCATAATCTCTGACTGCATTTGTCGTTACCTTTAAGA